>CAYRLC010000025.1:0-25105 GCA_964424995.1 uncultured Croceicoccus sp.
CCTTCTGGTACGACCCCATCAGGTTGACCCGCACGTTGCTGGCGACCGCAAGCCGCAGGGCCGCGATGGCCGCGAACTCGTTGACGCTTTCCAATTCGCCCGTGGCCGGCACCAGCACCGCATCGGGCGCGAAGTTCAGGCCGATGTAGCGCCCGGCGTTATGGCCATAGGTGGCGAGCACCCGAATGTCGGAGGTCTTGGCTTCGTTCAGGAAGACCTTGCCGCCGCCGCTGATGCCCCAGCCCATCGCATCTGCCGCAACACCGCCGCTTTCCACGCGGACCTGCCGGACCAGACCGGCCAGCGACAGTTCGCCGAACGAAGGCGTGAGGGCGAGCCGCGCGGTGAAATCCGGGATGCGATCGTCGCCGTTTTCGATCAGTGCCGGGCTGCCCGCGACCGCCGTACCGGATTCGGGGTTCTCCACACCCAGGTGCAGGGTCGCCGTCTTGCCGACCGGCGCGCTGTAGCGGATCAGCGGCTGCCGGACGAAGACGGTCCCCTCCGCGCCGCCGACGAAGTCCGTCGTTTCGGGTAGCGCGCCGGTCTACTGGAACGTGGTCCAGTCCTGCCCGAAGGTCAGCTTGTCGAGCTGGAGGAAGGCGCGGCGCAGCGTGAGGTTGTAGCCGTTGGTGGTGCGCTGCGACCCTTGCGTGCCGGGCGATGTCTGGAAGTCTGCCTCGACCAGGCCCTTGACGGTATGCCCGGCGACGTCGGTGGCAAGGTTCAGCCAGAAGCGCGACTGCTTGGCACTGACGTCCTGCACCGTGCTGCTCGGCCCGGCACCCACCGGGATGGTCTGCGGCAGGTAGAAATCGCGGCCCAGCGAATTGTTGGCGACCTCGCCTTCGCTGAACGTGCTGTGCGCGGCGACAAGTTTGATGAAACCGCCCATTTTGACCGTGGTCGAGCCGACGCGGAACCCTTCGGGCACCGGCTTGCTTTCCAGCGCGGCGACCTTCCTGGCGGTTTCGGCGGTGCTGGCCTGCGCGGCCTGCGCGGCGACAACGGCATCGTTCTGCGCTGCGCGAGAGGCGGCCAGATCGGCACGCAGGGCCTGCATCTCGGCCTCCAGCCTTTCCAAGCGGGCTTCCAGCTCCGTTTCGCGAGCGGTCTGGGCAAATGCACCTGCCGGTGCCAGCAGGGCGGTAGTGGCGAGCAGCGCCCCGGCCATTCGTGGCAATTTGCGTGCCATCGCGGTTCTCTCCCTTGTTCGATCCGTTTTTCCGGATGCTCCACATCGTGATCGAAACGCGATGGCTGTTGCATCCCGACCTAGGTGCGTCGGGCACGACCATGGTCGGGGGTTGGTCTCTCCGCTCGTTATGGCCTATCGTGAACGCTTGCGGGTGGACGCATGCCCCGGACAGAGCGGGCGGCGACCTTCGCCACGGGAGAGACAGGGATGCCCAGACGGTTCCGGCCGGATCGATCGCGCGGCGGTTCACGCCGATGACGGTGCTGATCGCAGACGACCACCCGCTCTATCGCCAGGCGCTGGCCATGGCAGTGTCGCGCGTCGCGCCCGCGGAACGGATCGTGGAGGCGGGAACGCTGAACGCCGCGGCCCGGCAGGTGACCGAGACCGACGATCTCTCGCTGATCTTGCTCGATCTCAAGATGCCCGGCGCCGTCGGCTATTCGGGCATCGCCCTGCTCCATGCAGAACGGCCGGCAGTGCCGATCCTCGTGGTATCGAGTGCGGAGGGCGACAACGCCGCCAGCGAAGTGCGCAGCTTCGGCGCGGTGGGGTTCATCAACAAGAATGGCGACCTCGACGCGATGGAGCAGGCAATCCACGCTGCCCTCGCCGGCAAGCGCCCAACCGCCCAGCCCGCCGCCGCGCCCGATACGGAAGATAGCGTGCGCGAGACCGTCGCGGGACTGACCCCCACGCAGCTGAAGGTGCTGCTCGCGGTTGTGGAAGGCCAACTCAACAAGCAGATCGCCTGGAACCTCGGCATCACAGAGGCGACGGTGAAAGGGCACATGACCGCGATCATGCGCAAACTGGATGTCGGCAACCGAACGCAGGCCGCGCTGGTCGCCCGTTCGCTAGGGCTCGACCTCACCCACTGACGCCCGCGCGGCCACGTCGGCCAGGAAGCGCTCTATCGCAGCAGGATCGACGGGTTTTCCCAGCATCTCGACCCCGAGCGCCGCGGCCTCGGCCTGCAGTCCCGAGACGATGGAGGCGGTGACGATCAGGGCGGGCAGATCGGGCCGAAGCCGACGCAGGGCGCGGACCAGATCGATGCCGGTTTCCCCGTCTGCCAGTCGCAGGTCCGCGATCAGAGCGTCTACGCCTTCTGCATGCGCAAGCGCCTCGGCGATGGTCGCGGCCCCCAGCGGCATGTGACCGATGCTGCGCAGCATCGCCATGGTCGCATCGACCACACTGGCATCGTCGTCGACGACCAGCACGCGCAGCGGCCGGGTCGCGGCATCGCTTTTCGCTGAAGGCAAGACAGGCGCGATCCCGGGCTCCGTCAGGGCTCCCACGGGGAGGTCGAGCGTGAAGCAGCTGCCGTGCCCCCTGCGAGACGACAGCTCGATCTCCGCGCCCAAAAGGCGGGCGATGCGGCGCGAAAGGGCAAGGCCAAGCCCCAATCCCTCGGCCTCCACGTCGCCGATGCGCGTGAATTCGCGGAAAATCTCCTCCTGCCGCTCCTCCGCGATGCCGACCCCGCTGTCCGCCACCGCGATGCCGACATGCCCGCCGCGTCGGCGCACGCCGATCACGAGACCGCCCCGTTCGGTATAGCGGATCGCGTTGGAAACGAGGTTCTGCACCACCGAGCGAAGCAGACCCGGATCGCTCGCCACCACCGCGCTGCTGCCGACCACACGCAGGCTCAGCCCCTTCGCCTCGGCCAGCGGGCGCAGACCGCCGGCGACATCGGCCAGAAACGGGCCGAGAGCGACGGGCTCCACCTGCGGCACCACGCCGCCGGCATCGATGCGGCTGATGTCGAGCAGCGCGCGCAGCAGCGACTCCGCGCCGACGATGGATTCGTCGATGCGTCCGGCCAGAACCTTTTCGTCAGCATCGAGCTGCCGCGACAGGGCGCTGGTGAACAGCCGCGCGACGTGGAGCGGTTGCAGCAGGTCGTGGCTGGCGGCGGCGAGGAAGCGGGTCTTCTCTCGGTCGCTGTCGGCCAGTTGCGCATTGGCCTGGCTCAATTCGCGGGTGCGTTCGCGAACCCGGTGTTCCAGTTCGTCCAGCGTGCGCGAAAGGCGGTCGCGCAGCCGCGCCTCGACCGTGATGTCGGTGAAGCTCATGACATAGCCGCCGCCCGGCATCGGGCCGCCCACCGTCTTGATGACTCGCCCGTCGGCCCGCTGCCGCTCGAACTCGTGCGGGGTGCCCATTCGCAAGTGGGCGAGCCGCCTGGCGACCTGATCTTCGATGTCCCCCGCCCCGAAATCGCCGCGCCCGGCATTGAACCGAACCAGTTCGGCGATGGGCGCGCCGACGCGGACGAGACCGGGCGGATAGTCGAACATGTCGAGGTAGCGGCTGTTCCACGCGACAAGGTTCATTTCGGCATCGACGACGCTGATGCCGGAATCGAGATTCTCGAACGTGGCTGCCAGCAACTGCCGCGAGAAGCGCAGCGACTGCCCTCCTTCGTCGAGCAGGCGGGTGACTTCGGCCAGGTTCATCGTGCCGCCGGTCATCGCCGAGGCGACAAGGGCACGCGCCGGTGCCGCGCCAACGACACGGGCCAGGACGTCCTGCGCGATCTGGCCGGTGCGTCGATCGATCGGAGCGCGCGGGTCGATCCCGGCAAATTCGTGGCGCGCCCGCTCGATCCCGACGAAACCGGCGACCAGATCGACCAGGTCCTGCTGATCGCGCACCGGCCGCTGGACCCGCAGCAGCTTGGGCAGTGCGGGCCGCGGGATCCGCCGCGCGGACAGGAGGGCGAGGACCGCGAGATTGGCGCCGAGGCTCCAGAAGACGCCGTGCACCAGCGGGCTGGCCGAGCCGATGTGGAACAGGTTGAGCGGATCGAACGGCGTCAGCCCGATCCTCGCCAGCCAATCGACCGGCAGGATCGGCGGCAGTGCCAGCGTATAGAGCCACAGCGCGAGCCCGACCGACAGACTGGCGCGCGCCGCCATCGGATCGCGCTGCGCACCGTAAGTGGCCATCAGCAGGTGCGGCGTGAACTGCGCCATCGCGGCAAAGGCGATGAGGCCGATGGACGCCAGCGTCTCGTTCTCGCCCACCAGCAGCGCCCAGGCCAGCGACAGCGCCATGATCGCCGCCACCGATGCGCGCCGGATGGCAAGAATGCGCCGCCCGAATGCGCCGTGTTCGCCGCCCGAGCGTGCTCCTACCACGCTGGCCAGGAAAAGGTCGTTCGACACCATAGTCGAGAGCGCTGTCGCATCGACGATCGCCATCGAAGCCGCCGCGCTGATCCCGCCCAGCAGCGCCGCCGCGGCGATCCAGTCGTTGCCGAGCCTCATCGGCATGGCCAGCACATAGAGATCGGGATCGGTCGACCCGGGAAAAAGCGCGAAACCGCCGAGCGCGATCGCCGGTGCCATCGCCGCCATCGCCGCGATGTAGAGCGCAAGGCCGCGCGATGCCCGCGGCAAGTCGTCGGCCCTGCGCGCCTCGACCAGACCCATGTAGAATTGGCGGGGGAGGACGATCACCGCGAAGATCGAGATGAGAAAAATGACGGCGGTATCGAGCGAAATGGTGCCGGGATCGAAGACCGCGCGCATCACCCCTTTCGCCTCTCGCACCGGTGCGGGCGGCAGGGTAGTCAAATACCAGAGCGCAAATATCGCGACGCTGGCCAGCGCCAGGATCTTGATCAGCGATTCGAGCCCGATGGCAAAGACCAGCCCTTCGCTGCGCCCCGCGATTTCGAACCGGCGGATGCCGAACAGCACGGCGAACAGCGCAAGCAAGGTTGTCGCCGCGACCATGGCGGGAATCGCGACATCGTGGCCCGAGGCAAACGACAGCGCATTGCCGATCGAACGGAGCTGCAGGGCGATGTAGGGAATGGTGCCGAGAAGACAGATCACGGCCACGAGCCGACCGACGGCGATGTCGTGCGAAAAGCGTGTCGCGATGAAGTCGGAAATGCTGGTCGCCTGCTCGTCCGCCACGGCCTGCGCGAGACGGCGGAGGAAGCCGCGTGCCAAAAGCAGCAGCAGCACCGGACCGAAATAGATCGGCAGGTAGTTCCACCCCTGCATCGAGGCGCTGCCGACCGCGCCGTAGAAGGTCCAGCTGCTGCAATAGACGCCCAGCGCCAGGACATAGGCGGCATGGCGATGGCGGGTGAAGAAGCGCTGCCCCTCTCCCTTCGCCTCGACATAGGCGGCCACCACGAACAGCGCGATGACCAGCCCGATCGGCAGGAGGGCGGCGGGGATCAGCCCCATCGGCCGCTAAGGCTGGGCAGGCAGTGCAGCTTCACGGTCTTGACGCGGCCCCCTCCCTGTCGTCGTCAGGGCCGGTTGTGCAACGATGCGGCCCCGGATGGCAAGCACGGCAAGGTAGGGGGGTGGGCGGGCGCCGCCCCCTCACCCGATCATTTGCCGCCCGATGACATGAGGCGATAACCCCACGCCGGCAGTGTGACCGTATCGCCCGCCTTCAACGCAACCGGCGCCCTGGTGCGAAACTCGGTGTAGCTGCCCTCGGCCAGCGCGTCGGACAGCTTCGCGGTCACCGGCTTTGCCGAAAGGTTGAACAGGCCGACGACCTTGTTGCCGTTTTCCTGCCGCACCCATGCGAAAAGCTGCTTGGGCTGGTCGTTCACCACCTGCTGCATCCGCGCACCCCACTTGCCGTTGGCGAGCGCCGGGTTCGCCTTGCGGAAGGCGATGAGGTCGGTGAGCAGCGGGCCAAGCGCGCAGTCCTTGCCCTGCGTCCAGTCGATCGGGTCCCGTTCGAAGAACGCGAGCCGCTTCGCGTTGCAGGCTTCCTGACCGTTGTGGATGACGGTCAGCCCCTCGCCGGTGAAGGCCAGCGCAGTGAAGATCGGCAGCGCATCGCCGAAATTCTCGTACTGCGTCCCTTCCCACGCATTGCTGTCGTGGTTCTCGATATAGGTCATGCGCATCGCCTCGCGCGGCCAGGCGCTTTCGTTTTCGGCATAGTAGCCGAACAGGGCGGTGGCATCGGCCTTGCCCTTGGCGATGTCCTTGACCGCGCCGTGCCATTCCCACGCGTAGACCGCATCGAAGGCGCGGCGGGTCAGTTCCGGTGTCTTCCATTCGGCCAGCATGAAGACCGGCTTGATCGCGTCGAGCCGCTTGCGTTCGGTCTCCCAGAAGTCGGTCGGCACGTAGCCCGCGGCATCGGCGCGGTAGCCGTCGACCCCGAATTCGCGGACCCAGTATTCCATCGCCCCGCCAACATGTTCGCGCACGCCCGGCTTCGACCAGTCGAGGTCGATGATGTCGGACCAGTCCCACCATGGGGTCGGGCGGAAGTCGCCTTTCCAGTCCTTTTCGTACCAGTCGGGGTGTTCAGTCGCGAGCTTGTTGTCCCACGCGGTGTGGTTGGCGACAAGGTCGAGGATGACGTGGAAACCCTGCGCATGGGCGGCATCGACGAAGTGCTTGAAGTCCTCCTTCGTGCCGAATTCGGGGTTCACGTCGTAATAGTCCTTCACCGAATAGGGCGAGCCGAGCGTGCCCTTGCGGTTCTTCTCCCCGATCGGGTGGATGGGCATCAGCCACAGGATATCGACGCCCATCGCCTTCAGCCGGGGAAGCTCCGCCTCTGCCGCGCGGAAGGTGCCCTCCCTGGTGAACTGGCGGGTGTTGATCTGGTAGAGGACCGCGTCCTTCGACCATTCGGGATTGGTCAGCTCCACGTAGGGCTGCGGCGTCCACGGATCGCGCGATGCGGCATTGGTGGCCGGTTCGTCGGGCGTGGTGCCCATGGCATAGAGGCTGCCTGCACCCAGCAGGGCGGCGACGCCGGCAGCGATGATCGGTCGGGTCAGTTTCATGCGGTCCTCACAGGTTCGGTCTGGGCCGCGGGGATGGCGGCGGAAACGCGCGTCATGGCGAGCGCGGCGATGGCCCAGGCGGCGGCGGCGAACAGCATGGTCCACACCGGTTCGCCGGGGAAAAAGGCGAGCATGATCGAGCCCATCACCGTCGCCACCAGCAGCTGCGGCACGACGACGAAAATGTTGAACAGGCCCATGTAGATGCCGAGCTTCGCCTGCGGCAGGTTCGATGCGAGGATGGCGTAGGGCATGGCGAGGATCGAGGCCCAGGCGATACCGATGCCGATCTCGCACACCAGCAGCGCATTGGCAGACCGCAGCACGAAGAAGCCGAGAAAGCCGAGTGCCCCGAGCGTCAGGCAGATCGAGTGCGTGCGAACCTGACCGAAGCGGCGCGACAGCCAGGGCAGCAGGGCCAGTGCGGCAATCGCGGCCACGCCGTTGTAGACGGTGAAGAGCACGTTCACCCAGTTCGCCCCTTCGTTATAGGCGGCGCTTGCCGTGTCGCTCGATCCGAAGACGTACTGGGTGACGACCGGAGTGGTGTTGATCCACATGATGAACAGCGCCGACCAGCTGAAGAACTGGACCAGTGCGAGCCGCTTCATCACCGGCGGCATGCCCGAAAAGTCACCGACGATGCTCGACAGCATGTTGGCGGGCCGACCCGCGCGGGCCATGCCGATGGCAATCATGTCGAGCAGGCCATAGACGGCCAGCAGCGCGCCGAGGAGGTAGACCTCTTTCTCCAGCGAATGAAGGAAGACCGCGGCCATCACGGCCAGCCCCGCCACGATCCAGACCAGCGAACGCAGCGGCGACTTCGCGGCGAGACGCGCCATCATTTCGCTGTCGTCGACGGCCTCGACCTCGGTGGCGAAGGCGGCCTGTTCCTCGGGGCTGTATTCGCGGGTGGAGAACACCGTCCACAGCACCGCGAAAAAGATCGCGACGGCCCCGAACCAGAACGAATACCGCACCGTGTCGGGCAAGGCGCCCTCTGCCGCGACGTTCGCGACGCCGAGGTGTTCGAGCATGAACGGGAAGATCGAGCCGAGCACCGCACCTGCGCCGATGAAGGCGGTCTGCACCGCATAGCCAGCTGCGTGCTGGTCGGTCCGCAGCATGTCGCCGACGAAGGCGCGGAACGGCTCCATCGAGATGTTGAGGCTGGCATCCAGCAGCCACAGCATCGCGGCGGCAAAGACCAGCGGCGCGGCGATCGTCGGCGCCAGCGGCATCAGGAAAAGTGCCAGCGCGGCCACCACCGCGCCGGTCAGGAAATAGGGGCGACGGCGGCCGAGCCGGTTCCACGTCCGGTCCGACATGTGGCCGATGATCGGCTGCACGATAAGCCCGGTCAGCGGCGCGGCGATCCACAGCGCGGGCAGATCGTCCATGCTCGCGCCCAGCGTCTGGAAGACACGGCTCATGTTGGCGTTCTGCAGGGCGAAGCCGACCTGGATGCCGAAGAAGCCGAAGCTGATGTTCCACAGGCCCCAGAAGCCCTGCCGCGGCTTTTGCATCGCGGACGAATCCTTTCCCTTTACCCCTCCGCTCGCGGCGGCGGTCGTTCGCGTCTCGGTTTCATGCCCCGCACGGCAGGACAACAAGAATACGAATGTATCGCGCTGCAACGTAGCGGGATGGACCCGTCAATCGGGCACCGTGCTCCCGCGTACCAGCAGCTTCGTGGGTAGTCGCGCGTCGGGCGCGGGGCGGCGCTCGATCTGTGCCATCAGCGTCTCGACAAGGCGTTTGCCGGCGCCCGCCACGTCTTGCTGCACGGTGGTGAGCGGCGGGCTGGTCAGGCTGGCGGCGGGGATGTTGTCGAAGCCGATCACGGCCACATCCTCGGGCACGCGCAACCCTGCCCCGGCCAAGGCCCGCATCGCGCCGATGGCGATGAGATCGCTGGCCGCGAAAATCGCGTCGAACGGTTGCTTCGACGCGAGCAGTGCACGCGCCGCGCGATAACCCGCGTCCTCGTTGGTCAGCGCGTCGAAATTGAGGTTCGGATCAGGCTCCACCCCGGCATCCGCACAGGCACCGCACATGCCGCGATAGCGGTCGGCGAATTCGGGATACTGGCTGGTCGTATGGCCCAGGAACGCGATCCGCCTGCGCCCGATCGACAGCAAGTGCTCTCCCGCAAGCCGTCCCGCGCCCAGATTGTCGGACCCGATCGTCGAACCGCTGAAATCGCTGCGTACCGAGCCCCAGCGTGCAAAATGCGTGCCTTGCTCGATCAGCTTCTCGAGCCGCGAACGATAGACTTCGAAGTCGCCGTAGCCGAGCAGGATCAGCCCGTCGGCCCGGTGCGAATCCTGATACCGAACGTGCCAGTCGTCCTCCATCCGTTGAAACGAGATGAGCAAGTCCAGCCCGCGATTCGCGCATGCCCGTGTGATCGACCCCAGCATCGCGAGGAAGAACGGGTTGATCATGCTCTCGTCGGGCGTCGGATCCTCGAAGAACAGCAGGGCGATGGTGTTCGACCGCTGCGAACGGAGCGACGACGCGTTCTTGTCGACCGTGTAGTTGAGATCGCGGGCGATCTTCTCGATTCGCTCGCGCGTTTCGCGGCTGACGGACTGGTCGCCGCGCAGCGCCCGGCTGACGGTGGGCTGCGATACGCCGGCCGCGTAGGCGATGTCGAAACTGGTCGGCCTGCCGCTCGGCTTGCGCCCCATGTTATTCCCTCCGCGGCCTGCCGACCCGTTGCCGATGGTGCCTTACCATAGCTCACCGACCCGTCGGCAGGAAGCGAATCCGCACTCATCAAGTTGCTGTCGAAACTGCATTTTTTCCATGTCCCTCAACATTTCGCACTAGCAGCGTATACGTATGCTGTCTTCCGCTGCGCCCATGTTGCGCAGTATCCGGCCCCATCGCCGCTATCCGGGAACGACGGGAGCAGGCGGGGACTCGAGAAGGCGCGACGCACCGCAAAAGCCTTCCCGCCTAGGGGACTGAGGATGAATTTTCGGACCAAGTTGAGCCACAGCGTCAGCGCTACCGCATTTGCCGCCGCCCTCGTCGCGATGGCCGCGCCGGGCATTGCCTTCGCACAGGAAGCCAGCGTAGAGCCGGGCGACCAGACCGTTTCGGAAGATGACGCGCAGGACAACGTCATCGTCGTCGAAGGCTATCGCCAGGCGCTGGAAACCGCGATCAACCTGAAGAAGGACAGCCCGGTCATCGCCGAGGCGTTCAGCTCGGAAGACATCGGCAAGCTGCCCGACGTCTCGATCGCCGAAACGCTGGGCCGCCTGCCCGGCCTCGCCGTCCAGCGCATCAACGGCCGCGCCCAGTCGCTGTCGGTCCGCGGTCTCGGCCCCGACTACTCGACCTCGCTGCTGAATGGCCGCGAGATGGTCTCTTCGGGCGACAACCGCGCCGTCGAATACGACCAGTACCCGTCGGAACTGATCGACCAGGGCGTCGTCTACAAGACGCCTTACGCGGGCCTCATCGGTCAGGGCCTGGCCGGCACCGTCGACTTGCGCACCATCCGCCCGCTGTCGAAGGGCGAGCGGATCGTCAACGTCGCCGGTCGCCTCGAATTCAACGAAGGCGGCTCGCTCAACCCCGACGTAAAGGGCTGGGGCTACCGCGCCACCGGCACTTACGTCGACCAGTTCGCCGACGACACCATCGGCATTGCGCTGGGCGTCGCCCTGCAGTCGAGCCCGAGCCAGGTGAAGCGCTTTAGCGCGTGGGGTTACCCGACCGAAAACGACACGATGGTGCTGGGCGGCATGAAGCCTTACGCCAAGTCGGTCGACCTCGACCGCCTCGGCGCGTTCGGCACGCTCGAATTCGAACCGGCGGACAACTGGAACACCTCGGTCGACGTCTTCTACGCCGACTACCGCGAGCGCATTCCGATGCGCGGCATCGAGTTCCCGCTCTATCCCGGCTGGGGCGCCAGCACGACGATCACCGACCTGCAGGGTACCGGCATGGCGGACAGCGTCACGTATGCCAACGTCCAGCCGGTGGTCCGCAACGACTACGACCGCAAGGACACCGAGACTTTCGCGGCGGGCTGGAACACCAAGTACGAGAACGACGACATCCTGCTGAACCTCGACGTCTCCTACTCCAGCGCGGATCGCCGCCTGCAGCAGATCGAGAGCTACTCGGGCTTCGGCTACGGCGCGAGCAGCAGCGACCCGTCGGACACGGTCAGCTACACCCGCGGCAACAGCGGCTTCCCGTTCCAGTTCACCAATACGGCGGACTATTCGGACACCGGCACCATCGTCCTGACCGACCCGCGCGGCTGGGGCGGCGGGCGCGGCATCGTGCAGGCCGGCTTCATCAACAACACGATGACCAAGGACGAGCTGTTCTCGGCCCGCGGCGAAATCGCGGCCAAGTTCGAGAACTCGTTCGTCAAGCAGCTGGTCGCGGGCGTCGCCTACAACGACCGCAGCAAGAAGCGCGACATCACGCAGAACTGCCTGAGCCTTGCCGGCGGCACCTCGACCGATCCAAACGACCCGGGCGCGATCCGCGAGCTGCCGATCCCGCAGTCGGCGTTGCTCGACCCGATGGCCTCGCTCGGCTTCCTCGGCTTCGGTCCGCAGGTTGCCTACGATCCGTTTGCCCTCATCAACGACGGCACTTATGTGCTGACCGACATCCAGAGCTCGGACCTGCCCTTCCCCGGTGACTGGACCGTGACCGAAAAGGTCTGGACCGGCTACCTGCGCGCCGATCTCGACACCGATCTCGGCTCGATCCCGATGACCGGCAACATCGGCGTCCAGTTCGTCCGCACCGACCAGTCGTCGAGCGGGTTCGATTCGCCGGGCGGCATCAACGCGGTGCGCACGCCCGTCACCTCTGGCGACAAGTACAACCACGTCCTGCCCAGCCTGTCGCTGAACTTCGAGGTGGCCGACAATGCCAAGCTGCGCTTCGGCGCGGCGCGCACCCTGGCCCGCCCGCGCATGGACCAGCTCAACGCATCGTCCAACGCGACGATCGCGACGCAGCCCACCGGCGCGCTGAACTCGCTGTTCTCGGCCAGCGGCGGCAACCCGAAGCTGCGCCCCTACATCGCCGACAGCGTCGACCTCTCGTTCGAGAAGTACTTCGCCGGCGGCAAGGGCTATGTCGCGGTTGCCGGCTACTACAAGTGGCTGAAGGACTTCGTGAACCCGAATGCGGTCAGCGTGGTGCGCGACTTCTCGTACCTGCTGCCGACGCTGTCCGACGAACAGCGCGCGATCGTCGAACAGACGACCACGCTCGGCTTCGTCAGCGGGCCGGACAACACTGCCAAGGGCAGCATCCGCGGTATCGAGGCCAGCGCCGCGATCCCGTTCGAGATGATCGCCCCGGCGCTGTCGGGCTTCGGCTTCCAGACCAGCGTCGCCTATACCGACAGCAAGCTGACCGTATTCGACACCGTCTCCGACACTTCGTTCGACAGCGACGTGCCGGGCCTGTCGAAGTGGGTCGTGAACTCCACCGTGTTCTACGAGAACTCGGGCTTCGAGGCGCGGCTCAGCCATCGGTTCCGCACCTCGTACCTGGCCGAATTCATCGGCATCTCGGCCTCGCGGCAGTTCCGTCAGACCTACTCGGAATCGATCTTCGATGCGCAGGTCGGCTACCGCTTCCAGGAAGGTTCTGCGCTCGATGGCCTGTCGCTGACGGTGCAGGCGCTCAACCTCACCGACGAGCCGTTCGTCTCGTACCAGAGCGGTGACCGCGATCAGGTCATCGACTACGA
The DNA here is from genome assembly GCA_964424995.1 of uncultured Croceicoccus sp. Lineage (GTDB taxonomy): Bacteria > Pseudomonadota > Alphaproteobacteria > Sphingomonadales > Sphingomonadaceae > Croceicoccus. The sequence continues at coordinate 12,748 of CAYRLC010000025.1, forward strand.
AAAGTACGGTCGCACCTATCTTGTCGGCGCGTCCTATCGGTTCTGATCGGCCAGTCTGATCTAAACGATAGGCGTCTCCCCCTCCCCGGCCGGGTTCTCTCCCTCTCTTGCCGGCCGGGGATCAGTGGCAGACTTGCCGGGGCGAGACACGGGACTGAAACGGGGCAGCGGGGCGATGGACAAGACGATCAGACCATCCATCCTGATCGCGGGTGGCGGCACGGCGGGCTGGATGGCTGCGGCCGCCGTCGCCCGCTTCGCCACCGGCCATGACATCGTGCTGGTCGAGAGCGAGGCGATCGGCACTGTCGGTGTCGGTGAGGCGACCATCCCGCAGATCCACCTCTTCAACGGCGCGCTCGGGCTCGACGAAGGGGAATTCCTGCGCGAGACCAAAGGCAGCTTCAAGCTGGGCATCGAGTTCGACGGCTGGCTGCGTGAGGGCGAAAGCTACATGAACGCCTTCGGTGCCATCGGCCGCGGCATGGGCCTGCTGCCGTTCCAGCACTACTGGCTGCGGGCGCAGAAGCTCGGCATTGCCAAGCCCTTGCAGCGCTATTCGCTGAACGAGCTGGCCGCGCGGACCATGCACATGCAGATCGGCCGCCGCGCCCCGGGTGCGCCCGAGATGCCCTATGCCTACCACTTCGATGCCGGGCTCTATGCCGCGTACTTGCGCCGTTTTGCCGAAGCGCGCGGCGTGGTGCGTTACGAAGGCATGATCGCTGGCGTGAACCGCGACAGTGAGAGCGGCGACATCGCCTCGATTACGCTGGACGGTGGGCGCGAACTGGCGGCTGACTTCTTCATCGACTGCACCGGCTTTCGCGGATTGCTGATCGAAGGCGCGCTGAAAACCGGGTTCGACGATTGGAGCGGCTACCTGCCTTGCGACCGCGCGCTGGCGGTGCCGTGCGCCGGGGGCGGTGACTTCACGCCCTATACCCGTTCCTCAGCTCGTAAAGCCGGTTGGCAATGGCGCATCCCGCTGCAGCACCGCATCGGCAACGGCATCGTCTATTCCTCGGCCCACATGGGCGATGACGAGGCGGCCTCGATCCTGCTGGCCAATCTCGATGGCGAAGCGCAGGGCGACCCGCGCCCGATCCGCTTCACCACCGGCAAGCGTCGCCGCCACTGGAACCGCAACTGCCTCGCCATCGGGCTGGCGGCAGGCTTCATGGAGCCGCTGGAATCGACCAGCATCCACCTGATCCAGAGCGCGATCAGCCGCTTCCTCGCGCTGCTGCCGCATGGCCGGCCGAGTGCAGCCGCGGTCGACCATTTCAATGCGCAAGCCGACTTCGAGTGGACGCGCATCCGCGATTTCCTCGTCCTCCACTACACCGCCAATGCCCGCCGCGGCGAACCCTTCTGGGATGCGGTGCGCGACATGGAACTGCCCGCAACGCTGACCGAGAAGATCGCCTTGTGGCGAGAGACCGGCTTCATCCACCGCGAGCACGAGGAACTGTTCACCGAAGTCGCCTGGTTCCAGGTCTTCGCCGGACAGGGCGTGACAGCGAACGGTTACAACCCGATGGCCGATGCCATGCCCGAGGCGGACCTTGCCGGCCTGCTGGCCGAGACCGAGGCCACCCTGATCCGTGAAGTGCGCGCCATGGGCCGGCACATCGACGTGCTGCAACAGGCCATCGCGACGCGAGAGACATGACGATGAGCGAGACGAACTCCCCCGCCCTGCCATGGTGGCGCGGCGCGACGATCTACCAGATCTATCCGCGCAGCTTCATGGATTCGAACGGCGACGGCATCGGCGACTTGCCCGGCATCACGTCGCGTCTGGACTACGTCGCCTCGCTGGGCGTCGATGCGATCTGGGTTTCGCCTTTCTTCCTCTCCCCGATGAAGGACTTCGGCTACGACGTCGCCGATTTCCGCGCGGTGGATCCGATCTTCGGGACGCTCGACGACTTCGACGCGATGGTCGCGCGCGCCCATCAACTGGGCCTGCGCGTCCTGATCGATCAGGTCATGTCGCACACCTCCGACCAGCATGCATGGTTCGTGGAAAGCCGCTCGAGCCGCGACAATGCCAAGGCCGACTGGTTCGTCTGGGCCGATGCCAAGGCAGACGGTTCGCCGCCGTCCAACTGGCAGTCGGTCTTCGGCGGTCCGGCCTGGACCTGGGACGCGCGGCGGCAGCAGTATTACCTGCACAATTTCCTCGCCAGCCAGCCCCAGCTCAACTGCCACAACCGCGATGTGCAGGACGCGATGCTGGCGAACCTGCAGTTCTGGCTGGATCGCGGGGTCGACGGGTTCCGGCTCGATGCCGTGAACTTCGCGATGCACGACCAGGCGCTGACCGACAATCCGCCGGCGCCCGATACCGGCAAGGCGCGCACCCGCCCCTTCGACTTCCAGCTGCGCATCCACAACCAGTCGCACCCGGACATCCCGACCTATATCGCCCGCATCCGCGAGCTGACCGATCGCTATGGCGAGGCGCCGGGCACGATCTTCACCGTGGCCGAAGTGGGCGGAGACGATTCCGAGGCGGAGATGCGCGCCTTCACGGCGGACGACCGGCACTTCAATTCGACGTACGGGTTCAACTTCCTCTACGCCGAGAAGCTCACCGCCGATCTCGTCTGCCGCGCGCTGACCGAGTGGCCGGACGAACCGGGCACCAACTGGCCAAGCTGGGCATTCGAGAACCACGACGCGCCGCGGGCCATTTCGCGCTGGGCCGGCGACGGTGACGTCGATGCCTTCGCCAAAATGAAGATCGCGCTGCTCGCCTGCATGCGCGGCAACCCGATCCTCTACAACGGCGAGGAACTGGGCCTGGCGCAAGTCGATATCCCGTTCGCGCAGTTGCAGGACCCCGAGGCGATTGCCAACTGGCCGTTGACCCTGTCGCGTGACGGCGTGCGTACGCCGCTGCCGTGGACGCCCGAAGGCGGCTTTACCACCGGCACGCCGTGGCTTCCGTACGGTGACGACAACCTCGCCCGTTCGATCGCAATGCAGGCTGCCGATCCCGCCTCTCTGCTGCACCACACCCGCAGGATGCTGGCGCTGCGCAACGCGCACCCAGTGATCCGCCATGGCGCGGTGGCATGGTGCCGGGCCGAAGGCGCGCAGGTGTCTTTCGGTCGCACCGGCCCCGGCGAGAGCGTCGATTGTTACTTCAACCTCTCGTCGCAGCCCGTCGCGCTGAGCGGTATCGCCGCCAACGGCCCCGTTCTTCTCGCGCTCAATGGCGCGACCCTTTCCGAACTTCCCGCTTATGGAGCGCTGATCGTCACGTCATGACATTTTCCCGCCTGCTGTCCGCCTCGCTCGCAACCTCCCTCATCGCACTCACCGCGCCGGCACTTGCCGCCACCGTCAAGTCGCCCGACGGCCGGATCGAGGTCACGCTCGATGCGGACAGCGAGGGCAAGCCGTTCTACGAGGTGACGCGCGACGGCAAGCCGCTGATCGGCCACTCGGCTTTGGGTTTCATCTTCACCGACGAAGATCCCCTGCGCCGCGAGATGAAGGTCACCGGCGAGACCCGCGACACCGCCGACAGCCGGTGGGAACAACCCTGGGGCGAACGCCGCTTCGTCACCGACCGGCACAACGAACTGGCGGTGAGCTTCGCCGACAAGGCGCAGCGCGGATTCACCGTGCGGATGCGCGTGTTCGACGACGGCGTCGGCTTCCGCTACGAATTTGCCGGACGCGGCGATCATCCTGTCACCTCCATCGCCGACGAGCTGACCGAATTCGTCATCGCCCCCGAGGGCAAGGCATGGTGGATCCCGGCGGGCGACTGGAACCGTTACGAATATCCCTATTCGCAGACTGCCATCGAAGAGGTTTCGTCGGCGCATACGCCGATCACCATGCGCATGGCGGACGGCACCCATATCTCGATCCACGAGGCGGCGCTGGTCGATTATTCGGCCATGTGGCTGAAGCGGATGCAGGATCGCCGTTTCCGCGCGACACTCTCGCCATCGTCGCGCGGGGCGAAAGTGGTGCGCACGGGCGCATTCCACACCCCCTGGCGCGCCATCCGCATCGCCGGCGACGCGGCGGGGCTGGTCGAGAACGATCTGGAGCTCAACCTCAACGAGCCGAACAAGCTGGGCGACGTGAGCTGGTTCGAGCCGGCCAAGTACATCGGCATCTGGTGGGGCATGATCTCCAACCGCTGGACCTGGGCGCAAGGCGAACGGCACGGCGCCACGACCCAGCGGACGAAGGAGTACATCGACTTCGCCGCGAAGAACGGTTTTCGCGGGGTGCTGGTCGAAGGCTGGGACTATGGCTGGGACGGCACGTGGTTCGGCAACGGCCGCGAATTCAGCTTTACCAAGGCCTATCCCGACTTCGATATCGAGGCGCTTGCGGCTTACGCGAAGAAGAAGGGCGTGCACCTCATCGGCCATCACGAGACCGGCGGCAACATCGCCAACTACGAAGCGCAGTTGCCCGCCGCCATGGCCCTGTACGGCAAGCTGGGTATCGACGTGGTGAAGACCGGCTACGTTGCAGATGCGGGCGGGATCATCGCCTGCAATGCCGATATCGCCGATCCCTGCGGCGGGCAGGTCATGGAATGGCACGACGGCCAGCGGCAGGTGCAGCACCATCTGCGCGTGGTGGAGGAAGCGGCAAAGAACCGCATCGCCATCAACCCGCACGAACCGGTGAAGGACACCGGCCTGCGCCGCACATATCCCAACTGGGTCTCCCGCGAAGGTGCGCGCGGCATGGAATACAATGCGTGGGGGCCCTTCAACAACGGTCCGGATCACGAACCGACGCTGGTCTACACGCGCATGCTGGCCGGGCCGATGGACTTCACGCCGGGCATCCTCAGCCTGAAGGGCGACAAGGACGTGCCGCTCGCCTCGACCCTGGCGAAGCAGCTCGGGCTCTATCTCGCGATCTATTCGCCGATCCAGATGGCCGCCGACTTCATCGAGAGCCTCGCCGCACATCCGAAGGAACTCGCCTTCATCAAGGCCGTGCCTGCCGACTGGGCCGAAAGCCACCTGATCGCCGGGGAAGTGGGCGATTACGCGATCTTCGCGCGCAAGGATCGCAACAGCGACGACTGGTATGTCGGCGGCGTCAACGATGCAACCGGGCGCGAGGTGACGATCCGGTTCGACCATCTCGATGCCGGGCGCACCTATGACGCGACGATCTGGAAGGACGGCCCCGATGCGACCTACCTCACCGAGGCCCGGCACCAGATTGCCTATGACGCGCGCAAGGTCCGCAAGGGCGACACGATGACCGTCCGCCTCGCCCCCGGCGGCGGCTTGGCTATCCGCTTGCAACCGAGGAAGTAGGACAGGACAGGCGGCTGGGGTGCACCACCCGCCTTGTTCTTGCTGTCTGGATCCTCGTCGACGAGGGTCTCGTAACAACCAAGTGATCGCGTAACGCACGACCTTTTTGGCTTCGCGTCACGAATGCGCAGGTCCGTTGCCGGCGCGCCTGCCAGCGGCGCACATTTGCGTATTCCGCGCAGATCCGATCCTCGCGCCACTTCGGTTCTTCGGCCCTCGCGTTCCCCCGAATACGCGCTGTTACAAGGCGCGGAGCGGCGGGCGGATCGCGCAGACCGACTGGCACAACCGACTGGGCACCTGGACCTTGCCCTTCGCGGTCATGATCGCGATCACCGGTGCCGCGATGGGGCTTGGCGCGATGCTCTATCCCGCCATCGCCGAAAGCCGCTACGACGGCGATCTCGAACGGGCCTATGCGCCGGTTTTCGGCAGCGAACCGGACGACGATCCCACTCCCGCGCCGGTGGCAAGGGCGGATCAATCCCTGCGCTGGATGGCCGCGCACCATCCGAACAAGGCCACGACTTATGTCGTGCTCGAACATCCCCGCACCGCCGGACAACAGGTGTCGATCATCGCCGAGCACGACCAGCGGCTGATCTATGGCGAGACATACCTGTTCGATGGCCGGGGCAGCCCGATCGGCACGGTCGGTCTCTCCGATGGCCCGACGGGACAGCAGGCTCTTGCCTCCATCTACAACCTGCATTTCGGCAACTTCGCCGGCCTGCCCGTGCAACTGGCCTATTTCGCCTTCGGCCTCGTGCTGAGCGGGATCACCGCGACCGGCGTGTCGATCTGGCTGGCCAAGCGGCGGCAGCCGGCACAGGGCACGCCCTGCCCCGGGCCGAAGCGGGTTGGGCCGCCGTGATCTGGGGTGCGCCGCTGGCGCTGGCTCTGGCTCTGGCAGCCATCGCGCGGATGGCGGCGGGGCCGGAACTGCCCTTCGCGGCGCTGTTCTGGTCCGGCAAGGCGGGAGCCGTCGCGCTGGGATCGCTTCGCCCTCACATCGTCACGACGCGATCGATGCGCGCGCTCGCGGGCGCGGCGCTGACGGCGACGGGCGCGTTGCATCTTGCGCTTAGCGGGCAATGGTCGGCGAATACGCTTGCCATCGACTTCGCCTGCCTCGCGACCGGACTGGGGCTGATCGTGAGTATCGGGTTGCGGCCAAGGCAGCGAACGAGCGTCGTCACGCAACCGGCGGCAACCTGAGCCGCGGGCCTCGATACCCGCTCCGCGACGGTGCTGACTAGCAATGGGCACATCGCTATGAGGCGGCCATGCCGATTCCCGACTGCAACCCCAGCGAGCCCGTCTGCGTGGCAGCACTCTACCGGTTTACCCGGTTCGACGATCCCGCCGCCTTGCGCGGGCCGTTGCTGCAGGCCTGCCGCGATCACGGCATCCGCGGTACACTGCTGCTGGCGGCGGAAGGGATCAACGGGACCATCGCGGGCACACCAGACGGGATCGCCAAAGTGCTGGACACGGTCCGCGCCCTCCCCGGTTGCGCCGATCTCGACGTCAAGCTGTCTGGCGCGCCGTCCATGCCGTTCCATCGCATGAAGGTTCGCCTCAAGCAGGAGATCGTGACCATGGGGCGGCCCGGTCTCGATCCCAATGCGAGCGTCGGGACTTACGTCGATGCGCAGGACTGGAACGCGTTGATCAGCGATCCGGACACGATCCTGATCGACACGCGCAACGATTACGAAGTGGCCATCGGCACTTTCGAAGGCGCGATCGACCCCGGCACCGCCAGCTTCCGCGATTTCCCCGACTGGTTCCGGCAGGAGCGGGAGCGGTTGCTGGCCGCGGGCGGCAAGCCGAAGGTCGCCATGTTCTGCACCGGCGGCATCCGCTGCGAGAAATCGACCGCATTCCTGAAACAGGAAGGGGTGGAGGATGTCTATCACCTCAAGGGCGGCATCCTCAAATACCTCGAAACGGTGCCCGAGGATCGCAGCCTGTGGCGCGGCGAGTGCTTCGTCTTCGATCAGCGGGTCGCCATCGGGCACGGCCTTGCGCAGGGCAGCCACATGCTTTGCCACGCCTGCCGCCGACCGGTCGGCGATGACGATCGCCTGTCGCCGCAGTACGAGCCGGGCGTAAGCTGCCCCGCCTGCCACGGTGAGCGGACCGACGAGCAGCGCGCCTCCTATCGCGAAAGGCACCGGCAGGAAATGCTGGCGTGCGAACGCGGCCACTCGCACGTCGGGGCCAAGATGGCCGATCAGGCCGACGATTGAAGTGACCGACAGGTCCGCTGCGCCGGCCCTGCACATTGCATTCGTATCGCTGCGCAAAACCCTCTAGCTAGTTCGACAGGATCCTGAGGAGCGCAGACTATCACGCGATCGCTGGCACACCGCGCATGGCAGGAAGAGCAGATGGACGATGCCGCCATCGCGCCGGAGGTCTATGCCGAGGTGCTCGCCGATCTCGCGCGGGTTAATCGTTGGACGTTCACCGCCCGGCCCACCTTGCGTTTCCTGAAGCGGGCAACGCACGATGCGGCGCGGTTCAGCTTGCTCGACGTCGGGTTCGGCCACGGCGACACCTTGCGGGCCGTCGCGAAATGGGCGCGCAAGCGGGGCCTTGCGTGCGATCTCGTGGGGGTCGATCTCAACCCCCTCAGCCGCACGATCGCGCGCGATGCCAGCACAGGCGAGCCCGCTATCGATTTCCGCACCGGGGACTATGCTGACCAGCCCGAACGCTTCGACTACGTCATGTCCAGCCAGGTCGCGCACCACATGACGCCCGACCAGTTGCGCGATTTCCTGCAATTCATGGAAAGCAGGGCGCGGCGCGGATGGCTCATCGTCGATCTCGACCGGCATGTGCTGTCCTACCTGGGCTACCCGTTGCTGGCGCGCGTGATGGGCGTGCATCGCATAGTGCGCGAAGACGGGACGCTGTCCATCGCCCGTTCGATCCGCGCCGGGGAGTGGCCTGCCATCCTGGCGGAAGCGGGCATCGATCCCGACACAGTTCGCATCCGGCGGCAATTCCCGTTCCGTATCTCGCTGGAACGCGTCTTTGCACCTGATCCGGACGCGGACTGACTCGATTGCGGAGAAAATGTTCGCCGATCTGAACGAATTGGTAGTAGATCGCATGCGCGCGCCCATTCCGCGGTGCCGAAAAGGATCCCCGCATTGACCCAGCCAGCCGCGCATGTTCACGCCATCGGAACGGCGGTGCCGGGCAACGATGTCCATCGCACCCATCTCGAGTGGGTGACCGCGCAGCTGCCCGATCCACGGGAACGCGGCGTGTTCGCACGCATGGCCGAACGTTCCGGCATCGACCATCGCTGGTCGGTCCTGCCCTGTGGCGAGTTCGGAACGCCGATCGACCCCGGCGGCTTCTACGGTGCCGGCGCTTTCCCTTCCACCGGGCAGCGGATGGAAGTCTATGTGCGCACTGCCCCCGATCTCGCCATGGCGGCCATCGCGGATCTCGGCCGAAAGGTCTCGCTGAAGGGGATCACGCACATCGTCGTCGCCAGCTGCACCGGCTTCGTCGCGCCGGGGATCGACCAGATCATCGCCGCGCGGCTCGGCCTCGATCCCGGGCTGGAGCGGACCTTTATCGGTTTCATGGGCTGCTATGCCGCAGTCTCGGCGCTGCGCACCGCGCACCATATCGCCCGTTCGGCCCCCGAAGCCCGCGTGCTGGTCGTCACGGTGGAGCTATGCTCGCTGCATCTCATCGCCTCGCACGTTATAAAGGTGCTGCTCGGCTCTACCCAGTTCGGCGACGGGGCGGCGGCGGCGATCGTCAGCGCGCGGCCGGCGGGACTCAGGCTGGACAGCTTCCTGTCGGTCACCCTGCCCGACAGCGAAGACCTCATCCAGTGGCACATCGGCGATAGCGGGTTCGAGATGGTGCTGTCGGGCGAAGTTCCGCATCGCATCGCACTGGGCCTTGGAGATGCAGACTTGCGCGATCGCCTGTGCCGCGGCGTCGATCCCGCCGAACTGGCCTGGGCGGTTCATCCCGGCGGCAAGTCCATCCTCGACGCGGTGGAACAGGCGATGGACCTGCCGCCCGAGAAACTGGCACAGTCCCGCTCGGTGTTAGCGCGGTTCGGCAACATGTCGTCGGCCACCCTGCTCTTCGTGCTGTCAGAGATGATGGCCGACGAGGCCTGGGACAAGGGCGTGGCCATGGCGTTCGGCCCCGGCATGGCGGCGGAAACCTTCGCCTTTAGCCGGGCGTGAGGGGTGACCCGCCCATCGTGATCGGCGGCGGGCCGGCGGGCGCAGCGGCGGCTATTTTGCTCAGCCGGGCGGGTGCCAGGCCGATCATTTACGAACGGCAGGCCGCTGTCGGCGATGCGCTGTGCGGCGGATTCCTGAGCTGGACGACCCTGGCCCGGCTGGAGGAACTGGGCGTCTCGCCTGCGATGCTGGGCGGCCATCGGGTCGAAAGCGTGCTGGTCGGTGTCGGCAAGCGAACATGGCGGCGGGCCTTGCCGGATAGGGCCATGGGCGTTTCGCGGCATCGGCTCGATGGTCTGCTGCTCGCTCAGGCCAGGGCGCTGGGGGCCGAGATCCGGCACGACACCGTCCGGTATCGGGATGACGGATTCCAGACTTCGAACGGCGTGCCGCTGCAAGCCGAGTCCATCTTCCTCGCAACGGGCAAGCACGACATGCCCGGCCTCCCGCGCTCCCGCGGCAGAGGCGATGGGGATCCCTATCTCGGCCTGCGCGCGCGTTTTGCAGCCAGCCCGGACTTGTGTGCCGAACTTGCTGGCACGATCGAGATGCACATGTTCCCCGGCGGCTATGCCGGGCTGGTCCGGCAGGAAGATGGTCAGGCCAACTTGTGCATGGCGGTCCGCAAGAGCCGTCTGGCCGGGGCCGACGGATCGCCTGCCCGGCTTCTGGCACAATTGGCCGATGGGGATACACTTCTGGCCCGCCGCATCGCCGCCATGCCGCCGGCGGAGCGGATGGATGCCATCGGTCACGTCCCCTACGGCTGGTCGGCCCGTGCCACCCGCCCCGGTCTCTTTCGCCTCGGCGACCAGGCCGGGGTGATCCCTTCGCTGGCGGGTGAAGGCATCGGCATCGCGCTCGCCAGCGCCAGGCTGGCGACGGCTGCGTGGGAGCGCGACGGATCGGCGGGTTCGGTCGCATACCAGCGAGCCTTCGGCGCAAGACTGCGCCCGCGACTGGCCCTCGCCGGCTTGACCAGCAAGATCGCCACGCGGGAGTGCCTCGCTCCGTGGTTCGGCGTCATGGCGACAGTGCCGGGTCTGGTCGGTCTGCTCGGTCGCCTGACCCGCATCTGAGGACTGGGGTCATCGCCGAGGGTTTCTGGCGGCAGTGCCGTCCAGCAATTCAGGGCGCAATCCAGTAGCGCATGGCCGCCGCCACCGCGCCGATGACCGCGATGCTCGCACCCCAGATCAGCACCAGCCAGCCCAGCCTCTGCCACAATGGCCGAGCATCGCCGCGTGCGCCGGGACGTGGCGGCGTGCGATCGTCAGTGGTAGCCATGCGCCCCCACCTTCCCCCGGAACACGTAGTAGGCCCAAGCGGTGTAGGCGATGATCAGCGGCATCGTCAGCCCCACGCCGAAGAGCATGAAGACCTGGCTGCGTTCGGGCGCGGCGGCTTCCCAGATCGTCAGGCTGGGCGGCACGACATCGGGCCACATCGTCAGCCCCAGCCCCGCCATGCCCAGCAGGAAAAGCGAAAGGCTCAGCAGGAACGGCGCTATTTCCTGCCGCCTGACGATCCCGCGCCACAGGAACAGGGCGGCGAGCACAGTGAGCAGCGGGATCGGCCAGGTGTAGGTGATCTCGGGCGTCGTCAGCCACTTCTCCCGGTACTCGGGACGCAGGAACAGGTTGTAGAGCGAGACCGCCGCCATCAGCGCGCCGGTCGCCAGCATGGCGCGAAACGCGAGCTTGTAGGCATGATCCTGCGCCGGCCCTTCCAGCTTCCAGATCAGCCACGTGGAGCCGAGCAGCGCGTAGCCCGCCGTCGTCCCCACGCCGGTCAGCAAGGTATAGGGCGTCAACCAGTCGAACCACGACCCCGCATAGGCGCGGCCCGATATCTCCACCCCCTGCAACATTGCGCCGAGGATCATCCCCTGTGCCATCGCGGCAACCAGCGATCCGCCCGAAAAGGCCAGGTCCCAGAACGGGCGATGCGCCGGATCGCGCCAGCGAAACTCGAACGCGACCCCGCGAAAGACGAGGCCCAGCAGCATGGCGATGACCAGCGGATAAGTGGCCGGCAACAGCACCGCATAAGCCAGCGGAAAGGCCGCGAAAAGACCGCCGCCGCCCAGCACCAGCCATGTCTCGTTGCCGTCCCACACCGGCGCGATGGAGTTCATCGCCATGTCGCGTTCCGGCCCCACCTTGAATGTCGGGAACAGCACCCCGATACCGAGGTCGAAGCCGTCCATCACCACGTAAGCAAAGACGGCGAAAGCGATGATGCCTGCCCAGAGCACGGTGAGGTCCATCAGCGGTCTCCCTCATGCGATATGTCGGTCGGCCCGCCATCGGTGGGGTCGCTGTCGGGCAGCTTCTCGGCATGGCCGGGGTTCTGGGTCGGGCCCGGGGTGATGCCAGCGGTGCGGATCGGGCCTTCCATGTCCTGCTTCACGTCGGTCTCATTCGCGTGCGGGGGCTTGTGCATCAGGTGCAGGACATACCAGACCCCCATGCCGAACACCGCGAAGTAGATCACCACGAAGGCCAGCAGCGATGCCGCCACGGCAGGCACGTCGAGCGGGCTGGCGCTTTGCGACGTGCGGAGCAGGCCATAGATCGTGAAGGGCTGGCGGCCCACTTCGGTCGTCACCCAACCGGCTATCACCGCCACGAAGCCCGACGGCCCCATGATCAACGCCGCGCGGTGCAGCCACGGCCAGTCGTAAAGCCTGCCCCGCCAGCGAGCGAAAAGGCTCCACAGTCCCAGACCCAGCATGGCAAAGCCGATGCCGACCATCACGCGAAACGACCAGAACACCACGCCCACCGGCGGGCGATCCTC
>CAYRLC010000026.1:0-24887 GCA_964424995.1 uncultured Croceicoccus sp.
CTGGGTGAGGCCATTCCGCCCGAGGAACTGCTCGCCGCCGAATTCGACGCGCTGCGCGCCTGCGGCCTGTCGCGCCAGAAACAGGGCTATGCCCGCTCGCTTTGCGAACTGGTCAGCGCGGGCGAAGTCGACTTCGACGGCCTGCCCACCGACGACGAGGAGGCGATCGCCATGCTCACCCGGATCAAGGGCATCGGGCGCTGGTCGGCGGAAATCTACCTGCTCTTCGCCGAAGGGCGCGAGGACATCTGGCCCGCCGGCGACCTTGCCGTGCAGGTCGGGCTGGGCCGCCTGCTCGGCCTGTCCGACCGCCCGAGCGAAAAGGAAACCCGCGACCTCGCCGAACCTTGGCGCCCCCATCGCGGCGCGGCGGCGGTGTTCATCTGGCACTATTATTCTAAGAGTAGTGATCCGATATGCCCTTGATAAACAACAATTAGTAAAAATTTCGGTTGTAAACAGGTGGTTGTAGAAATTGCGGGGATTGGTGAACAACTATTGCAAAATTATGTTTCTGGAAAACGCTGAGCGCAACAATTGCGCTAAATATAGGAACTACTGCGCTAACAAGTATTATTTATTCCAAAAGAGATGCTGAAGTCGCAGAAAGCCATAGACGGTGAAGTTTAGAAAAAGATTGCAGCCATAGCGGAAGCCTGATCGACGGAGATAGCCCTTGTGACTAATTCGCCCGAGTTTGAGTTGTGGAAAAAAATAAGATTATACGGAGTCATTGCGGCAGTTATAATAGTTATAGCTCAATTTGTTTGGAAATCATTACTTTTATAGGCGCGCAATTACGGGAATGCCTCCCCAAATAAGCCATGCTGAGCAGCCAGCCAGCGACAGGGAGCTTCCATTTCAGTTGGGGCGCAGGCCACATATACCGCATCTTCGAGGACAAAACCAATGTCCGCAACGGGTTCGTACAACGACGGTCTGTTTCTATCGAAGAATCTTTCCAGCCAGCCTCAACCGGGTGACAAAGGCGACACCGTATCACCCTGCCCGATCCCCGCGACAGCCCGGAAATGCTAGCGTTGCGCGTACGGGTGACAGGTGACGCCAGCAGCGCGAAACGACGAAGGCAAAGAGCGGCGCGCACCATGACGCCGCTCCTGCCTGTAGGAAAATAACGTCTGGGCGCGGCCGGTCAGGAGGGCCGGTTGGTCGCTCGCTGTGCTGCGTGCAGCCCGGCGAGATAGCCGAACGTCGAGGCCGCCGCGATGGTCGCGCCGCCACCCGGATAAGTCCGGCCGAAGGGCGATCCGCTGCCGTTGCCCGCCGCGTATAGCCCCTCGATCGGCTTGTCGCCCGCGTCCAGAACGCGGGCGTGGCGGTCGGTTCTGAGGCCGCCGTTGGTGCCGAGGTCGCCCGGGCGGATCACGGCGGCCCAATAGGGCGCGCGGATTTCGCCGAGGCTGGGGTTGGGACGGTGGCCGGGGTCGGCCCAGTAGCGGTCGTAGGCTGTGTCGCCGCGGCCGAAATCCTCGTCCTTGCCCGCGCGGGCAAAGCCGTTGAAGCGCTCGATCGTCGCTTCCAGCGCGGCGGCATCGAGCCCGCACTTGCCCGCGAGTTCGGACACTGTCTCGCCTTGCACGAGGAAGCCGTTGGCCTCCATCTCGGTGCGGACCTTGCTGTCCGACAGCTCGGCGAAGATGTAGCGCCTGAAGAAGCGGCCATCCATGATCAGCCAGTGCCGCTCGCTCTCCGCGCCGTGCTGGTACATCGTCTTGCCGGTACTCATGTACGACCGCGCCTCGTTCATGTAGCGCCGCCCGCCCGCATCGACGATCATGCTGCCGGGCAGCGCCCGCAGGCCGAGCGCGAGGCCGTTGCGGTGCTCGTTCACCTGGATCGTCGGCATCCACCAGCAATCGTCGGTCAGTTCGGTGGACGCGCCCGCCTTCATCGCGACCTGCAGCGCGTCGCCCTGGTCATCGGGGATGGCGTTGCTCCACGTCGCCTCTCGCCCTTGCAGTTCCTTGCGCAGCGCGGCGTTCTGCGAAAAGCCGCCCGCCGCCAGCAGCACGCCCGCCGGAGCGTCGAGCCGCACGCGCTCGCCCCCCGTCTCGACGATCACGCCCGCGACCTTGCCATGTTCGACGACCAGATCGACCAGCCGGGTCGAGAGCCGGACCGGGATGCCGCGTTCGTCGACGATCTTCATCAGGGCCGCGGCCAGCGCGCGCCCGTTGCCCAGCGGCTTCTGCCCCATCAGCTTGCGCAGCTTGTGCAGGGCGACGGTGCTCGCCGCCTCCAGCATCAGGGCAGGGCTGGTCTTGGCGCGGGTAAGCGTGCCGAACTGGGCGCTGTTGATCGCCGGCATGTCCAGCTCGGCATAGCGCATCGTCGCGAACCGTTCGCCCAGCGTGGCCCCGTCGACGCGGGCCGATTCGATGGTGCGGCCGATGCCGCTGCCCGGCATTTCGGGATAGTAGTCGGGATGGTCGGCGGTGCGGTGCCAGCGAATGCCCAGGCCTTCCAGCATGCGCGCCATGTCGGGCGCATGGGCGAGAAAGGCATCGGCCTTGGCGACCTCGCGCTCGTCGGCGTCATCGCCGATCAGGGCGTGGACATAAGTGCGCGCGTCCTCGGGCGAATCGGCGGCTCCGGCCCGGCGCATCTCGTCGTTGTCGGGTATCCACAGCACGCCGCCCGATGTCGCGGTGGTGCCGCCCCAGCGCGCCGCCTTTTCGATGACGAGGGGCCTGAGGCCGTTGAGGCTGGCGGTGATCGCCCCCAGCAGCCCCGCCGCGCCCGTGCCCACGACGACGAAATCGAAGCCGTCCTGTCCTGCCTTGTCCATTCCGGTCATACCCTCTTGTTTCCCGCTGGCAGGGTAGGGCGGATGGCGCGGCAGTCTGCCTCCGATTTTGGGCAGGGCCGGCGCGCGCGGTCAGCGGGGGGCGTGCTGGATGAGGTCCCAGCGGTTGCCGTAGAGATCCTCGAACACCGCGACGCTGCCGTAGGCTTCGTGGCGCGGTTCCTCGACGAAGGTCACGCCGGCGGCGGCGAGGCGCTGGTGATCCGCCGCGAAATCGTCCGTCTGCAGGAACAGCAGAACCCGCCCCGCGCCCTGTTCGCCGATCGCGGCCCGCTGGCGATCGTCCGCCGCCTGCGCCAGCAACAGCCCGGTCTCGGCCCCTGCAGGCGCGACGACGACCCAGCGCCTGGTTTCGGACAGGCGCGTATCCTCGCGCAAGTCGAAGCCCAGTTGGCCGACATAGAAGCCGATGGCGCGGTCGTAGTCGTCGACGATGATGGAGATGAGGGACAGTCGCTGGGTCATGGCGCGCAGATGCCCTAGCGCCGGCGCTTTGCCAATGCAGGTGGCCGTTTCGTGCCCGGCATCCGCACCGTTTCGGCGATGGATTCGCGTCGCGGCCTGTCGCAGAAATGCGGCGACCTTGCCTTATTTATGCTCGGTTCATCGCGGCGCAGCCTCTGCCCATCGGCGGAATCGCTGGGGATGACGCAACGGTTCATTAACAAGCAATGTTAACCTCAACAGTTTTGCCGCGCCTTGCGGTGTCCTGCCGCATTTCTTCAACCCAGCGGGGGAGGTCACCTTTCCCCGCGGCCGGCCACGTCAGATCCGGGGGGCAGCCCGGAAAAACCACGGGGAACGCGTCCGGTGCCTGCGACCTAATTGGAGTCCATGACGATGAAGTTCCTTGCCAAGACCACGCCTGTCCTTCTGGCCGCGACGATGCTCGCCGTTCCCGGCGTCCACGCGCAGGATGCCGCCAACGGCACTCTGACGACCGTCTACGGCGAATATACCCCTGATGCCTCGCAGCTGACCGAAGGCCCCGATGTCGACGGCATCATCACCGCCCGCATCGGCAACAAGATGAAGGTCGTCGGTGCCGACGGCGCCAGCCACATCATCGCCATCGACGATGCGACCGAGATCAAGGCCAAGGGCGGCTTCCTCGGCCTCAATTCCAAGACGCAGCTCGCCTCGTCGCTGATGAACGGCCTGCCGGTCAGCGTGAAGACCAAACAGGCGGGCAACTACCTGCTCGCCACTTCGATCAGGATGAAGAGCGACGACCTGAAGACCGCGTCGATGATCTTCAACGGCACCGACCAGCGCTTCGCCAGCAACGAAGCCGCGACCGAGGCGCTGAAGGGCCGCATGGGCGATATCGACCAGTACAACATCAAGTCGACCACCAACGTGAACTTCGACACCGGCAAGGCGAACCTCTCGCCCGAAGCGCAGCAGGCGCTCTGCTCGGCCGCCAGCCAGGCCGAGGCCATGGACAACGCCCTGCTGCTGGTCGTCGGCTACACCGATTCGCGTGGCAGCCAGGAACTGAACCAGGCGCTCAGTGAAAAGCGCGCCGGCACGGTCGTGAACTACCTGCAGCAGGCCTGCGGCTGGAAGCCGTACCGCATGCTGACCCCGACCGGCATGTCGGAAGCCGATCCGGCCGCCCCGAACGACACCGAGGAGGGCATGGCACAGAACCGCCGCGTCGCGGTCAACATCCTTGTCAGCAAGGCCGTCGACGGCCTCTGAGCGAAAGCATCGCAGACCCGCTGAGGGTCGCAGATCGGGGGCGGGCTTCGGCTCGCCCCCTTTTCGTTGTGCGGCGGGTTTTCCTTGCGGGGATCAGGCGAGCGCCGCCACCGCCCTGGCCATCGCGATGTCGCGCTGCGACACGCCGCCCGCGTCGTGGGTGGTCAGCGTCATCTCCACCCGGTTCCAGACGTTGAACCATTCGGGGTGATGATCGCTTTTCTCCGCGATCATCGCGACGCGGGTCATGAAGGCGAAGGCTTCGCTGAAATCGGCGAACGTGAACGTGCGCGCGATGGCAAGGCCGTCTTCGCGCAAGGCCCATCCGTCCAGCTCCGCCACCGCGCCGTGCAGCGCATCGCCCGTCAGCCGTTCGAGCATCGGTCGCTCTCCTTGTCGTTGTTGGTCGTAATCCTTGGCAGTCCTGCGCGAAGCCCTTAGGGCACGGGGCGGATGAATGCGAGTGAGCCTTTCCTCAGCGCCGAAGCCCTGGCCTGCCGCCGGGGCGACCGCGTGCTGTTCGCCGGGCTGTCGCTGCACCTCGCGGCGGGGCAGGCACTGCACCTGTCGGGCGCGAACGGCATCGGCAAGTCGAGCCTGATGCGCATCCTCGCCGGACTGATGCGGCCCTTTGCGGGCAGCATAAGCCGCAGCGGCGCGCTGGCACTGCTGGACGAACGACCCGCGCTCGACACCCACCTGCCGCTGGCGAAGGCGCTGGCCTTCTGGGGCCGTGCCGACGGGGTGCCGCGCGAAACGATGGACGCGGTCGCCGAAGAGGTCCGGCTGGGCGACCTG
Organism: uncultured Croceicoccus sp.; assembly: GCA_964424995.1. Lineage (GTDB taxonomy): Bacteria > Pseudomonadota > Alphaproteobacteria > Sphingomonadales > Sphingomonadaceae > Croceicoccus. The sequence goes on from CAYRLC010000026.1 coordinate 5,330, forward strand.
CTCGACGTGCCGGTTCGCTACCTGTCGACCGGGCAGAGGAAGCGCGCCGCGCTTGCCCGCACGATCGCGCAAGGGGCGCCGATCTGGCTGCTCGACGAACCCCTGAACGGGCTCGACACCGCGTCGGTCGCGATGGTGGAGCGGCTGGTCGCGCGGCATTGCGCCGATGGCGGCCTGTGCGTGCTCGCCTCGCACCAGCCGGTGGCGGTGCCGGGGCTGATGCGGCTCGAACTGGCGGACTTCGTGCGATGATGTGGGCGATCCTGCGACGTGACATCGCGCTGCTGCTGGGTGGCGGACGGCGCGGCGGCGCGCTGCTGCCGGTGCTGTTCTTCCTCGCCGTCGCGATGCTCTATCCCTTTGCCGTCGGGCCCGATGCGAAGCTGCTGGCTCGAACCGGGGGCGGGGTGGTCTGGGTCGCCGCGCTGCTCGCCGCAATCCTTCCGCTCGACCGGCTGATCGAACCGGACCTCGAGGCGGGCTTCTTCGACCAGTGGGCGCTGCGCGGCCTCGCCGACGAATGGACCTGTGGCTTGCGCATCCTGGCCCACTGGCTGTCCTTTGCCGTGCCGCTGATGCTGGCGACGCCGATCGCGGCGGTGCTGCTGGGGCTGTCGGGCGAACAGTTGCTGACGCTGGAGCTTGGCCTGCTGGCGGGCACGCCGGGGCTGGCGGCGCTGGGCGTGGCGGTGGCGGCGGTGACGGCGGGCCTGCGCGGCGGGGCGGCGCTGGCCGGGCTGCTCATCATGCCGCTCGCGGTGCCGCTGCTGGTATTCGGCGCGGGCAGCCTGCTTCCCGGCGGGCAGGGCGGCATCGCGCTGACCGGCGCGGTCAGCCTCGTCCTCGTCGCGCTCGCGCCTTTTGCCGCCGGGGCCGCGATCCGCGCCGCGCGGGAATAGATTCGGCTCGTGAAGGGCCGATAAGCGAGAGTAACAGGCAGGGTGGGTTTTCTTCATTGCCCTGACAGGTTTCGCGCCCTACCTCTTCGCGCATAATGACGACCGTTCCTGACACCCTATCGCTCATCGGCAACACCCCGCTCGTCCGCCTTGCCGGGCCGAGCGCGGCGGCGGGCTGCGACATCTATGGCAAGTGCGAATTCATGAACCCCGGCGCTTCGGTGAAGGACCGGGCGGCGCTGTGGATCGTGCGCGACGCGGAAAAGCGCGGCGTGCTGCAGCCGGGCGGCACCATCGTCGAAGGGACGGCGGGCAACACCGGCATCGGCATCGCGCTGGTCGCCAATGCGCTGGGCTACAAGACGGTCATCGTCATGCCCGAAACGCAGAGCCGGGAGAAGATGGACACCCTGCGCGCGCTGGGGGCCGAACTGGTCACCGTGCCCGCCGCGCCGTTTTCCAACCCCGGCCACTTCGTCCACACCAGCCGCCGCATCGCGGAGGAGACGGAGAACGCGGTCTGGGCCAACCAGTTCGACAACATCGCCAACCGCCGTGCCCACATCGATTCCACCGCGCCCGAGATCTGGGCCCAGATGGAAGGCCGGATCGACGGCTTTACCTGTGCGGTCGGCACCGGCGGCACGCTGGCGGGCGTGGGCATGGGGCTGAAGGAATTCGACGAGGACGTCACCATCGCGCTGTCCGATCCGCACGGCGCGGCGCTTTATTCGTATTACCAGACCGGCGAACTGAAGGCCGAAGGCAGCTCGGTCGCCGAAGGGATCGGGCAGGGCCGCATCACCGCCAACCTCGAAGGCGCGCCGGTCGACACGCAATACCGCATTTCCGACGAGGAAGGGCTGGAATGGGTGCGCAGGCTGCTAGCGGACGAGGGGCTCTGCCTCGGCCTGTCGAGCGGCATCAACGTCGCGGGCGCGGTGCGGCTGGGCCGTGACCTGACCGAGCGGCTGGGCCGCCCGGCGCGGATCGCGACGATCCTGTGCGACACCGGCTTCCGCTACCTCTCCTCGCTCTACAACCGCGAATGGCTGGAGGCGAAGGGCCTGCCGGTCTTCCCCTGGCTCGCGGCGTGAGGAAACTGGTCGGCATGGCTCGCAACCGCCAGATCCTTGCCAGACAGAACCAGGGCCAGAGCGCGGCCCAGAACCAGCTTGGGCACCAGCCCGGCGCGGATGGCGAACTGCCCGCGCGCGGCACCGGTCTGCTGGGCACCCGGGCAGAGGCGGCGCAGCGGCTGAAGGTCGGCGTCGGCGGACTGATGTTGGTGTTGCTGGTGGTGGCACTGGCCAGTTCGGTGCTGCAGATGACCCGCGATGCCGAGGACGGCGCCGTCGCCGCGCCCGAAACGCAGGCGGCCGAGGAAAGCGGCAGCGATCCGCTGGTCGACATCGGCGTCGCACCCGAACTGCCGGGGGACCAACCTGTGGTGCAGGACCTGCCCGCGGCCCAGATGCCGCCCGAAACGCTCGAATCCGGTCAACCGTCCGATCAATCTGCCGGGCCGGCGGCGGGGAACTGATGGCCGTGCGGCTGCTGCCGTTGATGGGGAAAACGTTTCTGGCCGCGCCGTGCCTGCTGGCGGCCTGTTCGGCGACCAGTCCCGATCCCGCGCCATCCCCGACTGCGTCATCCCAGACCCTCGGCGCTGAAACCGCAGCGGCCCCGACCGCTGCCGTGACCGGGTGCCAACTCCTGCTGTTCACCAGCCTGCCCATCCTGTGGTCCGAAGGGGGGCTGGGCGACATGCTGTCGGCCAAGGCCCCGGTCCACTGGGCGCGCGGCGTGCTGGAGCAGGGACGCACCCTGCGCCCGGTCGACAACCTGACGCAGCTGGCCCCCGGCGGCATGCTGGTCATGGCGCAGCCCCGAGCGCTGGCCCCGGCGGAAAACGTCGCGCTCGACGAATGGGTGCGCGGCGGCGGGCACCTGCTGCTGATCGTCGATCCGATGCTCGACGTGCATTCCAGCTACGGCCTCGGCGATCGCCGCCGGCCCGAGGCGATTGCCATGCTCTCGCCGATCCTCGGCCGCTGGGGCCTGCGCCTCGACAATGACGAGCGCGGCGAACACGTCGCGCGGTGGCAGGGCCACGCGATCCCGGTCGACGAAGGCGGGCTCTTTGCCCTGACCGGGCAGGGGTTCGAGAGCGACTGCCGCCTCGACGGCGGGGCGGCAGAGGCACTGGTCGCAGATTGTGCCGTGGGCAGGGGCCGGGTGCTGCTGCTCGCCGACGCGACCTTCCTCGCCGATGGGGACGATGCGGGAGAGGGCGGCGAAAACCTGCTCCGTTCCCTGGTGGCAGAGGCGCAGAGGCCCGCCGCCGCCGACTGAGCGGCCGCGAATCTCCCCGATCCGGGGAAACGACGGGATGCTGGCTCAGACACATCCGATTCCATGGGGAAACCACGGGCCGCGCCTTGAATCGGGGCACGGAATGGCCGATTCTGCACTCGTTTCGCCGGCAGTGAGACCGTGAAACTCCTCGGAAAACGGTGCCTGAACGTGTTTTCCCGTAATTTCCCCTTTCCTCCCCGCTAAAGCCGGGGTATTAATCACTCCGTTCAAGGAACGTTGTCAGCCGCACCCACGGGGGGTGTTTCCGGGCCCTGCCTGTGTGCAGCCGGGTGCGGGGAAGTTTTGCCTTTTCAAGTGCTTTTGGGGATCGGGGTTTCAATTGGCGGGACGGCCATTCAGCTATCGGGGGCAGGGCTTTTCGCTTCGCGGCGAAAAGGGTCGCTTCGTGCTGCCTCCCGCGTTCCGCAAGGTCGTCCGCGACAGCAGCCACGACAACAAGGTCCTCTGCCTCGCCAAGCATGAACGCTGGGACTGCCTCGTCGGATTCGGCCTTTCGCGCATGGACGAGCTGGAAGAACAGCTCGACCGCGAAGAGGACCGCGCGCTCCAGGCGGGCAAGGACTTTGACCGCGATACCCGTTCGGCCCAGCTCTACGGCTTCATGGAACTGCCGTTCGACGATTCGGGCCGCTTCATCATGCCCGACTACCTCGTCGAGCTCGGCGGGCTGGAGGAACAGGTCTTCTTCCAGGGCGGCGGCGCGTTCTTCACCATCTGGAACCCAGACAAGCTCATGCAGATGGGCGACGACTGGGCCGCGGCGAAGGCGGCGTGCAAGGCGCTGATGGCCGAAGGGGCCAAGCCCAAGCGGGGTGCGAAATGAGCGCGCCGCACATCCCCGTCCTTCTCGATGAAGTGATCGCCGCGCTGGACCCTAAGCCGGGCAGCGTCATCATCGACGCGACCTTCGGCGCGGGCGGCTATTCGCGCGCGCTGCTCGACGCGGGCGCCACCGTTCACGGATTCGATCGCGATCCCGATGCGATTCGCGCCGCGAAACTGTGGAAAGAAACTGCCGGGGAAAACCCCCGTCTGGTCCTCCATGCCCGTCGCTTTTCCGAGATGCTCACCGCAATGCAGGAAGCGGGTCTGGCGACAGTAGATGGAGTCGTCATGGATATCGGCGTTTCCTCCATGCAGCTCGATCAGGCGGCGCGCGGCTTCGCGTTTTCCGCCGACGGTCCGCTCGACATGCGCATGAGCCAGGAGGGCGAGAGCGCGGCCGATTTTCTGAACCGGGCGAGCGAGGAAGCGATCGCCGACGTGCTCTACCGCTATGGCGAGGAACGCCAGTCGCGCCGGGTCGCTCGCGCCATCGTCGCCGCGCGCCCGCTGGAAACGACCGGCCAGCTCGCCAGCGTGGTGCGCAAGGCGCTGGGTCACCATCCCGGCGCGCCGAAGGACCCGGCGACCCGCAGCTTCCAGGCGATCCGCATCCACGTGAACGGCGAACTCGACGAGTTGAACGCGGCGCTGTCGGCGGCAGAAGAACTGCTGGGCGAAGGCGGGCGGCTCGCCGTTGTCAGCTTCCACAGCCTCGAGGACCGGATCGTGAAGCGCTACTTGCGCGATGCCGCACAGGCCGGTGCCGCCCCGTCGCGCCACCTGCCGAACGTCGCGCCCGCGCACGCCGCCGTCTTCGCCAAGCCCGCCAAGGCGGTTCGCCCGTCCGAGGCCGAGCTTGCCCGCAACCCGCGCAGCCGCTCCGCCGTGCTGCGTTCCGCCATCCGCACCGCCGCACCCGCTCGCCCCGTCGCCGAAAGGATTTCCGCATGACCAGCCGCAATCGCACGCAGTCGTTGCTCTGGACCGGTTCCGTCGTCGTGGCGACCGCGCTCAGTCTCGTGCTGATGCTGCAGGTGAAGGCGGTGAACAGCGAGATCGCCGAAACCGAAAAGGCGATCGTGTCGACCAAGCAGCAGATCGCCTCGCTGGAAACCGAATTCCAGACCCGCGCCCGCCAGCAGCAGCTGGTCCGCTGGAACGAGGTGGATTTCGGCTATGTCGCGCCGCGTGCCGACCAGTTCCTCGACGGCCGCGCCGAACTCGCCTCGCTCGGCAAGCAGGTCGAGATCATCGACGCGCAGCCGGTGCGCATGGCGGTGGCCGATGCGCAGGCCGACACGGCGGTTGCCGCCGCCGCCGCGCCGACGCGCATGGCCAGCAACGATGCGGCTCCGGACCAGAAGACGGGTGGGCGGCAGGCCCCGACCCTGAAGGGCGATGCCGAACGGCCCGCGATCCGACTCGCCCAGGCCGATACCAAGGCGCCCGCGATGATGCGCCAGCTGGTCGCCACCGACCGTCCGCTCCGCGCCGGCGATGTCGGCGTGAAGGCCGCCGCCAAGGGCGAGGCCCGCTTCGCCTCCGCCGCGCCGGTCAAGCCGGTGAAGGCCGCCGCGCCCGCCCCGGCCAAGCCGAAGAGCTTTGCCGAGCGGTTCGACCTCGACACCGTGATCGCGGAAGGCAAGCGCTGATGGCATCGATCCCGCTCGGAACGGCCCAGGGCCTGTCCGGGCCCGGCCCCGCCCACCGCATCGCCCGGCAAGCCCCGCCGCCCGCGCCCGCGCGCCGGGCGGATCTGCGTGCGACCACGATGAAGATGGCGCGCACCCGCGTCGCGCTGATCGCGTTTGCCTTTGCACTGGCGACCGCCGTCCTCGTGCTGCGCGTCGCGATGATCGGCCTGTTCGGTTCGGCCAGCGCCTTCACGCCCGGCGGCAACGCGCTGCTGCCCGATCGCGGCACCATCGTCGATCGCAACGGCATGCCGCTGGCGCGCGATTTCAAGTCCTATGCCCTGTGGTTCAACCCCAAGGCGATGGAAGGCGGCGAACCGCTGACCCGCGATCCGAAGGAAGTCGCGCGCAAGCTGGTCGAGATTTTTCCCGACATGAACGAGGCGGACCTTGCCCGCCGTCTCGCCAGCGGCAAGGGCCAGTACTTGCGCCGCCGCATCCTGCCCGAGGAAGCCAACCGCGTGTTCCGCATCGGCGAACCGGCGCTGTCGCCGCCCGCAGAGCCCAGCCGCTATTATCCCGAAGGCAACCTCGCCGCCCACGTGCTCGGCTACGTCGGTGCGGACGGCAAGGGCCGGGTCGGCATGGAAGAGGTCTACAACGATCAGCTGACCAATGCCGAGACCCGCGGCACGGACCAGGTGCTGTCGATCGACGCGCGCGTTCAGGCCGCGCTCGAGGATGAACTGATGCGCGGTATCGGCCTTGCCCAGGCGAAGGGCGCGGGCGGCATCGTGCTCGACGTCGATACCGGCGAAGTCGTCGCGCTCGCCTCGCTGCCCAGCTTCGATCCGAACCACATCGACGAAGCCGGCATGAAGCTGATGTTCAACCGCGTGACCAACCAGGTCTACGAACTCGGTTCGACGTTCAAGCCGCTGACCGTCGCCGCCGCGATCGACGCGGGCACGATCACCAACCTCGGCCGCACATGGCCGACCGGCGCGCCGCTGCGCATCGGCGGGTTCGCGATCCGCGACAGCCACACCATCGGTTCGCACCTCAACGTGCCGCAGATCCTGATGCATTCGTCGAACATCGGCACCGCCCAGATCGCGGACGAACTCGGCAGCGTGCGGATGAAGAAGACGATGGAGCGGCTGGGCTTCAACGAACGTCCCTACATCGAACTGCCCGCGCGCGGCTTCCCCATCTGGCGCAGCGGCGAATGGCCGCGCATCACGACGATGACGGTGTCCTACGGCCACGGAATCGCGGTCACTCCGCTGCATCTCGCCAGCGCTTATGCCGCCATGGTCAACGGCGGGATCTGGCGCCCCTCGACCCTGCACAAGCTCGCCCCGAACCAGGTGCCGAAGGGCCGCCGCGTGTTCAAGGAGGCGACGAGCGCCCGGATGCGCCAGATGCTGCGCATGATCGTGACCGACGGCACCGGCCGCAAGGCGGACGCTGCGGGCTTCCGCATCGGCGGCAAGACCGGCTCGGCCGAAAAGCCGGGCGCGGGCGGCTACAAGCGTACGTCGCTGGTCACCACTTTCGCCTCGGCATTCCCGATGGACAATCCGCGCTACGTCGTCGTCACCATGTTCGACGAGCCGCAGGGCACGGCAGCCACCAGCTATCAGCGCACCGCCGCGTGGAACGCCGCCGCCGCCGTGGGCCGGATCGTGCCGCGCATCGGCCCGATGCTGGGCGTCTATCCCGACGAGAACCGCGATATCGACCTGTCGGACATGCGCCCGCTGGTCGGCAACGACGGGGGCCACGAATGAGGCTCGCCGATCTCGCCGCCAGGGCGGGCATTGCGGTGACCGGCGATGCCGAAGTGACCGGCTTTGCCATCGACAACCGCAAGGTCGCACCCGGCACCGTCTTCGGCGCGTTCCCGGGCAGCACCGCCAATGGCGAGGATTTCATCCCTGCCGCCATCGCTGCGGGCGCGGTCGCGGTCGTCGCGCGCCCCGGCGCGAAGGTCGACGGAGCGATCCACATCGCGGCCGACGAACCGCGCCAGGCCCTAGCCCGCCTCGCCGCCGGGTTCTTCACGCCGGTCCCCGCCACCATCGTTGCGGTCACCGGCACCAACGGCAAGACCAGCACGGTCGAGATGACTCGCCAGATCTGGCGCATGTGCGGCTTTTCCGCCGCCTCGATCGGCACGCTGGGCGTCACCACGCCGGACGAGAGCGTGTCGACCGGCCTCACCACGCCCGACATCGTGACGTTCCTGTCGAACATGACCGGCCTTGCCCGCGAAGGGGTGACGCACGTCGCCTACGAAGCATCGAGCCACGGGCTGTCGCAGTTCCGCAACGAAGGCCTGCGCGTCGCCGCCGGCGCCTATACCAACCTTTCCCGCGACCATCTCGACTACCATGCCGACATGGAGGCCTATTTCGCCGCCAAGATGCGCCTCTTCGACGAGGTCGTGTCGGACGGCGGAACGGCTGTGGTCTGGATGGACGATCCGCGCTCCGGCGCGGTCTGCGAACATGTGCGCCGACGGGGTCTGCGCCTTTTCGCGGTGGGCGAGCAGGCGGATGCCGGCGAACCCGGCGCGTCCGGGTTCGGCATCCGCCTGCTTTCGCGCGAACCGACCGAGCTGGGCCAGATCCTGACGCTGGGCCACGCCGGGGCGGAGCACAAGGTGAAGCTGCCGCTGATCGGTGCCTATCAGGCCGCCAACGCGCTCGTCGCGGCGGGGCTGGTGCTGGCGAGCGGCGATGTCGATGCGAAGCAGGTGTTCGACGCGATGGGCCGGCTGCAGCCGGTGCGCGGGCGGCTGGAACGCGCCGCGATCAACCGCGCGGGTGCGCCCGTCTATGTCGATTATGCCCATACGCCCGATGCGCTGATGGCCGCGATCTTCGCGCTGCGCCCGCATGTCACGGGGCGGCTCATCACCGTGTTCGGCGCGGGCGGCGACCGCGATACCGGCAAGCGCGGCCCCATGGGCGAGATCGCCGCCGCCCATTCCGACATCGCCATCGTGACCGACGACAATCCGCGCGGCGAGGACCCGGCCGACATCCGCGCCGCGGTGCTGGCGGGTGCGCGCGATGCCGAGAACATCTCCGAAGTCGGCGGACGGCGCGATGCCATCGCCGCCGCCATCGCGAAGGCCGGGAAGGGCGACATCGTCCTCATTGCCGGCAAGGGCCACGAACAGGGCCAGATCATCGGACGCGGCGAACAGGCCCGGGTCCATCCTTTCGACGACGTTGCCGTAGCCAGGGAGTGTGCAGCATGAGTGCCCAACCCGTACCGACCGAAACCCGCCGCGCGATCATCGAGGAGAGCGAGGGCACGGCCTATCGCACGCTGTGGCGCGCGCATACGGTCGCGCTGTCGGTCGGCGGCGTCGCGCATGGCGATTTCGCCGCGCACTCCATCGCGATGAGCCCGGCGAAGGTCATTCCCGGCGGCCTCTACTTCGCGCGGGGCGAGGTGGACGCGGTCGCGGCCCTGGCGCGCGGCGCGGTGGGCGTGGTCTCGACCCGGCCGGTGCGCGGCCCCCACATCCTGGTCGCCGATATCGACGAGGCGCTGGCCAAGCTGGCCCGGGCGGCCCGCAACCGGGCGCGCGCGACGATCATCGCCCATGCCGGTTTCGAAAGCGGCGGCGTGCCGACGGCGCTCGGCGCGGCGCTCGACGGCGCGACCCGCGGCCTTGCCTACGTGCCGACGTGCGAGGACGGGCTGGACCCGGCGCTGGCAGGGCTTGCCGCCGACCGCGCGCACGCGATCTTCGGTATCGACGGCATGGCCACGATCGACCGGCTGCGCCCGCACATGTTCGTCGGCGGACAGGCGCTGAACCGCGCCGAGGGCATCCGCGCCAGCGGCTCGCTGATGGCGGGCGGGGCGGCGGTGCTGCCTGCCGATCACGCCGATTTCGCCTGCTGGCGCGCCGCCGCGCTCGACATGGGGGCGCAAGTCTACGGCTATGGCCGCAAGGCAAGCGCCGACATCTGCCTGCTCGACGCTGTCAGCGGTTTCGGCGGGGGCTGGCTGGTCACGGCCGAGATGATGGGCCAGCGCCTGTGCTTCGCGCTCGACGATGCCTTTGGCGACCCTTGCGCGGCGCTGGCCATCTTCGGCGCGATGCGAGCGGCCGGGGCCTCTCTGGGCAGCGCGGCGCTGGTGATGCAGCCTGGCGCGCGCAATGCCGAGGACGCGCCCCGCAACCGTGCCGTTGCCGGCTGATCCGGCCTGATCCGGGCGGGACGGGGCCGGACCATGGCGCGGACGCAGCCCGCCAACCGGGGAAATGACAGGCGGCCCGCTTCACAAGGCGGGCCGCTTCGCGCATGGCTGGACATCGCACCGAACGTCGGTATCGCGTCACCCGCCCGCCTTGGCCGCCCGCACTGGCCGCCTGGTGGCCGGGCCTGCCGCTGAAGCCCCACGGTCGAAGGAAACCCGATGCTCTACATCATTGCCCAGTTTTTTGAATTCGAAGGACTGGCCAACCTGATCCGCTACCAGAGCTTTCGCGCGGGCGCGTGCCTGCTGACCGCGCTCGCCATCGGCATGCTGATCGGCCCGCGTTTCATCGGTTACCTGCGGGTGCGGCAGGGCAAGGGCCAGCCGATCCGGCTCGACGGGCCGCAGACCCACCTCGCCAAGCGCGGCACGCCGACGATGGGGGGGCTGCTGATCCTCACCTCGGTGCTGGTCTCGATGCTGCTGTGGATGGATCTCGAAAGCTGGATGGTCTGGGCCTGCATCGCGGTCACCATCGGCTTCGGCGCGATCGGCTTCTTCGACGATTACGACAAGGTGACGAAGCGCAGCCACAAGGGCGTGTCGGGCAAAGTGCGGCTGCTGTTCGAATTCGCGGTCGCGGGCCTCGCCGCGTGGCTGGTGGTGGACGATACCACGCTCTACCTGCCGTTCATGACCTTCGGCATCCCGATGGGGCCGATCTACTACGTCTTCGCCGCCTTCGTCATCGTCGGCGCGGGCAATGCGGTGAACCTGACCGACGGGCTGGACGGGCTTGCCATCATGCCGGTCATCATCGCCAGCGGCACGTTCGCGATCATCGCCTATCTTGTCGGGCGCGCCGACTATTCGACCTATCTCGGCATCCCCTTCGTGGAAGGCGCGGGCGAACTGGCGATCCTGTGCGCCGCGATCATCGGCGCGGGACTCGCCTTCCTGTGGTTCAACGCGCCGCCCGCCGCGGTGTTCATGGGCGATACCGGCTCGCTGGCATTGGGCGGCGCGCTCGGCGTCATCGCGGTCGCCGCGCATCACGAGGTCGTGCTGGCCATCGTCGGCGGCCTCTTCGTGCTGGAGGCGGTCTCGGTCATCGTGCAGGTCTTCTGGTTCAAGCGGACCGGCCGCCGCATCTTCCGCATGGCGCCGATCCACCACCATTTCGAACAGAAGGGCTGGGCCGAAAGCACCGTCGTCATCCGCCTCTGGATCGTCTCGATCGTGCTCGCGGTCATCGGCCTCGCCACGCTGAAGGTCCGGTGAGCGACGCCGCTGCCTCGATCCTGCCCGCCGCGGTCTTCGCAGGCGAGCGCTATGCCGTGCTGGGGCTGGCCCGCACCGGCATGGCGACGGTCTGCGCGCTCTGCCACGCCGGGGCCAGCGTCATCGCCTGGGACCGGAGCGAGGAAGCGCGGGCCAGCGCGCGCGAGATGATCGCCGCCAATGCCGATGATGCCGCATCCCGCTGCGAACTGGCGGAGCTGACGGTGGAGAGCGTGCGCGGCTGCGACGGCATTGTCGTATCCCCGGGCGTGCCGATCAACCGCCATCCCATCGCCGACGTGGCCCGCACCGCCGGGGTGCCGCTGATCGGCGACATCGAATTGTTCGCGCAGGCCCGCCACGCCCTGCCGCCGCACCAGGTGATCGCGATCACCGGCACCAACGGCAAGTCGACGACCACCGCGCTCATCCACCACCTTCTGGAAAGTGCCGGACGCGCGGCCCGGCTGGGCGGCAACATCGGCGTGCCGGTGCTCTCGACCGAACCTCTGGCGGAGGGCGGCACTTACGTGCTCGAACTGTCGAGCTACCAGATCGACCTCACCCGCAGCCTTGCCTGCGACGTCGCGATACTCCTCAACCTCTCGCCCGATCATCTCGATCGCTATGACGAGGGGTTTGCCGGTTACGCCGCGTCGAAGGCGCGCCTGTTCCAGATGCAGCGCGGGCAGGGGCTTGCCATCGTCGACCGCGCGTCGCTTCAGAACATCGGATCGGTCGCCCGCGCGCTGGAAGGCCGCGCCCCGGTGGCGATCGAGGATGTCGCCGTGCCCGGCCAGCAGTCCGACTGGCCCGCATTGCAGGGGCCGCACAACATGGGCAACGCCGCCGCCGCCGTCGCCGCAGTGCGCCGCATGGGGCTGAGCGATGCGGAGATCGAGGCGGGGCTGAAGAGCTTTCCCGGCCTGCCGCACCGGATGGAGCGGGTGGCGACGCTGGACGGCGTGCTGTTCGTCAACGATTCCAAGGCGACCAACCCCGCTTCCACCGCCCCCGCGCTCGCCGCCTTCGCGCCCGAGGATCACGGGCCCCGCATCCACTGGATCGTCGGCGGCCTGCCCAAGGGCGACACGCTGGCCGAGATGGAAGCGCATCTCGGCAATGTCGCCGCCGCCTATACCATCGGCGAATCGGGCGTGATGTTCGCCCAGCTTCTGGAGGGGCGCGTGCCCCGCGTCACCCGCAGCGAGCTGATGGCCGAAGCCGTCCGCGCCGCCGCCGCCGCCGCGCGGCCGGGCGACGTGGTGCTCTTGAGCCCCGCCTGCGCCAGTTTCGACCAGTTCCGCGATTACGAGAAGCGGGGCGAGGCCTTTACCAGCATGGTCCATTCGCTCGGAGAAGCGGCATGAGCATCAGCCAGACCGACAGCGGTTTCGAACGCGGCGCGGGCGGCGTCCATATCGCCCGGCGGCAGTCGCCCCGGCGCAAGGGGCGCTGGCACGAGCTTTCGGTCTGGTGGCGCGAGATCGACAAGGTGCTGCTCGGCATCGTCGCGGCGCTGATGATGACCGGCGTGATCGGCGTGGCCGCAGGGTCCGCCGCCAGCGCGCAGCGGTTGTCGACGGCGGAAACGACGCTGTCGGACCTGCACTTCTTCTGGATGCACCTCGGCTTCCTGGCGGTCGGCATCATGGTCATGCTGGCGGTCAGCCTGCTGCCGCGCGAATCCGCCCGGCGTTTCGCCATCCTGCTGGGCGGGCTGATGTTCGTGCTGCTGGTCGCGGTGCCGTTCGTGGGTGCGGAAGTGAACGGCGCGCGGCGCTGGATCCGGCTTGGCTTCGGGTTCCAGCCGTCGGAATTCTACAAGCCCGCCTTCACCATCCTCAGCGCGTGGATCCTGTCGTGGCGGGTGCGCGATCCGCAATTGCCGGTCATGGTCCTGTCTGGGGCCTTGCTCGCCGCATCGTGCCTCTTCCTGATGCTGCAGCCCGACTTCGGCACCGCGATACTGCTGTGCGGGGTGTGGTTCGTGCTCGTCGTCACCGTCGGCATGCCGCTCAAGCTGGTCGGCTGGGGCGCGGGCGGGATCGTCGCTCTCGTCGTCGGGGCCTACTTCTTCTACGAGAACGCGCGCCACCGTATCGACGCCTTCCTGGGCGGCAGCGAGGCGTTCAGCCAGGTCGACCTTGCCAACAAGACGCTGACCAGCGGCGGCTGGTTCGGGCGCGGACTGTGGATGGGCGAGCGCAAGAACATCCTTCCCGAAGCGCATACCGACTACATCCTGTCGGTCATCGGCGAGGAATTCGGCCTGATCGCGGTGGCGGGCATCGCGCTCCTGTTCTGCGCGCTGGTCGTGCGGGTGCTGTGGCGACTGGCGGGGGAGGACGACCTCTTCACCCTGCTGTCGGGCACGGGCCTTGCCGCGCTGCTCGGCGGGCAGGCCTTCATCAACATGGCGGTAAACCTGCAGCTCTTCCCGTCGAAGGGCATGACCCTGCCGCTGATCAGCTATGGCGGTTCGTCGATGATTGCGCTGTGCCTTACCGTGGGGCTGCTGCTGGCGGTGACGCGGCGAAACCCGTATCTGACACGGGACGGCCTGCCGATGGGCCACAGGAGATAGACGTGCATTTTCAGGGTTGGGGACGATGAGCGTCTCGCGCCACTATGTCCTGGCCGCCGGGGGCACCGGCGGTCACATGATCCCGGCCTTCGCGCTGGCGAGCGAGCTGATCGCGCGCGGCCACCGCGTCGCGCTGGTCACCGACGAGCGTGGTCGGGCGATTCCCGGCGTGCCCGATGGCCTCGCCGTCCATGTCCTGCCCGCCGGGCGGATGCAGGGTGGTCCGCTCGCGCGGCTTAAGGGCCTGTTCGCGATCTGGAAGGGGCGCGGCATGGCGCTGCGCCTGCTCCGCGAATTCGAGCCGAGCGCGGTGGTCGGCTTCGGCGGCTATCCGGCGCTGCCGACGCTGCTGGCGGCGCGGTCTGCCCGGGTGCCCGCGGTGCTGCACGAACAGAACGCGGTGCTGGGGCGGGTCAACCGTTTTCTCGCCAGGCGGGCCGATGCGATCGTCACCGCCTATACGCGGGTCGAGAAGATGCCAGAGGGGTGCGAAAACAAGGTCCGCGTGCTGGGCAATCCGGTCCGTGCCGAAGTGCTCGCCCTGCGCGACCGGCCCTTTCCGCCGTTCAGCGCCGATGGCCTGCTGCGCGTGCTGGTCACCGGCGGCAGCCAGGGCGCGTCGATCCTGTCGCAGGTGGTGCCCGCGGGCCTTGCCATGCTGGACGAGGAACTGCGCCACCGGCTGCAAGTGACCCAGCAGTGCCGCGCCGCCGACATCGAGGGCGTGCGCGCGGCTTATGCCGAGCATGAGATCCCCGCCGAACTCGGCACCTATTTCGAGGACATGGCCGAGCGGCTGGCCGATGCGCACCTGTTCATCGGGCGCGCCGGGGCTTCGACCATCGCCGAACTGACCGCAGTCGGTCGGCCCGCAATCCTGATCCCGCTGCCCAGCGCGATGGACGATCACCAGTCCGCCAATGCGCGCGACATGGCCGACGCGGGCGGAGCGCGCGCGATCCGGCAGGACCGGTTCACGCCCACCGAACTCGCCCGCCAGATCGAGGCGATGGCCGCCGATCCCGAAACGCTGGGCAATGCCGCGCACATGGCGTGGAACTGCGGCCGCCCCGATGCGGCGAAGGATCTTGCCGATCTTGTCGAAGGGTTCGGCGGCGAGCCGCTGATGGACGTGATCCGCGTGGGCCGTGCGCCCGCGGCCGAGACGTCGGGCCAGATGGCGGGAGCCGGCGCATGAGGGGCGTTTCGACCGATATCGGCACGATCCACTTCGCCGGCATCGGCGGCATCGGCATGTCGGGCATCGCCGAAGTGATGCACAACCTCGGCTATTCGGTGCAGGGGTCGGACATCAACGAGAGCTATGTCGTCGAAGGGCTGCGCGCGCGCGGCATCCCGGTGATGATCGGGCAGAAGGGCGAGAATCTCGAGGGCGTCGACGTGCTCGTCACCTCCACCGCGGTGAAGCGCGACAATCCCGAAGTCGTCTATGCGCTCGAAAACCGCATCCCGGTCGTGCGCCGGGCCGAGATGCTGGCCGAACTGATGCGGCTGAAGCGCACGGTCGCGGTCGCCGGCACGCACGGCAAGACGACGACGACGAGCATGGTCGCGGCGCTGCTGGATGCGGGCGGGGTCGACCCCACGGTCATCAACGGCGGCATCATCAATTCCTACGGCTCCAACGCCCGCGTCGGCGAAAGCGAGTGGATGGTCGTGGAGGCGGACGAGAGCGACGGGTCATTCCTGCGGCTCGACGGGCAGATCGCGGTCGTCACCAACATCGACCCCGAACACCTCGACCATTACGGCAGCTTCGACGCGGTGAAGGACGCCTTCGTCGAATTCATCGAGAACGTGCCGTTCTACGGCGCGGCGGTGCTGTGCATCGATCATCCCGAAGTGCAGTCTATCCTGCCCAAGATCCGCGACCGCCGCGTCGTCACTTACGGCTTTTCGGCCCAGGCCGATGTGCGGGGCGAGAATGTGCAGCCCTTTCCGGGCGGCAACCGCTTCGACGTGGCGGTGCGCCACCGCGACGGGCATGTCGAGCGGATCGAGGGCGTGGAACTGCCGATGGCGGGCCGCCACAATGTGCAGAACGCACTGGCCGCGATTGCCGTGGCGCTCGAAATGCAGTGCCCGCACGCGACGATCCAGGACGGCTTCTCGCGGTTTTCTGGCGTCAAGCGCCGCTTCACCAAGGTGGGCGAGATCGCGACCGGCGGCGAACCGGCGCTGGTGATCGACGACTACGGCCACCACCCGGTGGAGATCCGCGCCGTGCTGGCCGCCGCGCGCGAGGGGGCGCGGGCGCGCGTCATCGCGGTTGCCCAGCCGCACCGCTATACCCGCCTGCGCGACCACATGGCCGACTTCCAGCAGGCCTTCAACGATGCCGACGTGGTCTACATCACCCCGGTCTACCCGGCGGGCGAGCAGCCGATCGAGGGTGTGGACGCCGATGCGCTGGTCGCGGGCCTGAAGGATCGCGGCCACCGCACCGTCAGCGTCGTGCCGAGCGCGGAGGCGCTGGCCGAAAGCCTCGCCTGCACGATCCAGCCCGGCGATCAGGTCATTTGCTTGGGCGCGGGCGACATCACCAAGTGGGCGGCAAGCCTCGCCGACGCGGTCAACGCACGGCAGGACCGCGCCTGATGGCGTCGATCGCGCCCGACGGCCATCGGCTGGCGATCGTGCTGGAGGGCGGCAGCTTTGCCATGCCCGTCACGCGCGGCAGCCTGACCGCCGATGCGCCGCTGGCGAAGCTGACCTGGTTCAAGACCGGCGGCCCTGCCGAACTGCTGTTCGAGCCCGAAGATACCGCCGACCTCTGCGCCTTCCTCGCCGCGTTGCCGCCCGAAGTGCCGGTGATGGGGCTCGGCCTCGGCTCCAACATGATCGTGCGCGATGGCGGCGTTCCGGGTGTCGTCGTCCGGCTGGGCAAGGCCTTTGCCGGGGCGGAGGACGCGGGCGAGAACACGCTGCGCTTCGGCGGCGGCACGTCGGGCATCCTCGCCAGTTCGACCGCGCGCGATCGCGGCATCGCCGGAATGGAGTTCCTGAAGTCGATCCCCGGCACCGTCGGCGGCTTCGTGCGGATGAACGGCGGCGCTTATGGCCGCGAGGTGAAGGACATCCTGACCAGCGCCGAAGTGGTGCTGCGCGACGGGACCCCCTGCATGCTGTCGCTGGACGACCTCGGCTATACCTATCGCCATTCCGACTTGCCCGAAGGCGCCATCGTCGTCGCCGCCACGATGCAGGGACATGCGGGCGACCCGGCCACGATCCAGGCCGAGATGGACCGCATTTCGGAAGCGCGCGAAGCCTCGCAGCCGCTGCGCACCAAGACCGGCGGGTCGACCTTCAAGAACCCGCCCGGCACCTCGGCATGGAAGCTGGTGGACGAGGCGGGCTGCCGCGGGCTGGTGCTCGGCGATGCGCAAGTGAGCGAGAAGCATACCAACTTCCTGATCAACCGGGGCGAGGCGACCAGCGCGGACATCGAGGCGCTGGGCGAGGAAGTGCGCCGCCGCGTCCATGACACGTCGGGCGTGACGCTCGAATGGGAAATCCGCCGCGTCGGCAAGTTCGGCCAGACCGAAGTGGTACCTGCCCTATGAGCACCACGATTAAGCGCGGCGGCAAGGGCGTTCGGCGGGCGGCATCGGCGCGCGGCAAGAAGCGGGCGGTGGCAGGGGCCAAGGCGAAGACCGGCGGGCTGTTCAATCGCCTGTTCGAGATGCTCGGCCTGTCCGAGCGCGCGTTGCAGCGGACCTTCTCTATCGCGCTGATCCTCGTCGTTCTGGGCGCGGCCTGGGGCGTGGCGGTGCTGGCCGGGCTTCCCGCCTTTGCCGACGAGAAGATCGGCAGGCTGGCCGCCGACAGCGGATTCGCGGTGCGCCGGGTGGAAGTGCACGGCGTCAACCGCATGGACGAGCAGGAGATCTACCGCCGCGCCATCGCCGCGCAGGCGCAGCCGATGACCCGGCTCGACGTCGCGGCCCTGCGCGACGAACTCGTCACGCTGCCATGGGTGTCGGACGCACGGGTGTCGCGCCAGCTGCCCGATACGCTGGTGATCGACGTGATCGAGCGCACGCCCCACGCGGTGCTGCAGCAGGGCGAGCATTTCGTGCTCATCGACCCCACCGGCCACAAGCTGGAGCCGGTGCCCGCTGCCAGGGCCGGCAACATGCTGGTGCTGAAGGGCGACGGTGCGGCCGACATGGCGGCCGATCTCTCGGTCCTGCTCGATGCCGCGCCTGCCTTGCAGAAGCAGGTGCGCGGCGCCGAATGGATCGGCCATCGCCGCTGGAACCTGACTTTCTCCACCGGACAGGTCGTGGCCCTGCCCGAAGGCGAGGAGGAGGCCGCCAAGGCGCTGGTCGCCTTTGCGCAGATGGATGGCATGAACCGCCTGCTCGGCGGCAAGGTCGCGGCCTTCGACATGCGCGACCCGAGCAAGATCTACATGCGCGTGCCCGGCCGGGCCGAGGACGAACGGCTGGCGCGCGAACAGGCGAAGAAGATGGCAGCGCAAACGACGGGGGCACAGTGATGGCGAACCTCAGGATCGAAAAGGTTTTCGGCGCGATCAACATCGGCTCGTTCCGCATCTCCGCGATGATCGCGGGGCTGACCGGCGACGGCGAGATGATCGTGCTGGGTTCGGGCCACCGCGCGGCGGACGGCATCAGGCGCGGCTACGTCACCGACATGGACGCGGCGACCCACGCGATCCGCGACGCCATCGAACGCGCCGAACGCGCCGCCGACACGCAAGTGTCGAGCGTGTGGATCGGCTGCGCCAACGCCGGGTTGATGAGCGAGATCCGCGAAGTCGACATCGAGATCGGCGGTCGCCGCATCGATCAGGACGATGTCGAATACCTGCTCGCCGAAGCGCGCGAACGCATCGTGCCGCAACTGGGCGAGCCGCGCGTCGTGCTCCACGCCCAGCCCGCGCACTATGTGCTGGACGGCGCGCAGGGCGTGTCGAACCCGCGCGGGCTTCATGCCCAGCGCCTTGCCGTCGCTGTCCACGTGATGGAGGCCGAAGCCGGTCCCTTGCGCAACCTGATGGAAGCGGTGCAGAACGCGCACCTCGAGGTCGAGGGCGTCGTCGGCGCGGCGGTCGCGACGGGCCATGCCTGCCTGACCGAAGAGGAACGCGAACTCGGCGTCGCGGTCGTCGATTTCGGTGCGGAAGTGACCCACGTCTCGGTCCATGTCGGCGGCATGCTGGTCGGCGTGTCGGTCCTGCCCTACGGCTCCAACGAACTGACAGACGCGATCGCCGGCGCCTTCGGCATCCGGCGCGCGCAGGCGGAGCGGCTGAAATGCGTGTACGGCTCGGCCATCGCCAGCCCGACCGACCACCGCGAGAAGATCCCGCTGGCCGATGGCGGCGAGGAAGTGCCCCGCGCCGAGCTGATCAGCACGATCAGCAACCAGCTCTCGCGCTGGACCGAGGATGTGGCCAAGGCGCTGAAGGGCTTGGGCTTCGTGACCGGGCGCGGCGGCAACGGGCGGCAGATCGTCCTCACCGGCGGCGGCGCGGAACTTGCGGGGCTCGCCGACCATGTCCAGCAGGCGCTGGCCAAGCCCGTCCGCACCGGGCGCCCGCCCGCGATGAAGGGCCTTCCCGAAGCGCATGCACGTCCCGGGTTCGCGGCGCTCACCGGCCTCGTCCTCTATGCCGCGGCCGATCCCATCGACATCCGCACCCACGGTTCGGCGTGGCAGGCGACGAGCCGCTT
>CAYRLC010000027.1:0-24713 GCA_964424995.1 uncultured Croceicoccus sp.
ACCGGATCATCTCGTCGAAGGAAGTCGGCACGCTGATCCAGGCGATGGGTACCGGCCTGCGCGACGAGTTCAATCTCGAGAAGCTGCGCTACCACAAGATCGTCATCATGACCGACGCAGACGTCGACGGTGCGCACATCCGCACCCTGCTGCTGACGTTCTTCCACCGCCAGATGCCCGACATCATCAAGGCGGGGCACCTCTACATCGCGCAGCCGCCGCTGTACAAGGTCGCCAAGGGCCGGTCGGAGGTGTACCTCAAGGACAACGACGCGCTCGACCGCTACCTGATCGAGGCTGGCCTCACCGGCAAGATGCTGGAAACGCAGGGCGGCGCGCGCAGCGGCGAGGATCTGGCCGCGCTGGTCGAACAGGCCCGCCGGTTCAAGAACACGCTGGCCTTCGCGCCGGGCCGTTACGATCCGTCGATCGTCGAGGCGCTCGCGCTGGCCGGCGCGCTGTCGCCCGACCTCGCCGGCGAGGCGCGGGATGCCGCCCTCGCCCGCGCTGCCGCGACGATGCAGGTCGAGGATCCCGAGGCGCGCTGGTCCGCCAAGCCGACGGCGGAAGGCTATGCGCTCGAACGCGTTTGGCGCGGCGTCACCGACCACTTCGCCATCGACGCCAAGTTCCTCGACAGTGCAGAGGCGCGCAAGCTGCACAAGGTCGCCGCCGAACAGGCCGACGCCTACATCGGCGGCGCTCGCCTCGTCCGCGCCAACGCCGTGCAGGCCGAGGATGAGGGCGACGATGCCGCCCCCGTCGCGGTGGGCAAGGAAGGGCAGATCACCCGCCCGACCCAGCTTCTCGACAAGGTCATCGCCGCCGGCCGCAAGGGCCTGTCGGTGCAGCGCTACAAGGGGCTGGGCGAGATGAACGCCGAACAGTTGTGGGAGACGACGCTGGACCCGGAAAACCGCGCGCTGCTGCAGGTGAAGGTCGAGGATGCGGATGTGACTGATGAGATCTTCACCCGCCTGATGGGAGACGTGGTCGAACCGCGCCGCGACTTCATCCAGGAAAACGCGCTGAACGTCGCCAACCTCGACATCTGATCCGCCTGTTCCGGCCTTCGACTTTCGGCCCATCGACAAGCGAAGGCCGGGGCAGGAAAGAAGGAACGGGCGCGCCCGAATAGCGGCGGTCCGGACAGGAGAGGACCTTGCCCCGTTCGACCCGCGCCGCCTTGGCCGCCACTTGCGCGCTGTCCTGTCTCGCCGCCCCCCATGTCGCGGCGGCGCAGGACGGAGAGCCGCCGGTCATCGTCGTCACCGCGCCCGGCGGCGGGTTCGAGATGGAGGAAGCCGCCGCGATCAGCCGCGACGACATCTATCTCACCGGTTCGCCCGATGCGCTGGCAAGCCTCACCCGCAATGTCGCGGGCGCTTCGCTGGGCGATGCGCAAGGCAATCCCTGGCAGCCGAACCTGTCGTGGCGCGGGTTCACCGCATCGCCGCTGCAGGGCCAGGCGCAGGGGCTGGCCGCCTACCTCGACGGCGGGCGCTTCAACCTGCCCTTCGGCGACACCGTTCCGTTCGACGTCATCCCGGATGCCGCGCTGTCGGGCATGGCGCTCACCGACGCGAGCCCGGTCTATGGCCTCAACGCGCTGGGCGGTGCGGTGGTGATGACCACGGCGACCGGGTTCAGCACCCCCGGCACTGTCGCCACCGCCAGCTATGGCCGCTTCGACGAGCGCGAGGCGAGCGCCGCGACGGGCGGATCGCACGGCCAATTCGGCTGGTTCGGCGCGGTGCAATACCGGGCGGAGGATGGCTGGCGCGACCACAGCCCGTCGGAACTGGTCAACGGCTTTCTCGATATCGGCCACGAAGGCGACCGCTTCGCCATCCACCTCAAGCTGGTGGGCGCCGATACCGACCTCACCGGCAACGGCGTCGCGCCGGTCGAACTGCTCGCGGCGCGGCGGCGGTCGGTCTATACTTATCCCGACCGTTCGCAGACCCGCTATGGCCGCGCGAGCCTCCACCCCTGGCTCGCCCTGTCCGATGCCTCGCACCTCGAAGGCACGCTCTATTACCAGACGCTGCGCATCCGTTCGGTCAACGGCGATTCCGCCGATATCGAAGCGTGCGACGACGAGGGCGAATCGGGACTCCTCTGCCTCGAGCCGCTGGACGAGGATGCCGACGAAATCCTGCTGACCGACAGCACCGGACAACCCGTTGTCGACGTACTGGACGGCGAGGATTACGGCCTGCTCAACCGCGGAGCCGTGCGCACCCGTTCGGGCGGCGCGCTGATCCAGTTCGTGGATGAGCGGGCGCTCCTCGGCGGTACCAACCGGTTCGTGCTGGGCGCCAGCATCGATGCCAGCCGGACGCGCTTTGCGACCTCGGCGGAACTGGGCGCGCTGACAGAGGATCGCAGCGTCGACGGGCTCGGCACGCGGATCGTGCAGGCGGACGGGTCGATCGCGCCGGTCGGCCTGATCGCGAAGACGCGCTTCACCGGCCTGTTTCTGTCCGACGTGCTGCCGGTCACCGATCGGCTGACGCTCGAACTCGGCCTGCGCTGGAACCACGCAAAGATCACGCTCGACGACCGGATCGGAACTGCGCTCGACGGAAGCCACAGCTTCCGCCGTCTCAACCCCGGGGTCGAGGCGCGCTACACCCTGTCCGACGCGATGACCGTGCGGGCGGGATATGCGGAAACCAACCGCACGCCGACCCCCGCCGAACTGTCCTGCGCGGACGAGAATGCGCCGTGCAGCCTCGCCAATTTCTTCATCGCCGATCCGCCGCTGAAACAAGTGGTCGCCCGCACATTCAAGCTGGGCGCGGACGGCAGCGCCGGCGCCGGTGGATGGACCGTCAACTGGCGGTCCGGGGCGTGGCGCACGACCAACAGCGACGATATCCAGCACATCGCCTCCGCCATCCGGGGCCGCGCTTATTTCCGCAATGTCGGCAAGACCCGGCGGCAGGGCATCGACCTGTCGCTGGACGCGAGCCGTGGAGCGTGGCGCATCGCGGCAGGCTATGCCTTCCTCGACGCGACGTTCCGCACGCCGCTCGTACTATCCAGCGCCGCGAACCCGCTGGCAGAGGACGACGGCACGATCATCGTGATGCCCGGCGACCGTATCTCGGCCCTGCCCCGCCACAGCGGCAATGTCAGCGTCGATTACGACGGCGGCGGCTGGTCGCTGGGCGGCGACGTCATCGCACGATCCTCGCAGCAACTGGTGGGCGACGAATCGGGCCTCAACCCGCCCGTCCCCGGCTATGCGATCGTCAACCTGCGCGGCACGGTCGACCTCATCCCCGGCGTCTCGCTGTTCGGCGAGCTTCGGAATGCGACCGACCGGAAATACGCGACCTTCGGCACCTTCTCCGAAGTGGAGGAAGTCTATCTGGAGGAAGCGCCCGGCGCATCGGACCCGCGCGCCTATGGCCCTGGTGCGCCGCGCCGCTGGACAGTGGGCGTTCGCGCCCGGTTCTGACCGGAATACGTCGCGTATAAAGGTTACAGTTTGCGCGCAACACCCCTGTTACAATCGTGCATCTGCGCCGCCGAAATCGTTTCATCGCAATCCGCCTGCTGCTACCCGCCTTGCCCATCCGATCCGCCCCAGAAGCGGACGGGGAGAGGAACTGGGAGCATGAGGGAACCCGTCCTATGAAACTGTCTGCACGCGCTGCCATCCTGTCCGCGACCGGCATGACCGTCTCCGCCCTGGCGCTCGCCGTCACCCCCGCCTTCGCGCAGGAAGCCGCCTCGACCACCGCGAGCGAAGGCGACCTCACCGAGATCTTCGTCACCGCCAGCCGCCGCGAGGAACGCGCCATCGACGTGCCCGTCGCCGTCACCGCGATTTCGGGCCAGACGCTCGACGTCGTCAATTCCAGCGGCCTCGACATCCGCTTCCTGTCGGGCCGCACGCCGAGCCTGAACGTGGAAAGCTCGTTCGGCCGCACGTTCCCGCGCTTCTACATCCGTGGCCTCGGCAACACCGACTTCGACCCCAATGCGGCCCAGCCGGTCTCGGTGGTCTACGACGATGTCGCACTGGAAAACCCGATGCTGAAGTCGTTCCCGATCTTCGACGTGGAAAGCGTGGAAGTGCTGCGGCCCGCAAGGAACGCTGTTCGGCAGCAACACGCCCGCCGGCGTGGTCAAGATCGACAGCGCCAAGCCGACCGACACCTTCACCGGCAAGTTCTCGGCCTCCTACGGCACTTACGACACGACGAACCTGGAAGCGGCCTTTTCCGGCCCCATCACCGACGTGGTCTCGTTCCGCGTCTCGGGCCTCGTCCAGCGCCGGTCGGACTGGGTGAAGAACCTCAACACCACCGGCCTAGCCGATGACGAGCTGGAGGGTTACGAGGACATCGCCACCCGCGCGCAGATCATGGTCGAGGATGACGGCAACTCGCTGCTCGTCAGCGGCCATTACCGTCACCTGACCGCCAGCCCGCGCGTGTTCCGCGCCGGCGCGATCCTGCCCGGATCGAACGAGCCCAACGTCGGCTTCGATCCCGAGGAAGTGAGCCTCGACGGCTATACCGGCCAGAAGATGGAGCAGTGGGGCGCCAACTTCCGCGCATCGCTCGGCCTTGTCGGCGACACCACCCTGTCGCTTGTCGCGGGATACGAGGAAGCGGACGTGACCTCGACCGGCGATATCGACGGCGGCGACTGCTATGCCTTCATCCCCGGCTGCACGCTGGGCGACATTCACGTCGCGGCATTCCCGGTCAACACCGGCGGCAATACCAGGCCTTCGGAAATGAGCGCGGAACTGCGGTTCGACACCGGCGATCTGGGCGGCTACCGCTTCCAGACCGGCGCCTACTACTTCTATCAGGACCTGTCGTACCGCGGATTCGCCTTCGACGGCACGACGATCGTGTCCGATGTCTTCCACCGCAACGACAACCGCAACTTCGGCATCTTCGCCGCCGGCGAACTGTCGCTGAGCGAACGCCTGACCCTGCGCGCCGGCGTCCGCTATTCGGACGACAGGAAGACCGACCGCATCAGCGGCACCGCCCAGCTTTTCGCCGTCACCCTGCCGGTCACCAATACCGCCAAGGGCGACAACATCTCTTGGGATGTCTCGGCCACCTTCGAGGTCACGCCCGACACCAACCTCTACGCCCGCGTGGCAACCGGTTACCTCGGCCCGGCCATCCAGGACCGCGTCAACTTCTTCTCGGTGCCGACCGTGGCGAAGGAGCAGACGACGATCTCGGGCGAAGCGGGGATCAAGTCGGCCCTGATGGGCCGCAAGCTGCGCGTCGATCTCACCGGCTACTGGTGGCGGACGGACGACCTGCAGCTTACTGCCGTGGGCGGCGCGGCCAATTCGGCGCGGCTGATCAACGCCGACCACGCCTTGGGCTACGGCCTCGAAGGCGAACTGACCGCCAGGCCGACGCCGGGTCTCGACCTGACGCTGGGCGGTTCGTGGAACTTCACCGGGATCCGCGATCCCGACCTGTTCATCGCGCCCTGCGGTGGCGGTTGCACCGTGCTCGATCCGCTGACCACCGGCGGCCTTGCCATCATCGACGGCAACGACCTGCCGCAGGCCCCGCGCTATGTCGCCAACGCGACTCTGCGCTACGGCGTGCCGGTGGGTTCGGGCGAAGCCTATGTCTTCACCGACTGGGCCTATCGTTCGGGCGCCAACTTCTTCCTGTATGAGGCCACCGAGTTCCGCGGCGACGCGCTGCTCGAAGGCGGTGTCCGCGTCGGTTACATCACCGACACGAACTGGGAGCTGGCGGCGTTCGTGCGCAACGTGACGGACGAGATCGTCTTCGTGTCGGGCATCGACTTCAACAACCTGACCGGCATGATCAACGAACCGCCCACTTTCGGCGTGGAGGTCCGCCACTCGTTCTGATGAGCGAGAGCCCCGCCATCGACACGCCCCGCATCCTGTTCGTCTGCCTCGGCAACATCTGCCGGTCGCCGCTGGCCGAAGCGGCGTTCCGGGCCGAGGCGGCGGCAGCGGGGCTGTACGCGATGGCGGATTCGGCAGCTACGGCGGGATACCACGTGGGCAGCCCGCCGGACCGCCGCGCCATTGCCGAAGCGGCGCGCCACGGCATCGACATCGCGCACTATCGCGGGCGGCAGGTGAGCGCCGCCGATTTCCGCGACTTCACCCACGTCTTTGCGCTGGACGCGGACAACCTGGTCGACTTGCGCCGCATTCGCCCGGCCGACGGGACAGCGCACTTGTCCCTGCTGCTCGACGTGGTGCCCGGATGGCAGGGCCGCGCCGTGGCCGATCCCTATTACGGCGACGCCGCCGGATTTGCGGCAACGTGGCGCGAGGTGAGCGAGGCGGCCCGGGCGCTGGTCGGGATGCTCGGCTCTCGCTGACGTATTCCGGTTCGCAAGTTCAGCTTTCGCTGACCCAGTCGCGCCGCAACGATCGGCCCGCCAGCCCCATCAGCAGCGCGGCCAGCCCATAGAGGCCGAGCGCGTAGAGCATCGAATAACGCAGCGCCTCGTCGCCATATGTCGGCTTCAGCGCATCGGACAACGCGCCCAGCGCATAGATCCCGCCGCCAAGGCCGATCAGGTTGTTGATCAGCAGGAACAGCGAACTCGCCGTCGCCCGGGCACGCGGTTCGACGAGGTGTTGCACGGCGGTGAGAACCGGGCCGATCCAGATATAGGCGAAAGCCTGCGGCACGAGGAACAGGACGAAGGCGACCGTCACGCTCTGCGACACGATGCCGGTGGCGTAGAAGGGCAGCGCCGCGAGATAGGCGAGCGCCGGAAGCCACGAATACCAGCCCTTGTCGCGCCCGCCCATCCGGTCCCCCGCCCAGCCGCCCAGCAAAACGCCGACCGTGCCGCCCAGCAGCAGCACCGCGCCGTAGAACTGCGAAGTCTGGACAATGTCGAGCCCGAAACTGCGCTGCAACAGGCTGGGGAGCCAGAAGGCAACGCCATAGCCGAGCATCGAGCTGGACGCGGCCCCGAACGACAGCAGCCAGAACGACGGCTTGCGCGCCAGCACCCCGGCAATGGCGCCAAGGCGGGGCCGGTCGTCGGCGAGTTCGGCGGGGCGCGGCACGTCCTTCACGATCAGCTTGAAGGGGATCGCGATCACCACGCCCAGCAGGCCGACGACGATAAACGCCAGCCGCCAGTCGACCTGCGCGGCGATATAACCGCCCAGCATGACCCCCGCCGCCGATCCCAGCGGGATGCCGAGCGAATAAATCGAAAGAGCAAAGGCCCGCCGCGACGAGGGAAAATAGTCGCAGATGATGGCATAGGACGGCGCGACGCCCCCCGCCTCCCCGATGCCGACACCGAGCCGGGCGAGGAAGATCGACCAGAAGTTCTGGGCGAGGCCGCAGAGCGCGGTAAACCCGCTCCACGCCACGAGGCTGATGGTGATGACCCAGCTGCGGCTGGTCCGGTCCGCGGTCCAGGCCAGCGGTACCGCCAGCGTCGAATAGAGCAAGGCGAAAGCGATACCGCCGAGCAGCCCCATCTGCGTATCGGACAGGCCCAAGTCCGCCTGGATCGGCGCGGCGAGGATCGAGAGGATCTGCCGGTCAAGGAAATTGAAGATGTAGACGACCAGCAGCATGCCCAGCACCGGGCCGGGTCGTGCAGGCAGGGCCTTCGCGGGCAGCGCCTGCGTTTCGGCCGGGTCGCTCACCGTGCGTATTCGGCGAGGAAGCCGGGCAGAGCGGCCAGCACTTCGGGTTCGTCGAGCAGCGGGGCATGGCCGCGGTTGGGCACGGTGACCGGCACGAAGATCGCCTCGTGGCGCCGTTCCATCTCGTCCATCGTCGCCTCGCTCATCAGGTCGCTGAGGCCGCCGCGGATCGCCATGACCGGCACCTTGGCAAGAGCCGCCCAGACCGGCCAGAGATCGGTCGGGACGACCGCGTCCTGATCGGGCTCCATCCCCCTGGCGATGCCGGGATCGTAGTCGGTGACGATGCCGTCCTCCGTCTGGCGGCTGGTGCGCCTGGCAAACGCGATCCAGTCCGTCTCCACGAACTCGGGAAAGGCGGCCTGGTTCACCTTGGCGAAGCGGCCCGCCATCTCGGCCCAGTCGCGCGCCGGGCGCGGCGATGCGCCGACATAGACACGGATGCGGTCCAGCCCCTCCTCGTCGATCACCGGACCGATGTCGTTGAGCGCCAGCGCCGCCACCCGCGCGGGGGCGAGCGCGGCCATGACCATGCCGATCAGCCCGCCCATCGACGTGCCGACGATCCCGAACCGCTGGATGCCGAGGCCGTCCATCAGCGCGAACATGTCGGCAACGTAGCTTTCTATGCGATAGTTGGCCGCCACCTCATCATAGTCCGACAGGCCGCGCCCGCGCTGATCGGGCACGATCAGGCGGTGGCCCGGAAGGTGTTCGACCAGCGGTTCGAAATCGGCGCTGTTGCGCGTCAATCCGTGCATGAGCAGCAAGGGGATCGCCCCCTGCCGCTCATGCGGGCTCGCGGCGTCATCCGGTCCCCCAACGGCCGGATAATCGCGAGCATAAAGGCTCAGCCGCCCGTCTGCGGAGCGGAAGCGATATGTTTCGTACTGTCTCATCACAGCCGTTCTACATGGTCACTCGCGGGATCAGAAGCGGACTTGTGCGGTGACGAACACCTGGCGCGGATTGCCGTAGAACGCGGTCAGGGTGCCTTCCTGCCCCAGCGTCGGGATCGGGTTGCCCGCGCTGTTGAGGATCGGTTGGCCGGTCGTCGGATCCTGGGCGATGTAGCTGTAGCCCGACGTGATGTACTGCTTGTCGAGGATGTTCTTGCCGTGCACGCCGATCGACCAGCGATCGCCCGGTGCGGAATAGACGAGGCTTGCATCCCACAGGCCATAGCCCGGCTGGTCGATATAGGGGTTCGGGTATTCGAACTGGTGAGTGAGCGAGCGATACGACCACGTCGTCGACATCGCGAGGTCGCCATCGCCCACCGGGGTCGAATAGGCGAGCGTCGCGCTGCCGGTCCATTCGGGCGTGTTCTGGATGTAGCGATACTGCGCCACATCGACCGTCTGGCCGGCAATCAGCGTCTCGTACTTCTTGAACTCGGCATCGATGTAGCCGACCGCGCCCGACAGGCTGAGCCGGTCGCCCGCGTTCATCAGGTCGCGACCGAGACGGGCATTCGCCTCAAGCTCAGCACCCTGCAGCCGCGCCTTGCCCGCGTTGGAGACGACGCCGCAGAAGCTGGCCACGCCGCCCGCGCCGGTGCAGGGGACCGAACCGGGGATCTGGATATCGGAATAGTCCATCCGGAACAGCGCCGTCGCGATATAGAGCGCGCCGTCCAGCAGGCTGCCCTTGTAGCCCACTTCGTAGCTGTCGACGACTTCGGGATCGAAGCTCAGGTATTCGGCGATCTCGTCGTCGCTGATCGTACCGTCGTCGTTGATGTCGTTCGCCCTCGACCCGGCCCCGCGCGGGTCGAAACCGCCGCCCTTGAAGCCCTTCGAGTACGAAGCGTAGAGGTTGTGATCCGGCGTCGGCTGGAAGCTGAGCGAGGCGCGCGGGGTGAACTTCCTGAACTTCGCGCTGCCCGAGAAATCGGTGTCGACGCTGAACAGCGTGCCTTGCGGATCGTCGAACGCGCCCGAGCCGCCGAGGATGAAGTTCGCCTTGTAGATATCGGCTTCGCGCTTGTCCCAGGTGTAGCGGCCGCCCAGCGACAGCGAAAGCTGCGGCGTGAAATCGTAGGTGAAGTCGGCGAACACGGCATAAGTCTTGGTATCGACCTGCGCGTTCGTATTACCCGTCAGCATGAAACCCGGCAGGAAGGTGTAGAGGCGGCTGTCGAAATAGGTGTCGGCGCTGGCGTCCAGCCAGTAGAAACCTAGGATGCCCTGCAGCGCACCGCCGTTGTCGTAGGCGAGCTGGAATTCCTGGCTGATCTGTTCGTTATCGTAGAATGCGGGCACGTCGAGATCGACGACCGGGCTGGCGTCGAAGTCGATCGGCGTCGCGCTGTGATCGACACGCCATGCAGTGATCGACTTGAAGGTCAGGGCGTCGGACAGGTCGATGGCGACGTGGCCGGCCAGGCCCCATGCCTCGACATCCTGATGCGGATCGTCGATCGCACCGGCGGTGTCGTAGACGTCGGGAAGGATATCGCCGCCGGGCGGCGTGCCCTGGATCAGGCGATGGCCACCGCGCGGGTTGCTCATGTCATGGGTGTAGTCGCCGCTGATGCGGATCTCGACCGGCTGCCCCTTGCCGCCGATCTCCAGCGTGCCGCGCGCGCCGAACACGTCCTTGTCGTAGTTGTCCTTGCCGGTGGTGATGTTCTCGCCGAACCCGTCACGGGTCAGCCGCGCGACCGACGCGCCGACGCGGATCAGGTCGTTGATCGGGGCCGAAGCGGTCAGCACCCCGTCGAGCTGGTTGTAGGTGCCGTACGTCGCGCGCGCCTTCACAGAGACTTCGTCGGGGAGCGACTTGGTTACGTACTTGACCGCGCCGCCAATGGTGTTGCGGCCATAGAGCGTGCCCTGCGGGCCGCGCAGGACTTCGACGCGTTCCACGTCGTAGATGTCGAGAACCGCGCCTTGCGGACGGTTGAGGTAGACATCGTCGAGATAGATCCCGACACCCTGTTCGAAGCCCGAGACCGGGTCCTGCTGCCCCACGCCGCGGATGAAGGCCGAAAGGGTGGAGTTCGTGCCGCGCGAGGATTCGAGCGTGGTATTCGGGGTCGACTGCGCGATGTCGGTGAGGTCGAGCGCGCCGCGCTGCTCGAGCTGCTCGCCGCTCAGCGTCGTGACCGCGATCGGCACGTCGACAAGGCGTTCTTCGCGGCGGCGTGCGGTCACGATGATCTCGCCCTCGGCCCCGCCGGCGTCGGCGGTCAGCGCGGCGGCACCCGTGTCCTGCGCAGCGACATCCTGTGCAGCCGCGGGGGTGGCAACGATCAGGGTGGCAAGAGCCAGCGGGCTGGCGGCGCATGCGAAGAGCGCGGTCTTCATTCAGGTATCCTCCGTCTGCGGCCCTTCACCTGCGTGGAGGAGTCCACCGGCCGCTTGCGCAACCAGTTATTGAAAGTTGAACCGTCTTTCAAGTTTGCATTCGTTGCCAATCCCCAAGTCTGGCGTTAGCTGTTGCGTCATGGACACAACCGGCCCCGACGAAGTGACGCGCACCGACAAGGAACCGCGGACCGACCGCGGGCGGCGGACTTTGCGAAAATTGCTGGATGCGGCGGCGGCGGAGTTTGGGGAGAAGGGGTTCCACGACGCGTCGATCAGCGGCATCACCCGCCGGGCCGGAACCGCGCTGGGCAGTTTCTACACCTACTTCGATTCGAAGGACGAGATTTTCCGCGCGCTGGTCAAGGACATGAGCGGCATGGTCCGCACCCACTCCGCGCGCGAGGTCAAGCCCGGCATGGGCCCCTTCGAGATCGAGGCCGCGGCGCTGACCGGGTTCCTCCACTTCGCGCGGGATCACAAGGAGATCTACCGCATCGTCGACGAGGCGGAATTCGTCGATCCCGCCAGCTATCGCGAGCACTACGAGACGACCGCCCGCCGCATCGTCGAGCGGCTGCAAAAGGGCAGCGCCGCAGGAGAATTCCGCGATGGTCTCGGCGAGGCCCAGGCTTGGGCCATCATGGGCATGAACGTGTTCCTCGGCCTGCGCTACGCGATCATGGCCGAGGACCTGACCGTCGAGGACGTGGCGAAAGTCGCGAACGACCTGCTCCGCCGGGGCATCGCGCGGGACTGAGATCATTGCCTATATCGGACGGCAGTCGGGGCGACGTGCTGCACGCCGCCCCTCCCCCATGGACCGGGGATGTCAGGCCGGACGGCGCGCGTAGATGCCGAAGGCCGCGATCACCGCGTAGCACAGCGCAGGCAGGATCAATGCGGTGGCAAGGCTGCCCGACATGTCGGCGAGCGCGCCGGTCAGCAGCGGCACGACCGCGCCGCCGAAGATCGCGATGTTGATGATGCCCGATCCGTCCGCCGCCTTGGCGCCCAGCTTTTCGCAGGCGAGGCTGAAGACGGTGGGGAACATGATCGAGTTCATCAGGCCGATCGCCAGCAGGGTATAGCCCGCCACCGCCCCGGTGGTGTTGGTGGAAATCGCCAGCAGCAGGATCGCGCCGGTTGCAACGCATGCCAGGATCAGGCCCGGGCTCACCACGCGCAGCAGAGCCGAACCGATGATCCGCCCGACCAGCGCGCCGCCCCAGTAATAGGCGATCATGTGACCCGCATCTTGTTCGGCAAGACCGAGGACGTGCCCCTGCATCAGGTAGCTGACGATCAGCGAGCCGATCGCCACTTCGGCTCCGACATAAAGGAAGATGCACAGTGCGCCCCAACCGAACCGGGTGCGCTTCAGAAGCTGAAAACCGCCGGTCAGTGAGCTTTTCTCATGCGTTTCGCCCTTCAACCGGTTACGGAACGACCAGACGACCGCGGCAATGACCGCCAGCGCGACGGCAAGGCCGATATAGGTGCGCACGATGGCCGCGCTTTCCGACGTGCGATAGGCATCGAGCGCCGCGCCCGACAGTTCGGCCGCGCTCACCCCGGCCAGGCTACCCAGGATCAGGGTCGAACCGACGAGCGGGAAGATGGTCGTACCCGCCGAATTGAACGCCTGCGCGAAGGTCAGCCGGCTGTGCACCGTCTTCTGCGGGCCGAGCAGGCTGATGAGCGGATTGGTCACCACCTGAACGACGACCACGCCCGACGCCAGAACGAACAGGGCGGCCAGGAACAGGCCGTAAGTCGCGGTCTGGCTGGCGGGAATGAACAGCAGGCAGCCGACCATCATGGTGAGCAGGCCGACGACCGCGCCGCGCATGTAGCCGATCTTCTTCACCAGCTGCGCGCCCGGGATGCCGATGACGAGGTAGGCGGTGAAGAAGCAGAACTGCACCAGCATCGCCTGCGTGTAGTTCAGCGTGAAAAGCTCCTTCAGCTTCGGCAGGATCACGTCGTTGAGCGAGGTGATGCCGCCGAAGATGAAGAACAGCGCGAAGACGAAGTAGTTGAGACCCGGTGCGTCGATCTGCTGGCCCGCTTCGGTGCGGGTGGCCGGATCGGTGCTGGTGGCCATATCGGGCGCTAGCGCCATGCTCGTTCTCCCAGTGGCCGCTATTCGGGCCCTATCGTGGTCTTGTTGCGCCCTGTCTTGTTGCGCCGTGTCTTATTGCGTTGCGCCGTGTCTTATTGCGCAGGCGGCGGGCACTCGCCAGCCCCATCGGTCAGTGAAGCCGACAGCAGCGAGATCGCAAGCCCCGCGTCGGCATTGATCCGCAGCGGCGTCTGTACGACGGCGGTATCGGCCCCGGCAAAGCACGACAGCGGGATCGCCAGCGTGACCGCCTGCCCGCGCGGCGCGGTCTTCAGCCAACCGGTAATGTCGAGCGGGCGGTCGGCAAACGAAAGCGCCACGGGCCCGGTGCCGACTGCATCGACGCGCATCGTCAGCGCCAGCGCCTTGCCGGCCGCGGCCTGCGCCGACAGGTCGACGGTCGGCCCCTCGATGACGGCAGTGCCCGGACCGGTCCAGACCAGCGCCTTGGCATCTTCCTGCGCCAGAACGTCGACCGAACGCGCGCTGACGTTGCCGCCAGCACTGGTGATCGGCGCGCCTTCCACCGGGCGTTTGCCGCCCGCGTCCTCGACACTCATCACCCACGGGGCCGACGCCCGACCCGCACCGAAGAAATTGGCGACGTTGAGGGCGACGGCCATGTCCATGCCGGGATCTTCCGAAAGCGTCGGCACGGTGGCCGGCCGCTTGTACGACAGGCCATAGCCCAGCGGGAACAAAGGCCTGCCCTCCCCTGTCGCATCGCGCGGCCAGGGAAACGACAGGCTGCCGGTGAAGTCGCGCTTCGACTTGCCGTTTACGCCCGCGACCAGAACGTCGGCCACGCCCGCGCCCTGCGATCCGGGCAGCCATGCCGCGACGAAAGCGTCGGAGGCATTGATGGCGGCGCTGGCGAACATCGGACGGCCCGACAGGAAGACCGAGACGACCGGAACGCCCGCGCTCTTCAGCTTTTTCAACATGGCGAGATCGGTGGCGTTGAACGGCTGGTATGCCAGCGTCGCAATGTCGCCCTGATATTCGGCGTAAGGGGTCTCGCCGAACACGACGATGGCGACGTCGGGCTTCGCCGTGAAGCTGCCGTCGGCGGAAAGCGTGGCGCTGCCGCCGCTTTCGCGCACCGCGGCGTCGATGCCTTCCCAGATGGTCTGGCCGTTGGGGAAGTCGGCGCGGGTCACGTCGGTGCCCTGCCAGCTGATCGTCCAGCCGCCCGACTGCATGGCCATCGAATCCGCGCCGGGCCCGGCAACGAGCACTTTCGCGCCCGCCCTGATCGGCAGGATCGAGCCGGCGTTCTTGAGGAGGACGAGCGACTTTGCGACCGCTTCGCGCGCAACGGCGAGATGTTCGGGCGCACCGACCGCCGCGACGTTGTAGCGCGCGACCGGCGGGCTATCCATCAGGCCCAGCTTGATCTTCACGCGCAGGATGCGGCGCACCGCTTCGTTGATGCGGGCCTGCGGGATCGTGCCCGCGCGCGCCTGCGCCAGCGTCGTCTCGTACAGCCCTTTCCAGCTATCGGGCGCCATGAACATGTCGAGCCCGGCCATGAGCGAAGCCGGGCAGTCGGTGACCGTGCAGCCGGGGACCTGCCCGTGGCCGTTCCAGTCGCCGACGACGAAGCCCTGGAAGCCCAGCGCACCCTTCAGCGCGTCGGTCAGCAGGCTGGTGTTGCCGTGGTTCTTCGCGCCGTTCCAGCTGGAGAAGCTGGCCATCACCGTCAGCGCGCCCGCGTCGATCGCGGTGACGTAGCCGGCGGCGTGGATGCGGGTCAGGTCGGCTTCGGAAATGCGCGCATCGCCCTGATCGTCACCGCCGTGCGTGCCGCCATCGGCGAGGAAGTGCTTGGCCGTCGCCGCCACCCGGTCACCGCCCAGCG
This sequence comes from uncultured Croceicoccus sp., assembly GCA_964424995.1. Classification (GTDB taxonomy): domain Bacteria; phylum Pseudomonadota; class Alphaproteobacteria; order Sphingomonadales; family Sphingomonadaceae; genus Croceicoccus. Next base: position 14,964 of record CAYRLC010000027.1, read on the forward strand.
AAACGCCCGCTTTCAATCCGCCCTGCAGGCCGATCACCATTTCGCGGCCGTACTCTGCGACCAGCTTCGGATCGGAGCCATAACCTTCGTAGGCGCGGCCCCAGCGGAGGTCCTGCGGCACGGCGAGCGTCGGGGCGAAAGTCCATTCGATACCCGAACCGGCGATCTCTGCCGCCGTGATTTCGCCGATGCGGCGGATCAGCGCCGGGTCATGCGCCGCGCCCAGCCCGACGTTCTGCGGAAAGACCGTCGCGCCCGGCACGTTGTTGTGGCCATGAACCGCGTCGACGCCGAAGATGATCGGCACCGCCACGCCCTTGTCGCGCGGCTCCATCGATACGGCGCGATATTCGCCGACCATGCGCGCCCAGTCGGCGGCGCTGCCCCGTTCGTTGCCGTAGGGACCGCTGTTGCCGCCCGCGAGGATCGAGCCCAGCGGATATGTCCGCAAGTCGGCGGGCGTGATGGTCGAGATGTCGCCTTGGATCAGCTGGCCGACGCGCTGCTCCAGCGTCATGCGTGCGATCAGCGCCGAAATGCGGTTCTCGGTCGCAAGATCGGTCATCTCGGCGGGACTGTGCGCGCGCGGCCAGTTGGCGGCATTCGCGGTCGCCTCCGGTGCAGTGACCGGCGGCGCCATCGGCTCGGCCATGGCGGGCGCGGCGAGCACCAGCGGAAGTGCGACACTGGCCAGCGCAGCCAAAGTGAAAGGCGAGGATATCCTCACGACAAATCCCATCCCGTCGATTGTGAACGTTATCAACGACGATCTGACAGGATCTTGCCGGCCAGTCAATGCCCCCTGCCATTTGGATCAGACGGAAATGCCGCGCGCCCAGTTGACGATGGCACCGGTCGGCATGGCACCCGATTGCCTTGCGATTTCGCGCCCCCTGGCGAACACGACCATCGTCGGGATCGATCGGATGGCATAGCGGGCGGCGATCGTCTGCTCCGCTTCCGTATCCAGTTTGCCCAGCCGAAACGCCGGTTCGAGCTGCGCCGCCGCTGCCTCGAACGCCGGGGCCATCTGGCGGCACGGACCGCACCAGCTCGCCCAGAAATCGACGATCAGCGGAATGTCGCCGCGCCCGGCGTGGGCGTCGAAGTTCGCGGACGTCAGCACCAGTGGCTTGCCCGCAAACAGGGCACTGCCGCACTTGCCGCACTTGCCTTCGAGCGGCGGCTTTCCGGCGGGCAGGCGATTGGCAGTGGCGCAGGCCGGGCAAATGGCGATCCTGCCTTCCTTGGTCATGGCGAAATCCTCGTCCTGGTTCGCCGCCAAGATAGGAACGCGGCTATTCGCGTTCCAGCAATTCCACGCCGTCGGGCAGCGGCAGCCACGGGTGCGCGCGGCTGGTCCAGTAGTGCGTGGTGGGGGCAAGGTCGCCAACCTCGTCGAATGTGCCCGCCTTCACGAAGATCAGCCCCTGCTCGCGAGCCCGTTCGGTATCGGTCAGCACCGGCGATCCGCAAGTGCCGCAGAACTGGCGAAAGACGGTCTGCCCGCTGGTGCCGCGATCCTCGAACACGGTGAGCTGCCCATCGAGCATCAGGGCATCGCGCGGGAACACGGCGACCACCGACAGCGCGCTGCCCGCCTGTTTCTGGCAATTGCGGCAATGGCAGATCGCGGTTGCCAGCGGTTGCTGCGGCACCGAATAGCGCACCGCGCCGCACAGGCATCCGCCCTCGCGCCTTGCTTCACCCTCACCCATGCGCCCGCTCCGTTTTTCGTCTTCCGGCCAAGCCTATGACCGGCATGACGGCGCGGAACCTGCGACTAGCGATAGCGGATCGGTACTGTCCGACCGCGGTGGCCATGCTGCATCGATTGCCGAACGATATCGCCCGCCGCGCGGTCCGGTTCGGCAAGGAAAAGGCCGGGCCGCGATGTGCGACCCGGCCCTATCCTGGCTTCAATTTGAGAGCGGCTTAGAACTCGTAGCCGACCTGCACGCCATAGGCGCGGCTTTCACGCGCCGTGGCAAAGGACCACAGGCCTGCCACGGTGAACGCGGTGGCCGGGCCACGATCGTCGAGCAGGTTCCGACCGAAGAGCGTCACGTGCGCCTCGCCGTTGCCGGCGGGGAAGGCGTACGTGAGCGAGGCATCGACGAGGTTCTGCTTGTCGGTGCGCACGCGCGGGTCGTTGCCGGTCAGCACCGTCGTGCCGTTGTCGGCGACCACCGGGATGCGGGCATCGCGCGAGATCTGCTGATCGTACGGATCGATGTAGCGGTAGCTGCCGTTGAGGCGGACCTCGCCCGGGCCGACATCCTGCTCGTAAGTAGCGCTGATCGACGCGGTCACCTTCGGTGCGTAGATCATCGGCACGTTCGAATAGTCGTAGGTGTGCAGGCCGGTCGTCGTCACGCCGGTGACCGGATCGGTGACCGACCACGCTTCCTGGTTGATGAAGTCCTTGAACTGCGTGTCGAGCAGGCCGAGCGCCGCACGCAGCGTCAGGCTGTCCACCGGCAGCAAGGTCATGTCCGCCTCGATACCCTTCACCTTTGCCGCCGCCGCGTTCTCGACGATGGTGATGTTGCCGGTCGAACCGCCCGACTTGGTGATGTTCTGCTGGATGTCGTCGTACTGGGTCTGGAACGCGGCGATGTTGAAGATCAGGCGATTGTCCAGCCACTCGGTCTTCAGGCCGACTTCGTACGAATCGACGGTTTCGGGGTCGAACGGGGTTGTCGCCGAGGCCCGGTCGAGACCGCGTCCGCTGAAGCCACCCGAACGGTAGCCGCGCGACCACGAGACGTAGGCCATGATGCCGTCGGTCGGACGGAAGTCGAGGCTGACCTTCGGCGTGAACTTGCTCCACGACTTGGAATTGCGGCCGAACGAGCCGAAGCCGACGCCATCCGCCGCGCCGCCCGGAGCCGCCGTTTCCAGCGCCTTCTTGTCATGCGTGTAACGACCGCCGAAGTTCAGGCGCAGGTTTTCGAGGATCGACCAGTTGAAGTCGCCGAACACCGCCTGGCTCGTCGAATCGCCCTCGGTGTACTGGCTGCGGTAGAAACCGCCGCCGAACAGTTCGGTATACTGGTCGAGGTTGTAGTGGCTGTCGAAGTAATACAGGCCGACGACATAGTCGAAGCTGTCGGTGAATTTGCCCGCGGCCCGCAGTTCCTGGCTGAACTGGCGATACTTCGACGCGCGATCGACCCGGTAGAACGATTCCGCGAAGCCATCCACGTCCTCGAACGAGCTGTCCTTCGACGTGCGATAGCTGGTGACCGAAGTCAGGTCCACCGCCCCTGCGTCGAGGTTCAGTTCCAGCGTCGCGGCCGGCGAGCGGTACTTCGCCCGGCTGGGATCGCTGAAGATCGTGTAGAGATCGTCGGTGGTGTTGCGATCGCACTGATTGGGCACGACGGCAAATGCACAGAAAAGCTCGCCCGTGCCCGAGATGTTGGACACGCCGTTGTCGTGGGTCGAGGTCTGGCGTTCCAGCGTCAGCAACGCGTCGAACGTGTCGGTCGGGGCCAGCTTGATCGCCGCGCCGTAGTTCCAGTTCTCACCACCACCGCGCGGGCTGCCGTCGAGGTAGTAGTTGTAGAAACCGTCGGTCTTGGTGTGGAAGCCGAAGAACTTCACCGCCGCCTTGTCGCCCAGCGGAACGTGCAGCACGCCGCGCTGGGTGAAGGTGTCGAAGTTGCCGTATTCGACCTGGAAGTTGCCGGCCAGTTCGTCCTTGGGCCGGCTACGGCGGATATTGATAACGCCGCCGATGGTGTTGCGACCGAACAGGTTGCCCTGCGGACCGCGCAGGACTTCGATCGATTCGATGTCGAACATGTCCATGAACTGACCGGTGCTGGTACCGATGAAGACACCGTCGACGACGACCGCGACGGTCGGATCGAATGACTTCTCGATGTCGGCGAACGAAAGGCCGCGGATCGAGATGTTGGCCGCACCCGCGCCCGACACCTGCTGCGTGATGAGGAGGTTCGGGGCCTGACCCTGCAGGTCAGCGATCTTGGTCGTGCCCATCGCTTCGAGCTGACCGGCGGATACCGCGGTGATCGCGATCGGCGTGTCCTGCAGCGATTCTTCGCGGCGGCGAGCCGTCACGATGATCTGCTCCAGCCCTTCGTCGCTGGATGCTGCGACGCTCGTGTCATCCTGCGCCAGCGCAGGCGCCGCGCCAAACGACAGCGCGCTGATCGACGAACACAATGCGAGCGAAATTTTCGGGAATCGTCCCATCGTTGTACCCCTCCACTTGGTACGCTTCTTGTGCGCGCACCATGAGTTGGCAGCGCGAATGCTGCACCTGACGGAAATGGTAGGCAGAATGGCAGAGCTCTGCATTGTTGCATAAACGCCGCACTTATTACGCTGCCCCCCGAAAAGGTGGGCCACGATATCGCCGCCAGACACCGCCGCGATCTTGCACCGGACCCGAGCGTGATGCTTCACGGCGCGCACTATGGTGGCCACAGCACGATGGCGCGCGAAGGGACAGATTTAGAGCGGTAAACGGATGCAGAGCGAGGCCATCGGCAGCGTCATCGGCGGATATACCTGCCCTATTGCCCGCGACCTGTGCTTTTGCGGAGGTGAAGACGGCCACGGCGCTATTTAGTGACACATGTCATGTAAACCGCGCGCGGCGATCGGCCGCGTCCAGCGAAATGGGAGAGTACCGATGGCTGACCAGCAGACCTGGGATCGGGAGGCCGACGTCGTCGTGCTGGGATCGGGCGGTGCGGCGATGACCGCCGCGATCGCTGCTAAGGATTTCGGCGCGAACGACGTGGTGATCCTCGAAAAGACCGGCATGGTCGGCGGCACCACCGCGATGTCGGGCGGCATGCTCTGGGTCCCCAACAACCCGCACCAGATCGCCGCCGGGATCGAGGATGACGACGAGGATATCGTCGCCTATCTCGACGCGCTATCGCCCGGCGCGCTCGATCCCGACGTGCTGATGGCCTTCATGGAAGGCGGGCCCGAGATGCTGCGCTATCTTGCCGAAAAGACCCCGGTTCGCCTTCACGTCTTCAACGACTTTCCCGACTACCAGCCCTATCTTCCCGGTGCGAAGCCCGAAGGCGGGCGTTCGCTCGACAACGCGGCGTTCTCTTTCGAACGGCTGGGCAAGTGGTCGCAGCGGGTCAATCCCAGCAAGATGGCCTATCCCCTGCGCGGGAGCCTGATGGAAGCGGTCACCGGCGCGCTCGACGAAGCAACGCTGGCGGAGCGTGAGGCGGGGGATTACCGAGGTCTTGGCCAGGCGCTGGCGGGGTCGCTGTTCCTCGCCGTGATCGAGCGCGACATCCCGGTCGAGTTCGAGAAGCGCGCCCGCCACCTCATCAAGGACGAAGGCCGCATCGTGGGCGTCGAGGCGGAGGATGCCGACGGCGAGCCCTATCGCGTGCGCGCGCGCCGCGGCGTGGTGATCGCGACCGGCGGGTTTGAGTGGAACGAGAAGCTGGTCAAGACCTTCCTGCGCGGCCCCCTGACCGGCCCCGTCAGCGTTCCCGAAAACGAGGGCGACGGCCTGCTGATGGCGATCGAGGCGGGTGCGCAGCTTGGCAACATGAGCCATGCCTACTGGATGCAGAGCGTGCTGGAGATGAAGCCGCAGCATCGCAATGCCAAGGCGAACTACCTTCTGGGCTCGGACGAACGCGCCAAGCCCGGTGCCATCCTGGTCAACAAGACCGGCAAGCGCTTCGTCAACGAGGCCGCGAACTACAACGCGCTCGGCAAGTCGCTCCACGCCTTCGACGGCGGCAAGCATGAATATGCGAACCTGCCCTACTGGCTGATCATCGACGATCGTTATCGGAACAAGTACCACACCTTCAACACGCCCCCCGGCGGCCCCGTCCCTTCGTTCATGATGCACGCGGATACGCTGGAGGAACTGGCCGAGATCGCGGGCATCGACCCGGCTGGGCTCGCCGCCGAAGTCGCGCATTTCAACGAAATGGTCCGCAATGGCCACGACGACGATTTCTGCCGCGGCGACAATTCCTACGACAACTTCTACATGTGGGGCGACATGGAGTTCGAGCCGCCCCACCGCACGCTGGGCGTGATCGACAAAAGCCCGTTCTACGCGGTCAGGATGGAGGCCGGCGCGCTCGGCACCGCGGGCGGGCCACGCACCAATGGCGAGGCGCAGGTTCTCGACTGGAACGACGAGCCGATCCCGGGGCTTTACGCCGCGGGCAACGTCATGGCGGCGGTTCTGGGCGAAGGTTATGGTGGTGCGGGCGGCACGCTCGGCCCCGGCCTCACGTTCGGCTACCTCGCGGGCAAGCATCTGGGCACGCACATACCCAACCACTGATCGGCCGAACCGCTGAGCGGCGGATCATGGTCATGCGACGGGCGCCCGACCGGACAAGGTCGGGCGCCCGTTCTCTTATCAGTGGCCCAGAGCCTCTCCGGTTGCCGGATTGACGTTCATGTTCGCCCCGCCGAGCGAGCGGAGATAGGCGTCGAGTTGCAGCACGGTCTCGAAGTCGTTGATCGGCGGGACCGCCATCCGGGTGCCCGGATAGTACGACTGCGGATTGGCAATGAAGGCCTGAAGGCTGAAGCCGTCCCAGATCACCTGCGTCTTCGGATTGCTCATCGCGGCAGAGTAGTTGTAGCCGGGCAGCGTTCCCGACTTGCGGTAATAGACGGTGTTGAGATCGGGACCGATCTCGCCGCTCTTGAACGTGCCGGCGTTGTGGCACGCGGCGCAGTTCTGGCCGAACAGCTTCTTCGCCTTCGCCTCGTCGTACTTGAAGTTGTTCATCGCCTGCGAGAACTCCTCCTGGTAGACGCCGCGATTGGCGAAATCGCCGAACATGCCGGCATCGGTCGGCGCCGCATTGGGCTTGGCCACCCGCGCCTTTTCCGAAGCGGTCGGCACGCCGGGACGCAGGCGCAGCAGGCGGCCGCTGGAGCTGTCGGTCAGGGCGTAGATGTAGCCGTCGGGCCCTTGCGCAACCGTACGGATCCGCTCGTTCATGTCGCCCATCAGCGCCTCTTCCAGAACGACCTTGTCATTCTTGACCCGGATGCGGCGGATGACGTGGCCCATCAGTTCGCCGGTGAACAGGTCGCCCTTCCACGCCGGGAAACGATCGCCGGTGTACTGGATCAGGCTGGACGGTGCGCGCGAGGGCGACCAGACCGCGACCGGATCGACGTAGTCGCCGCCGTCCTGCTGCTCGCTCATCGGACGGCCCGAATAGTCGTAGCCCCAGGTTACCAGCGGCCAGCCGTAGTTGCCGCCCGCCTTGATGTGGTTCAGCTCGTCTCCGCCCTTGGGGCCGATGTCGATGGCCCAGATCTCGCCATCGGTCGTTCGCGCGATGCCCGCCGGGTTGCGCAGGCCCATCGCCCAGATCTCGGGCAGCGCGCCCTCCGTCTTGGCCATCGGACCTCCCGCCACCGGGGTGCCGTCACGGTTCAGGTGGATGATCTTGCCCGACTGGTTGTCGAGCCGCTGGACCATGCCGCGGCTGCCCTGCCCGCCCGATCCCATGCCGACCAGCATCGTGCCATCGGGCAGGAACAGAATGCGCATGATGTTGGGCCCTCCCGATGGTGCCGGGACCGCGGTGGTGAAGATCACCTTCTGGTCGCTCAGCTTCCCGTCGGCATAGCGCGCGCTCATGATATGGCCGACGCGGGCATTGTCGTCGCCGGTCATGTAAGTGAGGAACAGCGTCTTGCTGGTCGCAAAGTCGGGCGCCGCCTTCACGTCGAGCAGGCCATCGAACATGCTGGTCGACAGCACCTCGGGCGTGCCCGTCACGGCATCGGGCAGCAGCTTGCCGTCGCGCACGATGCGCAGGCGACCGGGTCGTTCGGTAACCAGCATGTCGCCGCCCGGCAGCCAGGTCATTTCCCACGGACGGTCGAGGTTGCTGGCAACCTCCTCCACCCAATAGACCGTTTCCCCGGCCGGAGCCTCGACCTTTGCCGTACCCGGTGCGGCGGGCATGACCCCGCTGATCGCCAGTGCCGCAGTCGCGCCCGCCAGCGCCAGAGTAAGGGTGCGTACGCGCGAAATCCTGCCTTGTGTCATCCCGTCATCCCGATGTTCTTGCCGCCGCTTGTCGATGGATACTCACGTCATCCTTTCTGCAGGATGATCGCCTCCGGCCGTGCATCGTCTCTCTCGTGCAGCGGCCGGCCCCATCGATAAATGAGCCGCATTCCGGTTTTGTGGCAACCTGTTATCGCATTGCCTGCGCGCCACCCTAGCGGATTGTGCGAACGGCCAAACTATCAGAAGTCAGAAGGCCTGCGGATTGTCCGCGCGCCATATCCTTGCGGGACGACCGATCAGGTATCGAGACCGGCGAGCCATTCGGCGATCATCGCCTGCCCGGCGGCGACCGCCTGCGGCCCGAGCCTCGCGTGATCGGCGCGCAGCGTCTCGACACTGCTCCCCGCCTCAGCCACCGCATCGGGCCATTGTTCGAGCCACGCCTCGAAACGCGGGTCGAGGCCCATCTCGGCGTGGAACTGCAGGGCGAGCTGTTTGCGCCCGCGCGCAAAGGCCTGGTGCGGGTAGAGCGGGCTGGAGGCGAGCAGGTCGACGTCGCCCGGCAGGGTGAAGGTATCGCCGTGCCAGTGCAGCACCGGCACGCCCGCCAGATGGCGCAGCGGTCCCGTCGCGGCGGCGGCGTGGATTTCCACCGGCGCGAAGCCGATTTCCTTCGCGTGCCCGGCAAACACCGAACCGCCGAGCGCCTGCGCCATCATCTGCGCGCCGAAACAGACGCCCAGTGTCGGCCGGTCGCTGTCGAGCCGCCGGGCGAGACGCCGCAACTGGCAGCCGATCCAGGGGTAAAGGTCCTGCTCGTAGACCGCCATCGGCCCGCCCATCATTATCAGCAGGTCCGGTTCGGCAAGATCGACCGACGAGAATGCCGCGTCGGTCACGTCGATCCGATCGACCGCATAGTCCGCCGCCTCGATCGGGGCGCGATAGCCCGCCACGCCTTCGTAGGGGACGTGGCGGATGATGAGAGCGGATTTCTGCGGCATGGACCCGGTTTAGCAAGGGCGGTCCGGCGCGCCAGACACGGCGCGCCGGACACTGCCGGTTGTCAGTCGAAGCGTGTGCCGACCTTCACGCCGAACATGCGCGGGCGGATCGGGTAGTAGCGGGCATTGTCCCCGCAGATCGAAGGCACGCAGACCGTGTTGATCGACAGGATGCCGCGCTTGTCGAAGGCGTTCTGGACGAAAGCCTCCCACGTCCAGCGGCCCATGTCGGCCCCCAGCGAGAAGTCGAAAGTGGTGAACCCCTTGGTCGAACCGAGCAGGTCCGCCTCGTAATCGGTGAGGTACGACCGCGTGCCGGACTGGTGGTTCACCGTGCCTTGCACGAAGGCCAGCGCCTCGCCGATGTCGAAGCCCTGCCGGGCGGTCAGGTTCGCCTTGAACTTGGGCTGGATCGGCAGGCGCGTCCCGGCCGGCGCCGCCACCACGTCGGGCGAGGTGCAGGCCGGGTTGTCGGTGGCATCGATCGGGCAGAAGTCGGTGGTCAGCCTGGCGTCGGTATATGTCGCCGCGCCCGACAGGTTGAAGCGATCGACCCTGAGGTTGAAGTCCGCCTCCACGCCCTTGATGCGCGCGTTGCCGGCGTTGTAGGTGCTGATCACGCCCAGCGATCCGGCCGAACTGAGACCGTATTGCAGGTCCTTCCACTTCTCGTAATAGCCGGTGACATTGAACGTCAGCCTGCGGTCCAGCCACATCGTCTTCACC
>CAYRLC010000028.1:0-17930 GCA_964424995.1 uncultured Croceicoccus sp.
AAAGCTTGCACCAAACACGAAAAGGGCCGGAGAAATCCGGCCCTTTTTTGTTGCGAAATCAACATGCCCCAACATTGTTTTGACCGCCCAGTCAGGTCGCAACTACCCGCCCGGCAACAGGCCAAGCACCGACCGCCGAACGAAATTTCCTCATCCAAAAGACCATTGCGCGATTTGCGCTGGATCAAGGCGAACTTTCTCCCCGGGCCCTAGTGGCCAGCCAAACGGACGGAGAACACAATGCAAGCCGAAGCAGCACTGGGCCGGATGGGCCTGTGGTTCGCGATAATGTTGCTCGCCATCGGTGCCAGCGCATCGGCGGCGGATAGCGGTTATGCGGTACACGCGGCGCTCATCGCGCTCATCGCGTTGGGCCTGGCCGCCTCCTCGGCGCGCCGGTTCGATCCTGAGAGTGGCGCGCGCAGCTTCTTCCGCATGCCGACCGGCGAAAGCCGCTACGACGATGATCCGGTCCGATGGGCGACCCTCGCCACGATGTTCTGGGGCATGGCCGGATTCCTCGCCGGACTTTTCATCGCCCTCCAGCTTGCGTGGCCACAGCTCAATCTCGCGCCGTGGCTCAACTTCGGGCGCGTTCGCCCGCTTCACACCAGCGCGGTTATCTTTGCATTCGGCGGCAATGCCCTGATCGCGACGAGCTTCTACGTCGTGCAGCGCACCTGCCGCGCTCGCCTTGCTTTCCCCGCGCTCGCCCGTTTCGTCTTCTGGGGCTACCAGGTCTTCATCGTCCTGGCTGCGACGGGCTATCTGCTGGGCATCAGCGAGGGCAAGGAATACGCCGAGCCCGAATGGTACGTCGACTGGTGGCTGACGATCGTGTGGGTCTGCTACCTCGCGGTCTTCGTCGGCACGATCCTGAAGCGGCACGAACCGCACATCTACGTCGCCAACTGGTTCTACCTCGCGTTCATCGTCACCGTCGCGATGCTGCACGTGGTCAACAATCTCGACGTGCCGGTCAGCCTGCTGGGGTCCAAGTCCTACCCGCTGTTCGGCGGCGTGCAGGGTGCGCTGGTGCAGTGGTGGTACGGCCATAACGCGGTGGGCTTCTTCCTGACCGCCGGCTTCCTCGCGATGATGTACTACTTCGTGCCGAAGCAGGCCGAACGCCCGGTCTATTCCTACCGGCTGTCGATCATCCACTTCTGGTCGCTGATCTTCCTCTACATCTGGGCCGGCCCCCACCACCTGCTTTACACGGCGCTACCCGACTGGGCGCAGACGCTGGGCATGGTGTTCTCGATCATGCTGTGGATGCCCAGCTGGGGCGGCATGATCAACGGGCTGATGACGCTCAACGGCGCGTGGGACAAGGTCCGCACCGACCCGATCATCCGCATGATGGTCATGGCGCTCGCTTTCTACGGCATGAGCACCTTCGAAGGGCCGATGCTGTCGATCAAGTTCTTCAATTCGCTGTCGCACTACACCGACTGGACCATCGGCCACGTTCATTCGGGCGCGCTGGGCTGGAACGGGATGATCACCTTCGCCTGCGTCTACTACCTGACGCCGCGCCTGTGGAACCGGACGCGGATGTATTCGCTGCGGATGATCAACTGGCACTTCTGGCTCGCGACGCTGGGGATCGTCTTTTACGCCGCCAGCATGTGGGTGGCCGGCATCACCCAGGGCCTGATGTGGCGCGAATACGGGGCCGACGGCTACCTCGTGAACAGCTTCGCCGACACTGTCGCCGCGATCCACCCGATGTACATCATGCGCGCCTTCGGCGGCCTGCTGTACCTCTCCGGTGCGGCGGTCATGACGTGGAACTTCGCGATGACCATCGCGGGCCGCCTGCGCGAAGAGGCGCCGATGACCGAAACGCCGCACGACCCGGCTGCAGACCGGCCGCTGCCCGCGAGGGCCGTCGCCGCCGCCACTCCCGCTGCTGCTCTGTAAGGGGGCCAAGACCATGAGCACTTCCGAAGCCCAGGCCTCGATCAAGGGTCACGCCCGGCTCGAACGCAATGTCACCCTGCTCGGCGTTTGCAGCCTGATCGTGGTGGCCATCGGCGGCTTGGTGGAGATCGCCCCGCTGTTCTGGATCGACAACACGATCGAGAAGGTGGAGGGCGTGCGTCCCTACACCCCGCTCGAACAGGCGGGGCGCGACATCTACGTGCGCGAGGGCTGCTACACCTGCCACAGCCAGATGATCCGCCCGTTCCGTGACGAGGTGGAACGGTACGGGCACTACAGTCTTGCCGCGGAATCTATGTACGACCACCCGTTCCAGTGGGGGTCGAAGCGCACCGGGCCGGACCTTGCCCGGGTCGGCAATCGCTATTCCGATGCCTGGCACGTCCAGCACCTGACCGATCCGCAGAGCGTGGTGCCCGAAAGCGTCATGCCGCAGTACGGCTTCCTCGCCGAAACCGACCTGCAGGTCGCCGACCCCGCGGCGAACCTCACCGCGCTCTACCGCGTGGGGGTTCCCTATACGAAGAAGGACATCGCCAGCGCCGCGGCGGATCTCAGGGCGCAGGCAGACCCGGAGGCAGACACCGCCGATCTCGTCGCGCGCTATCCCAAGGCGCAGGTCCGCGACTTCGACGGTAACCCCGCCCGCCTGACCGAGATGGATGCGCTTGTCGCCTATCTCCAGGTGCTGGGCACGATGGTCGACGTGAACAGCGCCGCCGCGCAGGAAGACCTCGCGACGGAGAAGGGGCGGTGAGCGACTACGACACCCTTCGGCATCTGGCCGACACGGTGGGGCTGGGCGCGATGGTGGTCGCCTTCGTGATCCTGAGCCTCTGGCCCTTCCTGCCCGGCAGGCGCGCGGCGAACCGCGACATGGCCCACTCCATTTTCGAAGGCGAAGACGATGGCGAATGATCGCACACCGCACGGGAAGCGCGTCGACGAACCGACCGGCACGGAAACGGTCGGCCACGAATGGGATGGCATCGAGGAGCTGAACACCCCGCTGCCGCGCTGGTGGCTGTGGACCTTCTACCTCAGCATCGCCTTCGCGATCGGCTACGTGATCCTCTACCCGGCGATCCCGCTGCTGAACAAGGGGACCGAGGGCACGCTGGGCTGGACCAGCCGCGGCGAACTGGCGAAAGAATTGTCGGTCGCCGATCAGGCGCATACCACGCTGCGAGAACAGCTGGCCATGATCCCGATCGAGCGCCTGCCCGAAAACGGCGCGCTGATGCAGCAGGCGGTCGCGGGCGGCCGCGCGGCGTTTCGCGTGAACTGTTCGCAGTGCCACGGGTCGGGCGCGGCGGGCAGCCAGACGCTGGGTTACCCCAACCTCAACGACGACGACTGGCTCTGGGGCGGCGATCTGAAGACCATCGAGACGACGCTGATCCACGGCATCCGCCAGGCCGGTGACGAGGATACGCGGCAGAGCGTGATGCCCTCGTTCGACGGTGCGCTCGATGCCGCGCAGCAGAGCGCGCTGGCCGACCACGTGCTGGCGCTGGGCGGCAAGGGTCGGGACAATGCGCAGGGCGCGAAGATCTTCGCCGACAACTGCGTCGCCTGTCACGGCGCGCGCGGAGAGGGCAACCGCACCCTTGGCGCACCCAGGCTGAACGATGCGATCTGGCTCTATGGCGGTACAAAGGACGACATCGTCAGGCAGGTGCTGAACCCACGCATGGGCGTGATGCCCGCGTGGCAGCACAAGCTGGACCCGGTGACGATCAAGATGCTGGCGGCCTATGTCCACTCGCTGGGCGGCGGCGAGGCATTCGTCCCGGCTCCAGCCTCCACGACAACCGATGCGCCCGGGGACGGGGCCGATGGCCAGTGACGGCGATATCCTGACGAAAGGCGCGGTCCGGGACGGCCGCGCCCTTCCTGCCGAGGCGGCCGCGCCAATCGCCGGAACCGAGCGCCATGACGCGTCGGAGCCGCCGCGCCAGCACCTGCCCGAAAAGCTCTACGAAGCGAAGAAGACGGTCCACAACCGCCGCATCGACGGGCCGTTCCGCCGGTTCAAATGGGCGCTGATGGCGATCACGCTCACCATCTATTACGGCACGCCGTGGCTGCGCTGGTATCGCGGCCCTTATGCACCCGATCAGGCGGTGCTGGTCGATCTCGCGCATCGCCGCTTCTACATGTTCGGCATCGAGATCTGGCCGCAGGAATTCTACTTCGTCGCGGGCCTGCTGATCATGGCGGGCATCGGCCTGTTCCTCGTGACGAGCGCGGTGGGGCGCGCGTGGTGCGGCTATGCCTGCCCGCAGACAGTTTGGACCGACGTGTTCCAGCATGTCGACCGTTTCGTCGACGGCGACCGCTTCGCGCGGCAGAAGCTGGATGCCGCGCCCTGGACCTGGCGCAAGGTGCTGCGCCGCGCCTTCAAGTGGTCGATCTACCTCGTCATCGGGTTCTGGACCGGCGGCGCGTGGATCCTGTATTTCGCCGACGCGCCCACTCTGGTCCGCGACTTCTGGGCGGGCGATGCCGCCCCCGTCGCCTATATCTCGGTCGCGGTGCTGACGCTGACGACGGTGACGCTGGGCGGCTTCATGCGCGAACAGGTGTGCATCTACATGTGCCCCTGGCCCCGCATCCAGACGGCGATGATGGACGAGAAGTCGCTGCTCGTTACCTACAAGGACTGGCGCGGCGAACCGCGCGGCAGGGTCAAAAAGGCGGCCAGGAACCCGGCCGCGTTCGGCGACTGCATCGATTGCCAGCTCTGCGTGCAGGTCTGCCCGACCGGCATCGACATCCGCGAAGGGCCGCAGATCGGCTGCATCACCTGCGCGCTGTGCATAGATGCCTGCGACCGGGTCATGGCCGAAGTGGGCCGCCCGCGCGGGCTGATCGACTATGCGACGCTGGAGGATTGCCGAGCCGAGGCGGCGGGTGAGCCCGCCCGCCCGGCGTGGAAGGCGCTGCTGCGTCCGCGCACCGTCGCCTACCTGCTGATCTGGGGCAGCATCGGCATGGCCATGCTGTTCATGCTGGGCGCGCGCAGCCACACCGCACTTTCGGTCGCGCCCGATCGCAACCCGCCCTTCATGCTGATGAGCGACGGGTCGATCCGCAACGCCTATACCCTGCGCCTGCGCAACATGGCGCTGCAGCCGCGGCGGATGCAGATCGCCATCGAAGGCCTGCCCGCCGCCGCTATGTGGAGCGATTTCAACAGCCGCGACGATGCCGCCCGCACGCTGACCGTGACCGTGCCGGCGGACAGCACCCAATCGGTTCGCGCCTATGTCACCGCGCCCGCCGATGCCCGCCCCGCCGACTTCGCCTTCACGCTGACCGCCATGGACGCGGGGCGCGAGCAGGCGCGTGCCCAGACCCGCTTCGAAGCGCCGGAGAACCCGCTATGAGGAAAGCCGCAACCCGCCCCCTGACCGGATGGCACGTCGCTGCGATCCTCGTCCTTGGCTTCGCTGTGGTGATCGCGGTGAATTTCACCGCCGCGGTCATCGCCAAGCGCAGCTTCGGCGGCGTGGTGGTCGAGAATTCCTATGTCGCCAGCCAGGATTTCAACCGCTGGCTGGCAGAGGCGGAGGCCGAGCAGGCGCTGGGCTGGAAGGTCGGCGCCACGCACCGCAGCGACGGAAGGGTCGCGCTGGCGCTGACCGGCGTGCCGACGGGCGCGCGCGTGGCGGCAGAGGCGCGGCACCCGCTGGGCCACGCGCCCGACACCGCGCTGACGTTCGACGTGAACGGCCGGATCGCCCTGTCGCGAGAGGCGCTGCCCGCCGGGCGATGGACCCTGCGGGTGACGGTGGAAGCGGCGGGCCGCCGCGTCCGCAGCGAAAGCGTGCTGCCATGACCGCCGCTGCCGATCATGCCGCCTTCGCCGCCGCGAAGCTGACCGAAACGCGGCTTACCGTGCCGGGCATCAAGTGCGCGGGCTGCATCGGCAAGATCGAGCGTGAGCTGCCGCGCCTGCCCGGGGTCGCCGCGGCGCGGGTCAACTTCTCGGCCAAGCGCGTCGCCGTTCACCACGATGCGCGGATCGACGAGACGGACCTGATCGACGCGCTCGCCCGACTGGGGTTCGAGGCGCAGCCGGTCGCGGCCAATCCGCTGGCGCAGGATGACAAGGAACTGCGCACCCTGCTCCGCGCACTCGCCGTGGCCGGGTTCGGCATGATGAACGTCATGCTGCTCTCGGTCAGTGTCTGGTCCGGCGCGGATGGGGCAACGCGCGAGGTGTTCCACCTGCTCTCGGCGCTGATCGCGCTGCCGGTGATCGCCTATGCTGGCCGGCCCTTCTTCGCCAGCGCGGCGATGGCGCTGCGTTACGGGCGCACCAACATGGACGTACCGATTTCCATCGGCGTGCTGCTGGCCACCGCGCTCAGCCTCTATGAAACGCTGTCCGGCGGCGACCAGGCCTATTTCGACGGCGCGACGATGCTGCTGTTCTTCCTTTTGGCGGGGCGTGCGCTCGACGCCGCGATGCGCACCCGCACGCGGGCGGGCATTAGTGCTTTGCTGGGCCGGATGGGGCGCAGCGCGGGGGTGCTCCAGCCCGATGGCACGGTGCGGCGCATGGATGCCGATACGCTCGAACCCGGCATGGTCATGCTCGTCGCCGCCGGGGAAGCACTGGCCGCGGACGGGGTGGTAGAGGACGGCAGCAGCGCCACCGACAACGCCATGCTGACGGGCGAGGCCGCGCCCGAACCGGTGGGCCCGGGCAGCATGGTCCACGCGGGCACGGTCAACCTGTCGCAGCCGCTGCGCGTGCGCATCACCGCCGCCGCGCAGGACACCGTAATCGCCGAAGTCGCCCGCCTGATGGACGAAGCAGGGCAGTCCCGCAGCCGCTACGTCCGCATCGCCGACCGTGCCTCGCGGCTCTACGCCCCGGCGGTCCACACCCTGACGCTGCTGGCCTTTGCCGGATGGATGTGGGCAGGCGCGGGCTGGTACCAGTCGCTGGTGATCGCCATCGCGGTGCTGATCATCACCTGCCCTTGCGCCATTGGCCTCGCGGTTCCGGCGGCACAAGTGGTCGCGGCGGGCGCGCTGATGAAGCAGGGCCTGCTGGTCAAGGACGGCTCCGCGCTCGAACGGCTGGCCGAAGTCGACGTCGCGCTACTGGACAAGACCGGCACGCTGACGATGGGCCAGCCGGTGCCCGATCTCGCGCCGCTGGACGGCGAAGGTCGGGCGATCGCGCTGGCGCTCGCGCAGCACAGCCACCACCCGCTGTCGCGCGGGCTGGCGGCGGCGCTGCTGCGCGAAGGGGTCAGCCCCGCCCCGGTCACGAACATAGAGGAACGCGCCGGCGAAGGCGTGTTCGGTGCGCTGGACGGCAAGCCGGTCGCACTCGAACGCGCCCATCCGTCCGACGGCGCGCTGGCCACGACGGTGCGGTGGGGGGAACGCCGCACCGTCGTGGCACTTGCCGATGCGCTGCGCCCCGATGCGGTGCGGGCGCTGGCGGCGCTCGGCGACATGGGCATCGCGGCGCGGATCGTGTCGGGTGATCGCGCCGACGCGGTGACCAGGGTTGCGCAAGAGCTGGGCATTGCGGGCGAAGGGGGCGTCACGCCGCAGGGCAAGCTGGCACTGCTCGAAACGCTGCGCGCCGCCGGGCACAGGCCGCTGATGGTGGGCGACGGTCTCAACGACGGGCCCGCGCTCGCCGCCGCGCATGCCTCCATCGCGCCGGGCACCGCCAGCGATCTCAGCCAGCAGGCGGCGGACGCGGTCTTCACCGGTGCCGGGCTGATGCCGGTGGCCTGGGCGGTTCGCGTGTCGCGCGCGACCATGACGGTGGTGCGCCAGAATTTCGCGCTTGCCATCGGGTACAACGTGCTGGCGGTTCCGCTCGCGCTGATGGGACGCGTGACGCCGATGATCGCGGCCATCGCCATGTCGATGAGCTCGCTGATCGTGATCGCCAATTCGCTGCGGCTGGCGCGGGCGGCCAGGTCTGCCGGAGCCGTCGCATGACCAGCCTCGTCTTCCTCATTCCCATCGCGCTCGGCCTCGGCGGGCTGGGGCTCGGCGCGTTCTTCTGGGCGATGCGCGACGGGCAGTTCGAGGATCTGGAAGGCTCGTCCTACCGCATCCTGATCGATGACGAGAAATGAACGCGGCCATCCTCGCTCTGGTCGCGCTGGTTCCGGCCATGATCGGCCCGCTCCCCGCCCCGACCGAAACCGTATTGCACGTCGCCTTGTGCGGCGGCGGCACGGCGGCAATCCCGTTGCCCCGGCGCCAGCGCGAGGTGCCCGAGCCCTGCTCGCAGAAGGCCTGCCACGCCGGATGCTCGCGAAAGCGAGCCGGCGGCGCGGCGATTGACGCAGGACAATGATCGCGGCCGGCGAACCGGGCAGAGAGGCTGGCATGTGGCCTTTTCATCCCGACCTGCTGGCCGTTCCGGTCCCGCGCTACACCAGCTACCCCACCGCGGCGGAGTTCGGTGACATCCCGCCCGCGCTGCTGACCGAGGCGATCGCCGAGGCGAAGGGCGATGTCTCGCTCTACGTCCACATCCCGTTCTGCGAGAAGATCTGCTTCTATTGCGGCTGCAACACCGGCGCGTCCGGGCGGCGACAGCGGCTCGAATCCTATCTCGCCGCGATGGACCGGGAAATCGGCCTCGTCGCCTCGCTTTTGCCGCAGGGCGTTCGGGTGCGGCGGGTTTCGTTCGGCGGCGGCAGCCCCAACGCGCTCGATCCGGCGGACTTCATCCGGCTGGTCAACCGCCTGACCGCCGCGTTCCGGCTGACCGACCCGATCTATTCGATCGAGCTCGACCCGCGCGCGATGACCGCCGACTGGATGCTGGCGATCCGCGCCGTGGGGGTGGAGCGGGCCAGCCTCGGCGTGCAGACCTTTGCCGCGCATTGCCAACGGGCGATCGGGCGGGTGCAGGACGAGGATACGATCGTGCGCACCGTCGACTGGCTGCGCGAGGCGGGGGTCTTCTCGCTCAACTTCGACCTGATGTACGGGCTGCCGGGCCAGAGCCGCGACGACCTGCTCGACACCCTGCACCGCACCCGCGTGCTGGGGGCGGACCGGGTGGCGCTGTTCGGCTATGCCCACCTCCCGCACATCGTGCCGCGCCAGAAGGTAATCGACGCGAGCGCGCTGCCCGATCAGCACGAGCGTTTCGCGATGGCCGCGCTGGGCTTCGGTTATCTCGCCACGCACGGCTACGCGCCGGTCGGTTTCGACCATTTCGCCCGCCCCGGCGATCCGCTGGCCCACGCGGCGGTAGAGGGACGTGTGCGTCGCAATTTTCAAGGCTTCACCGACGACAACGCGCCGAACCTCATCGGCCTCGGCAGTTCGGCGATCAGCGCCTTTCCGCACCTCCTTGCCCAGAACGAGAAGAGCAGCGGGCGCTATCGCATGATCGCCTCGCAAAGCCTGCCCACCGCCCATCGCGGCATCCTGCGCAGCGCCGAGGACCGCCGCCGCGGCGCGGTGATCGAGGCGCTGCTCTGCACGGGCCGCGCGGCGCTCACCGCACCGCTGCGGAACGAGGCGGAGGCGAGGCTTAAACCCTTCGTCGAACGCGGCCTTGCGGCATGGCACGGCGACTGGCTGGACATCACCGCCGACGGGTTGCCCTATGCCCGCACGATCGCGGCCATCTTCGACCCCTATCGCCAGCAGTCCGAGCGCAAGTTCAGCTCCGCCGTCTGATCGGCCGGCATGCCGCGCCGTGGGTCGATTCGGATCTGTCGGGGTGAAACCGGTGGCGGAGACGGAGGGATTCGAACCCTCGATACCGCGATAGCAGTATGGCTCCTTAGCAGGGAGCTGGTTTCAGCCACTCACCCACGTCTCCGCACCACCACGGCCGCTGGCCGGGTGAGCGGCGGGCTATAGCTAGGCCCTCGATACTCGGCAAGGCCTCTCGCTTCATTCGCGCAAAAAGCTGGCGGGGCGGGATCGCGGCGGTGCGAGCGGGCCGTGGGGAGAACTCGCTTCGTCGCGGTTCGGATTCGATTCACCGCCCATTCATGGCCCGAAGGCTCACATCGCGGGTAAGGTTGCCGCACAGGCAGGCATCCGCCGCAATGGCCAGGGATCGGGCAAGGATCGGCCGGGCGGCAGGCACCAGTTGGACAGGGAAGACCCATGAACCGCATTCTTTCGATCGGCCGCCGCTCGGGCCGGATTCGCTCGGGCTGGGCACTGGCTCTGGCCGCGCTCGCGATGCCGGTCACGGCGCTGACGGCCGCGCCCGCCCAGGCACAGATGCAGACGGTGGACCCCGATACCGCGATCGACGGCGATCTGGCGCAGCCCGCGCCCAAGAGCGAACTGCCGGCGGTGGGCGGCGATCCCTATGCCACGGCCCCCGCGCCGCAGACTTATCCCGTCGATCCCGCCGATCCGCACATGGAGCCGATGGCGACGACCGCCGCACCCGCCGCCCCGACAGCGACCGCCGCACCGGCAGTCGACAGCCAGGCGACCTATCAGGAAGACGATCTGATCGGCGCGGCCGAGGGCGTGTTCGGCAAGGGCGCAAAGGGCCTCGCCGACGTGATCCAGGACATCCTGAAGAAGCAGGGCCAGCCCAACGCCTATATCACCGGGCGCGAGGCGGGCGGCGCGATCGCCATCGGCGTGCGCTATGGCTCGGGCACCATGCACCACAAGGTGGAGGGCGAGCAGACCGTCTACTGGACCGGCCCGTCGATCGGCTTCGACGCCGGTGCGAATGCGGCCTCGACCTTCATCCTCGTCTACAACCTGTGGGACAGCGAGGAACTTTACGAACGCTTCCCGGCAGGCGAGGGGCAGGCCTATCTCGTCGGCGGTTTCAACGTCAGCTACATGCGCAAGGGCGATGTCGTGCTGATTCCCGTCCGCGTCGGCGCGGGCCTGCGGCTCGGCGTCAACGCGGGCTACATGAAGTTCTCGAAAAAGCAGCGCTGGCTGCCGTTCTGAGGGCGCGCACGCCGCACTTGTCCTGAATTGCCACCCATCGACGGTCTCGGGGCTTGAACCCGGGGCCGTCCGTGGGCATGGAGCGCGCGCCCGCGATTGAGTGCGGGGCTTTTGACAGGACCAGAGACCATGCTCTCCACGCTTCCCGCCCAGCCCGCCGATGCGCTGCTTGCGCTGATCAAGCTCTACGGAGCGGACAATCGCGCGGACAAGATCGACCTCGGCGTCGGTGTCTATCGCACCGGGGACGGCGCCACGCCAGTCTTCGCCGCGGTGAAGGGAGCGGAAAAGAAGCTCGTCGAGGTGCAGGATTCCAAGGCCTACCTCGGCCCCGAGGGCGACATGGGCTTCGTCAACGCGCTGAAGCCCTACATCTTCGGCAAGGATTTCACCGCGATCGACCGGATCGACGGGATGCAGACCCCGGGCGGCACCGGCGGCGTGCGCATTGCCGTGGCGTTGGCCAAGGCGGCGGGCGTCACCCGCGTCATCATGGGCAACCCCAGCTGGCCCAACCACGCGCAGATCATGAAGGATCTCGACCTCGGCGTCGTGATGTTCGACCATGCCAGGGACGGCGCGGTGGACATGGATGCCCTGCGCGCGGCCATCGCGGCGGCGGCACCGACCGATGCGATCCTGCTGCACGGCTGCTGCCACAACCCGACCGGTATCGACTATTCGGTCGAGAACTGGCGCGAGATCGCTTCGCTGCTGAAGGACAAGGGCCTGCTGCCGATCCTTGATCTTGCCTACCAGGGCCTGGGCGACGGAATGGAAGAGGATGCCGCCGGCGTGCGCATCGTCATGGACACGGTGCCCGAGGCGCTGCTCGCCTATTCGTGCGACAAGAACTTCGGCCTCTATCGCGACCGCGTCGGTGCGTTCTACGTTCTGGCCGCCGACAAGGACCAGCTGCCCGCGATCATGTCGAACGGCGCGTCGCTGGCCCGTGCGAACTGGTCGATGCCGCCCGATCACGGCGCGGCTGCGGTGCGCCTCATCCTCGAGGATGCGGAGCTGACGAAGCAGTGGCTGGCCGAGCTCGACGACATGCGCGCCCGCATGCGCACCATGCGCGACCGCCTTGCCGCCGCGGGCACTGCCGGTTCGGTGGACCTGACCCCCTATGGCACGCAGAACGGGCTTTTCGCCATGCTGCCGCTGTCGAAGGACCAGATCCAGGCGCTGCGCGACGACCATGCGGTGTACATGGCGGGTTCGGGCCGCATCAACGTCGCGGGTCTGACCAGCGGCAACATCGACAAGTTCATCGACGCCATCGCGTCGGTGAGCGCCTGATCGGGAACAACGCGGGATGGACCGGCAGCCGATGCTGATCGGCAAGCTGGTCCGCCTGCGCCCGCTGAGCGAGGACGACCGCGACGCGCTCCACGCCGTCGCGGCCGATCCGCTGACCTGGGAACAGCACCCGGCGCACGATCGCTGGCAGCCGCAGGTCTTCACCGCGTTCTTCGACGATGCGCTCGCGAAGGGCGGCGCGCTGGCGGTCGAGGATGCGGCGACGGGCGCGCTCATCGGCTCGACCCGGTTCCAGAGCCACGATCCCGCGAATGGCGGTGAGGTCGAGATCGGCTGGACTTTCCTTGCCCGCAGCCATTGGCGCAACGGCACCAACCGCGAGATGAAGCGCCTGATGCTCGACCACGCCTTCGCCGAGGTGGCGCGCGTGTGGTTCACCATCGGCGCGGACAACATGCGTTCGCGCCGCGCCGCCGAAGGCATCGGCGCGCGCTGGACCGGCGAGGTGCAGCACACCGCCGACGGCAACCGCGTACGCTACCTGATCGAGCGCCCGGCCTGAAATCCCGGCTCTAGGCGCGCGTGGCGGCGAGATCCTGCATCCGCTTCAGGTAGCGGGCCAGAACGTCGATCTCGAGGTTCACGCCGTCCCCTTCCTTCAGCGCGCCCAGCGTCGTCACTTCGGCGGTGTGGGGAATGATGTTGAGCGAAAAGCGCGCCGATCCGTCGGCCAGATCCTCAACCGCGTTCACGGTGAGCGACACGCCCTCCATCGTGATCGACCCCTTGGTGGCGATGTAGGGCGCAATGGCCGGGGGCGCGTCGACCTCCAGATGCATCGACCCGCCGCGCTCCTCGCGCAGGGCCACCCGGCCCACGGCATCGACGTGGCCGGTGACGATGTGCCCGCCCAGTTCGTCGCCCAGCTTGAGCGCGGGTTCGAGATTGATGCGCGCGCCGTCCTGCCATTGCAGCGGCGCGGTCTTGCTGATCGTCTCATCGCTGACGTCGACAGCGAACCACGCGTCGCCCGCCGCTCCGCCGCGCTCCACCACCGTCAGGCAGACGCCCGAACAGGCGATCGACGCGCCGATGGCGATTCTAGCCGGATCGAACGGGCAGGCGATGACGAGGCGGGTATCGCCTGTACGGGCGACGGAGGTGACGGTGCCGATGGCGGTGACGATTCCGGTGAACATGACCGCCCTGCTAGCGGCTGCGGGCGTAGACTTCCAGCGTGTCCGCACCCAGCCGCCGCGTGTCGGCCAGCAGCCAGCGCCCGTGCGCGCCCGCCAGCGAGCCGAGACCGATGTCGGCAATGCCCGGAAGCCCGCTGCCGAGCACTATGGGCGCGCGGTAGATCAGCAGCCGGTCCACCGCGTCGGCTTCAAGGAAGCTTGCCGCCGCCCCGGCCCCGCCCTCGACGAAAAGGTATTGTGCGGGGGCCATCGGCGAGAGGTCGGCAGGATCGGCCAAGGGCTGCCAGCCATCGGGCGCGTTACCGCGCGTCAGGACCCAGCGCGCCGGGCTGCGATCCTCCAGCCCGGGGAGCCGCACGTCGAGCCGCGGCGTGTCGGTGCGCAAGGTGCCGCCACCGACGAGGATGGCCTCGTTCCGCGCGCGTTCGAGATGGGCATGCGAGCGCGCCGGATCGCCGGTGATCCACTGGCTCTCGCCCGCCGCCGTGGCGATGCAGCCATCGAGCGACAGCGCCAGTTTCAGCGTCACGAAGGGACGGCCCAGCGCTGCCCGCGCCAGGTATCCGGCCAGTGAGGCGCGGCTGGCGGCGCAATCGGCTTCCGCCACTTCCACCCCGGCGGCGCGAAGCATCGCGACACCCGCGCCCGCCGTGCGCGGATCGGGATCGGGGCAGCCGACGATCACTTTTGCCACGCCCGCCGCTACCAGCGCCCCGGCGCAGCAGGGGCCGCGCACGCTATCATGCGCGCAGGGTTCGAGGGTGACATGCGCCGTCGCGCCGCGGGCCTGCGCGCCGGCTGCCGCCAGAGCCATCGCTTCGGCATGGGGCCGTCCGCCGGGCTGGGTCCAGCCGCGCCCGACGACGCACCCGTCCTTCACGAGCACGCAACCCACGGCAGGGTTCGGAGCGGATCGCGGGCGACCGCGTTCGGCGATGCGGGCGGCGGCTTCGAGCCAGCGACGGTCGTCGTCGGCAGGGCGCCTCACGGCCGGTCCATCGGTGTCGCCGCTTCCGGGATCACTCGCCCCGAAATCACTCGCCCTGCCGCGCCCGGATCTTGGCGAGCAGTTCCTGCCGCCGTGCCTCCGCCGCTTCGGCCTCGGCGGCACGGGCGGCGTCGCCCTCGGCCTTGATCGCCTCGACATCCATGCCCGATGCGCGGCCCACCGCTTCGTAGACCTCGCGCGCCTTTGCCTCGCGCGCGGCCCGTTCGGCCTTCAGCCGCTCCTGCTCGCGCTGGTTGGCGATGTTGCTGGCCATGATCTCGGCATCGGTGCGGTCGGGATCGTACGTGGTGATCCAGGTGATCTCGGGCGGGCGCGGCTCGATCCGGTAATCCTCGCCCATCATGGTGTAGAAGATCGACCCCGTCGCCACCGCCGCGACCAGCGCGAAACGCCAGCGATAGGGGTTCTCCGCCATCCACACCTGCCGGAAATCGCGGATCGCGCGAACCGGGTTGAGCATTGTCAGGAATTTCGAAAGCGCGGTGGGAGTCGTCATGGCAGCAGCGTCCATAATCGCTCGCGCCTGAACTTGCCACTAATCCGTCAGCCGAACGGCGCATGGAGCGTTCGGCCATGCCGCTTCAGCCAGGCATCGGCGGCGGCGATGTCGCCTTCGTAAAGATCGCCAAGGAATGCGTGGAATCGCGGCGAGTGGTCGAAGTGGACCAGGTGCGCGACTTCGTGCGCAACGACCGAGCGGCGCACCATGTCGGGCGCCATGACCAGCCGCCAGTTGATCCGCACCGTGCCGCTGGTGGAGCACGAACCCCACCGACGCTGCGCCCGGCTCAGCCGCAGGTCCGGCACGGCGAGCCCGGCGGCGGTGCAGTAATGGTGCAGGTCGGCCCGGGCGAGGGCCAGCGCCTCGTCCTCCAGCCAGCGGCGTATGCGGTTCGCGATGCCATCGGGCGGTCCGCCCAGTTGCAGCCGTTCGCCGACCAGAGCGGGGCGGCGAGGCAGGCGCTGTTCCCATGCGACGACCAGTTCGCGGCCCCGGAAACCGATCGTCGATCCAGCTTCGATCTCGACCTTGTCGGGCACGCGGGCAAGATGCGCGGCGAGCCATTCGCGGCGCGACAGGGCAAAGGCGCGGGCTTCGGAAAACGGGGTCCAGCGCGGGATGGTCACGCGCACCTCGCTGCCATCGGGCGCCAGGCGCAGGGTCATGCGGCGGGCGGCGGCGTGGCGACGCATGCGCAGCGGGCGTTCGCTGCCATCGGGCAGGGTCAGCATCTCGACCAGTTCGCCGGGCGGCGCGGCCTTGCGCTTCAAAATCGCCTCCAGCCCCCGCCGCGCGCGGTTCATTCCGGTTCCCCGCCGTCCGGGCCTTCTGCGTCGTCATCCCAGCGATGGAGCTCGTAGCCCTCGATCACGACGTGTTCCTCGATCGGTCCGGCATCGTCCTCGGATATCACCCGGCCTGCGACCGACACGCCCGCCGCGCGCACCGCGTCGAGCGATCCGGTGCGCAAGTGGTGCCATTCCGGTAGCGGCTCGCCGTTCGCGCGCAGCCTGTAGGCGCAGGTCTTCGGCAGCCACGGAAGCGTGCCCGCCGTCTCGCGCGTCAGTTGCAGGCAGTCGGGCACTTTCGCCTTGCGGTTGGGATAATCCATGCACCGCGCGGTGTTGACGTCCAGCAGGGTGCAGGCGACGTCGGTCTCGTAGATTTCGCCGGTGTCAGCGTCCTCCAGCTTGTGCAGGCAGCACTGCCCGCACCCGTCGCACAGCGCCTCCCACTCGCCGTCGGACAATTCCGCCAGCGGCTTTTCCCAGAATGGAAGGTCGCGCCCTAGCTCACCCATCGGGCGATTTCGTCGGCGACCGCCTGCCCGCCCTTGTCGGTGGGCAGCAGCGCGATCGGGTTGCCATCGGGGTCGAACAGCACGGTCTGGTTGGTGTGGTTGACCATGTAGCCGCCCTCTGCCGCAGATTCGCCCTTTTCGAACCACACCGCGAACTTCTTTGCGGCGGCGGCGGTTTCCTCGGGCGTGCCCGACAGGCCGATCAGGCGCGGGTGGAAGTTGGCGGCGAATTCGCCGACCACCGCGGGCGTGTCGCGCGCGGGATCGACGGTGATGAAGATCGGCGTGATCTTCGCGCCCAGCTCCGGCTCCGCCTTCTCGAACCGGGCAAGGCCCTGCCCGATGGCGGCGGCGTCGACCGGGCAGACATCAGGGCAGAAGGTGTAGCCGAAATAGACGATCCGCCACTGGCCCTTGAAATCGGACCAGCGGACGGGCTTGCCGTCCTTGTCGTTCAGCGTGAAATCGCCCCCGATCGTAGCGCCGGCCAGCGGCGCGGTCGACAGGTCGGGCTGCGATCCCGGCATGCCGCACGCCGTCAGCAGGGCGGCGGCGAAGAGGGGGAGGGCGGCGCGCAACAGGCGCGGTTTCGCGATGAAGGTGATGGGCATGGCGGGCCGGTTCATGTCCTGCTAAGAGGCTCAGCGCAAGTGCATGCAGGGTGGGGACTCTGACTGGGCACGGGAAAATTATGAAGGGTGATAGAGTGTTTCGCAGCTTGGGGCGCGCCGCGGTGCGTACGGCGATCGTGGCGGCGGCAGCGGCAGGGGCGATGGTCGCCATGCCGGCCAGCGCGCAATTCTCGGACGGGTACAAGTTCCTCGACGCGGTGAAGAAGCGCGACGGCGACGCGGTGACGAAGGCGCTGGGCGAACCGGGCAACACCATCGTCAACAGCCGCGACATCTCCACCGGGCAGAGCGCGCTGCACATCGTGGTGCAACGGCGCGATCTCGTCTGGGTGAACTTCCTGCTGCAGGCACGGGCCAACCCCAACTTCCGCGACAACGAGGGCGTGACGCCGATCGAACTCGCCGCCTTGCTCCGCTTCCTCGAAGGGATCGGCGCGCTGGCCGACGCGGGCGCCAACGTGGACGAGCCGAACCCCACCGGCGAAACGCCGCTGATCCTCGCCACGCATCTTCGCGACACAGAGATGGCGAAGCTGCTGCTGGAAAAGGGCGCGAATCCCGACAAGGCCGACAATTCGGGCCGCAGCGCGCGCGACTATGCCAAGATCGACGGACGGGCGAGCCCGATCCTCGACCTGATCGAGAAGTCCGACAAGATTCGCGGCAACGGCGGCACTTACGGCCCTGCGGTGCGTTAGGACCGGCATGGCGACCGCTTTCGACGACATGACGCTGGAGGAGATGGCGCAGGCGCTCGCGCCCGCCGTCGCCGATGCCGCCGTGTTCGACGGCTGGACCGACAAGGCGGTCGCCTCTGCCGCGGAGCAGGCGGGGCTCGATCCCGCTGTTGCGCGGCTGGTCTATCCGGGCGGGGCGATGGACATGATCGCCGCGTGGATCGCGACGATCGACCGGGCGATGGCAGAGGCGCTACCCGCCGACATGCTGGCGCAGATGGGCTTTTCCGCGCGCATCCGCACCCTGCTGGTGTTCCGCATCGAACATCTCTCCCAGAACCGCGAAGCGCTGCGCCGCGCGCTGACGGTGATGGCGCGGCCCGCGAACCTGGCTCGCACGGCCCGGCTCGGCTGGCGCAGCGCCGACCTGATGTGGCGCATGGCGGGCGATACGG
>CAYRLC010000028.1:18030-24223 GCA_964424995.1 uncultured Croceicoccus sp.
GCCCGGCTCGGCTGGCGCAGCGCCGACCTGATGTGGCGCATGGCGGGCGATACGGCGACCGACTTCAACCACTATTCCAAGCGGGCGATCCTCGCCTCGGTCTATGCCTCCACCCTCGCGGTGCTGGTCGACGACGACAGTGCCGGGCAGATGGAAACCTTCGCCTTCATGGACCGGCGGCTGCAGGACGTGGCCCGTTTCGGCAAGGCGAAGGCCCGGATGACCGGCGGCGATCGGGAGCATTTCAGCGTCGCCCGGCTGCTGGGGCGGTTGCGCTACCCAGCCGCCTGACACCCGCGGGATTTGACCTCGATCAATTATTGAGAATGAGTTGCAAAGTCTCTCCGGCTGTGCAACGAGCCTCGTCCCATGGATAGGGATTCCGTGACGAGTCTGGCCGACAGGCCGCTGGGCAGCGCCGTTCGCGTGATGCATGTCGCGTGGGATCGGCTCGAAAGCGGCGAGGCACGGCGCCTGCGCGCGCTAGGGGTCGATGTCGGCGCGGTGCTGAAACTCGCCCATCGCGGCATCTTCGCCGGGCGCGATCCGCTGGCGGTCGAGGTGGGCCGGATGACGGTCGCGCTGCGCCGCGAACACGCGCTGGCCATCATGGTCGAGGATGCGCACGGCGAAAAAGTGCACCCTGCCGGCGTCACTTCTGAAGAAGGCAGCGGCCAATGACCCGCGGTCCGATTACCATCGCGCTCGTCGGCAATCCCAATGCGGGCAAGAGCGCGCTGTTCAACGCGATGACCGGCGCGCGTCAGAAGATCGCCAACTATCCGGGCGTGACGGTGGAGCGCAAGGCGGGCCGCCTGATCATGGCGAGCGGCGAGCCGGCCGAACTGCTCGACCTGCCCGGCTCCTACTCGCTCGACCCCACCAGCCCGGACGAGGCGGTGACCCGCGACGTCGTCATGGGGCGACAGGAAGGGCAGAAGCGGCCCGATGCGCTGATCGTTGTGCTCGATGCCAACAATCTCGAACAGCATCTCGTCTTCGCGCAGGAAGTCATCGCGCTGGGGCTGCCGACGGTGGTGGCGCTCAACATGATCGACCTTGCCACGCGCGACGGGCTGGTCATCGATGCGCGCGCGCTTGAACAGGCGCTGGGCGTGCCGGTAGTGGAAACCGTGGCGGTGCGCCGCAAGGGCCATGTCGACCTCACCACCGTTCTCGGCAAGACGATCGACCGTCATCCGACCGAAGCGCCGCTGGCCGCCGATGTCGACATCGTCGAACGCCGGGTCAGTGCCCGCGCGATGGCGAAGGCCGCGATCATATCCGAAACGCGCACCCGCCGCCTGCACCGCGGGCTGGACAAGGTGCTGCTGCATCCTTGGCTCGGCCCGGTGATCCTGTTCGCGATGCTCTTCGTGGTGTTCCAGGCGGTCTTTGCCTGGGCGACGCCATTTGCCGACGCGCTCGACGGGCTGGTCGGCGCGCTGTCCGACGCGGTGCGCGCCAACGTCCCGCCCTCGATCCTGCGCGACGCGGTGACCGAAGGCGTGCTGGCGGGCGTCGGCTCGGTCGTCGTGTTCCTGCCGCAGATCGTGATCCTGTTCTTCTTCATCCTGGTGATGGAGGCGACCGGCTACATGGCCCGCGCCGCCTTCCTGATGGACCGGATGATGGCCGCGGTCGGCCTGTCGGGCCGCAGCTTCATCCCGCTGCTCTCCAGCTTCGCCTGCGCCATTCCCGGCATCATGGCGACGCGCAGCATCTCCGATCCGAAGGACCGGCTGACGACGATTCTCATCGCCCCGATGATGACCTGTTCGGCGCGCCTGCCGGTCTATGCGGTGATCATCGCCGCCTTCATCCCCCCCACCCGCGTGGGTCCGGGCATCGGGCTGCAGGGGCTGGTGCTCTTTGCGCTCTATGTCGCCGGGATCGTCGGCGCGATGCTCGTCGCGCTGGTCCTGCGGCGCAGCGTGACCAAGGGGCAGGCGTCGGGTTTCATCATGGAGCTTCCACGCTACCAGTGGCCGCTGCTGAAGGACGTGGCCATCGGCCTGTGGCAGCGCGCTTGGATCTTCCTGCGCCGGGCGGGCACGATCATCTTCACCGTCACCGTGGTGCTGTGGCTGCTGCTCTCCTTCCCGCAGGCGCAGCCGGGCGAGAACCAGGTCGACGCATCCTTCGCGGGCAAGATCGCCAACGGCCTTGCCGTCGTGGTCGAGCCGATCGGCTTCAACCGCGACATGGCGCTGGCGCTGATCCCGGCGATGGCCGCGCGCGAGGTGGCGGTATCGTCGCTGGCGACCACTTATGCCGTGGCCGCCCCCGATGAAGAGGCGGCCGCACAGGCGCTGGGCACGCAGCTCGCCGCCGACTGGACCCTGCCGATGGCGCTCGCCTTCCTGGCGTGGTTCGTCTTCGCGCCGCAGTGCCTGTCGACCATCGCGGTCGCCAAGCGGGAGACGAATGGCTGGAAATGGCCGGCCTTCATGCTCGCCTACCTTTTCGCGCTGGCCTATGCGGCGGCGGGGGCCACCTTCTGGATCGCGACCGCCGCCGGGCTTTGAGGGCGGCTGATCGGACGGTCGGTCCTAGCTGTCGATAAGCGCCCCTAAACGCCCGTCCTGCGGTGGCAGGGCGGGGCCGCGCGCCCTATATCCGCTGTTCAGAATCACTTCCGGGCGCGTCTATTCGCCGCCCCCCACCCGACAGAGCGGAGAGAACATGGCGGGCTCACTCAACAAGGTCATGCTGATCGGCAACCTGGGCGCCGACCCGGAAATCAAGTCGTTCCAGAACGGCGGCCGGATCGCGAACCTTCGCATCGCCACTTCCGAGAACTGGAAGGACCGCCAGACCGGAGAGCGCAAGGAGCGCACCGAATGGCACACGGTCGTCATCAATTCCGAAGGGCTGGTCGGCGTCGTCGAACGCTTCCTGCGCAAGGGTAGCAAGGTCTACATCGAAGGCCAGCTGCGCACCCGCAAGTGGCAGGACCAGAGCGGCAACGACCGCTATACGACCGAGATCGCGGTCGGCGGCATGAACGGCACGCTGACGATGCTCGACGGGGCGCAGGGTGGCGGTGGCGGTGGCGGCGGCGGCAACCGTGGCGGCGGCGACTGGGGCGGTGGCTCGGGCGCATCGGGCGGCAGCGCGGGCAGCGGCTCGGGCGGCTGGAACCAGGGTGGCGGCAGCTCCGGCGGTTCGTCGGGCGGCTGGAACCAGGGCGGTGGCGGTTCGGGCGGGGCCGGTTCGGGCGGTTACGACGATCTGGACGACGACATCCCGTTCTGATCGTTCGCAAGACAGTCTGAGGCAAGAACGCCGCCCGGTCGCACCGACAGGGCGGCGTTTCGCGTTCGGGTTTTCAGCCTTTCAGGCCCTTCAGCGCGGCGAAGGGGTTTTCCTTCGGCGGTTCGGCAAGGCCGACTTCGCGGCGCACCCGGTCCGCGTCCGGCCCGGTCAGGAACGGGTCGATCGCCAGCGCCAGGCTCTGCGCCACGGCTTCGCCCAGGTCGAAACGATCGCCGGTGAAGGGGATCTCGTCGAGCTCGTCCTCCTCAAGCTCGACCTCTTCGTCGCTAACCGAACCTTCGGGCACGAAGCGCAGGGCGAGCGGCTCCTCGATGGCAACCGGCAGGTCGTCGCCCGATACGGCGCAGGTCTGGACGATGGTCGCGCGCAGCGATCCGTCGGCGGTGATCGCCGCGCCGTCCTTGCCCAGCGTGACTTCGGCCTCCAGCGAATCGACGCGGACAAGGTCGAACCGTTCGGCCAGCCGCGCCCGCTCTGCCGCGTCGGCGACCACTTCGACATGGCGGCCCGCGCTCTGCCGCACCGCGATCCAGCGGCTCAGTTCGGACAGTTCGGCGGTCATCTCGCGATCACTCCCTTCAGCAGATCGGCCCGTTCGGCCCGGTCGATGTCGGCGGCCAGCGCGCGCAGCCCCTCGGCCAGCGGCAGCCCGCCGGCGCCATCGAGCATCGTGGTGTTGCGCGCGGCGGCATCGGCCAGCGACGCGTCATCGGCGGCCAGCCCCTCGCGATAGGCGCCGATCCGGCCGCCCAGCGCGCTGACCAGCTTGCCCATCGACTTGCCGACGACGAGATCGCTGACGCCCGCTTCGCGCAGCTGGCCGTCCATATCCTCGATGAACAGTTCGGTGAGGCGCGCCGCATCCTCGACCATGCCGTCGCGCTCCATGCGGATCAGTACCAGCGCGGTGACCGCGGTCACCATATCGAAGCGCCCCTCCACGGTATCGGCCACCCCGCGGTCGGCATACCAGTGTTCCTCGCGCGCGATGGCCACCACCCGGTGCCACAGTGTATCGAGGTCGCCGCCGGGGGCACCGCCGAACAGGCGTTCGAGAATCCGGATCATCGTCAACTCCATCGGGCCCTGCACAGCCGGGCCATTCAGCACAGATTAAACCCCGCAGGGCCACGCCGCCAGCACCGGTTTCATGCTGGCGGGCGCTTTGTCCGACAGGCACATAGGGGCTCTTGCGCTTTGTTGACAGGGCGTGTGCGGGTTCACTTGTGCGGCGGGCGGACTGACACTAAGGCTTGGCCCGATATCGGGATGGAACGGGACGATCCGGTTCGGCCGCGCCCATAGGGGCACACAGGCACGAACCGGCATTGGCGAAAGGCGCATGAGTTGAAGAAGGCCCAGATGACTGTCGTGACGGGTTCGACGATGCTGAAGCTGTCGGTCGCGGCGCTGGCGCTGCCCGCGCTGCTCGGCGGCTGCACCTCGATCAAGGATC
This sequence comes from uncultured Croceicoccus sp., assembly GCA_964424995.1. Lineage (GTDB taxonomy): Bacteria > Pseudomonadota > Alphaproteobacteria > Sphingomonadales > Sphingomonadaceae > Croceicoccus. Next base: position 22,766 of record CAYRLC010000028.1, read on the forward strand.
GCCGCGGCTACATCGCGGACCAGGTGCTGACCAGCGCGATCCAGCCCGGGCTGGACAACCGGGAATCGGTCACCGGCACGATGGGCCAGCCCAGCTTCGTCAGCCAGTTCGGCGCGCCGGTGTACTACTACGTCGCCAGCACCACCGAACAGCGCGTGTTCGGCCAGCCGCATATTTCGGCGCACCAGGTGATCAAGGTCGCCTTCGACCCCAGCGGCACCGTCTCGTCGGTGACGTATGCGGGCATGGACGACGTGCGCGACATCAATCCCGAAGGCGACAAGACGCCGACGCTGGGTCGTCATCGCGGCTTCCTGCAGGATCTGTTCGGCAACATCGGCGCGGTCGGCGCGGCCGGGCAGGCTCCGGTCGGCGGGCCGAACGGCAGCTGATACCCTTTTGAATTGGGCCTGATCCGGCCCTGATACCAGCCTCGTATTGAAGCCCGCGCCCGCGATCCCATATCGCGGGCCATGGACGCACATTCTCAGGCCCACGGCCTTACCCCGTGGCACGGCACCACCATCATCGGCGTGAAGGCGAACGGCAAGACCGTCGTCGCCGGCGACGGTCAGGTGTCGATGGGCAACACGGTGATGAAGCCGAACGCCCGCAAGGTTCGCCGGATCGGTGAGGGCGGCAAGGTCGTCGCCGGGTTCGCCGGGGCTACCGCCGATGCCTTTACCCTGTTCGACCGGCTGGAACGCAAGCTGGAGCAATATCGCGGCCAGCTGATGCGCGCGGCGGTCGAGCTCGCCAAGGACTGGCGCACCGACAAGTACCTGCGCAACCTCGAGGCGCTGATGATCGTCGCCGACGCCGACGTGCTGCTGGTCATCACCGGCAATGGCGACGTGCTGGAGCCGGAAAGCGGCGCCAATGGCACGATGGTTACCGCCATCGGATCGGGCGGCAACTACGCGCTGTCCGCCGCCCGCGCGCTGGTCGATTATGAAACCGACGCCGAAGTGATCGCGCGCAAGGCGATGCAGGTCGCCGCCGACATCTGTGTCTTCACCAATGCCAACGTGACGCTCGAAACCGTCTGAGCGCCTCAGGAATTTCCGACATGAATGCGAATCTCACCCCCAAGGCGATCGTCGCCGCCCTCGACGAACACATCGTCGGCCAGAACGATGCCAAGCGCGCGGTCGCCGTGGCGCTGCGCAACCGCTGGCGCCGGCAGCGGCTGAAGGCCGAGCTGCGCGACGAGGTGACGCCCAAGAACATCCTGATGATCGGCCCCACCGGCTGCGGCAAGACCGAGATCAGCCGCCGCCTCGCCAAGCTGGCCGACGCGCCCTTCGTCAAGGTGGAGGCGACCAAGTTCACCGAGGTCGGCTATGTCGGCCGCGACGTCGAGCAGATCGCCCGCGACCTGGTCGAGGAAGCGGTGCGGCTCGAGAAGGAGCGCCGCCGCGCCGCGGTGAAGGACAAGGCCGAGGAGGCGGCGCTGGC
>CAYRLC010000029.1:0-21304 GCA_964424995.1 uncultured Croceicoccus sp.
TGGACGCGGCCACGCGCGAGGCGATCTGCGCCGCCGCCGTCCGCGCCGCCAAGGCCGTGGAATACGAAGGGGCGGGCACGATCGAGTTCATCGCCGACGCGAGCGAGGGCCTGTCCGCCGATCGCATCTGGTTCATGGAGATGAACACCCGGCTTCAGGTCGAACATCCCGTGACCGAGATGATTACCGGCGTCGACCTGGTCGAATGGCAGCTGCGCGTTGCCAGCGGCGAGCCGATTCCGCTGGGGCAGGACCAGCTCGCGATCGACGGTCATGCCATCGAGGCGCGGCTCTATGCCGAAGACCCGGCGACCGGGTTCCTGCCCAGCACCGGGCCGCTCGAGCATCTGCATTTCGGTTCGGCCGACCGGGTCGAGACCGGGGTGGAGGAGGGCGGCGAAGTCTCCCCGTTCTACGACCCGATGATCGCCAAGCTGGTCTGCCACGGCGAAGCCCGCGCCGAGGCTATCGACGTGCTGGCCGATGCGCTGGCCGGAACCGAAGTCTGGCCGGTGCGCACGAATGCCGGTTTCCTTGTCCGCGCGCTGGAGGCGGAGGATTTTCGCGCCGCGCGGCTCGATACCGGGTTCATCGCGCGCCACGGCGACGCGCTGGTGCCCGATGGCGTCGCGGACGAGACGATCTGGCAGGTCGCGGCACAAGTCTCGGTGGACGGGGCGGAACCGCCGATTGCGGGCTTCCGGCTCAATGCCGCGCCGCGCCGTTCGGTCTGGCTTTCGCATCGCGGCGACGGACGCAGCATCGACCTTGCGCTGGCCGAAGGCGCGGCGGTCGCGCTCTCCGACGATGATGGCGCGTCCGCCGGTGACACGCTCGTCACCGGTTTTCGCGAAGGCGACCACGTCGTCGTGTTCAGCGACGGGGTCGGCTACGGTTTCGACCTAGCCGTGCGCGGATCGGGCCATGCCTCGGCCAGCGACGGCGCGATCCTCGCGCCGATGCCGGGCAAGGTCATCGCGGTCGATGTCGCAGAGGGGCAGCAGGTTGCCGCTGGCGACCGGCTCATGGTGCTGGAAGCGATGAAGATGGAGCATGCGCTGACCGCTCCCTTCGATGGCACGGTGGCCGAACTGGGCGTGGCCGCAGGGTCACAGGTCCAGGTGGAAACGCTTCTGGCGCGCGTGATACCCGCGGACGGGTAGCGCGCGTCAGCAGCCGCTTTGCAGATGCGGTTGCAACGGTTACCGGCTAAACTACCTCTCCCGGCATCGTCTCCCTTCTTTGCAGCGCGGTGCAAGGAAGGCGGCATGTGTTGACATTACTCCTGATAACGTTCACATGAACGTTCACAACGCAATGCCCGGACGGACTCGGATTGGACCGATTCGCCGGATCAGGGGAGAGGACAGATGGCGCTTCGCAGCGAGCGTACCGTTATTCGCAGCAGTATCGGCCGCTACATGATCGGCGCGTCGGCCATGGCGCTCGCCGCTGTGCCGAACGTCGCCTTTGCCCAGGACACCGTGCCCAACGATACGCAGGCCGCCGAGAGTGACGAGAACGTCATCATCGTGTCGGGCATCCGCGCCTCGCTCCAGGCCGCGGCCGACATCAAGCGCGATGCGCAGGGCGTTGTCGACGCGATCAGCTCGGAAGACATGGGCAAGTTCCCGGATACCAACCTTGCCGAATCGCTGCAGCGCATCACCGGCGTGTCGATTGACCGCTCGAACGGCGAAGGCTCGACCGTCACCGTCCGCGGCTTCGGCCCCGAATTCAACCTCGTGCTGCTCAACGGCCGCCAGATGCCCGCCTCGAACTTGGGCAGCGGCACCGAACCGCCGAACACCCGCAGCTTCGACTTCGCCAACCTCGCGTCCGAAGGCATCGCCGGGGTCGAGGTCTACAAGTCGGGCCGCGCCTCGCTGCCGACCGGCGGCATCGGTTCGGTCATCAACATCCGCACTCCGCGCCCGCTCGACAAGCCCGGCCTGTCGGGCAGCCTCGCGGCCAAGGCGGTGAAGGACCATTCGTTCGAAGGCACCGACATCACCCCCGAGATCTCGGGCATCGTCAGCCAGACGTTCGCCGACGACAGCATCGGCATTCTCGTCTCGGGCGCGTACCAGCGCCGCAAGGCGAGCCTGGCGCAATTCAACGCCGGCTGGCGCGAAGGCTATATCGGTAACGAGAACAACTGGGGCTCGCTGCCGGTCGACGAGAACGACTGGCGCGGCAACTACGACCGGACCGAGAACCGTCCGGGCGAGACCGACATCTACCAGGTCACCCAGAACGCCGGCTACGATTTCACCGAGATCGACCGCGAACGCTTCAACGGCCAGGCCGTCCTGCAGGTTCGTCCGATGGACAGCCTGACCGCGACCGTCGACTACACTTTCTCGCAGAACACGGTCGATGCGCGCACCAATTCGATCGGCGTGTGGTTCAACCACGACCAGACCAGCAGCAGTTGGACCGACGGCCCGGTCGCTGGCCCGAACTTCTATTCGGAAGCGTTCGGCCCGGGCAAGGACCTTGCCATCACCGGTGCGGTCGCGGCCAATCGCAACATCAACAAGTCGCTGGGCGGCAACATCGAATGGGACGGCCCGGGCGGCCTGCGCCTCGAACTCGACGGTCACCACTCGACCGCGACGTCGAAGCCGACTTCGCCCTACGGCAGCAACATCGCCGTCGGTTCGGCCATCTTCGGCGTGCAGAACCAGACCGTCGATTTCACCACCGACATGCCGGTGATCTCGGTCGACATGTACCCGGGCTCGGAAATTGCGGCATCCAGCATCCGCCCGGCGGGCAACGCCTTCCGCAACGCCTACATGCGTGACCGGATCAACGAACTGGCCTTGCGCGGCGGGTTCGACTTCGACGCGGGCTTCATCGAAAGCCTCGACTTCGGCGTCACCTACACCGACAACAAGGTGCGTTCGGCCTATGGCTTCATCCAGAACGACACCTGGGGCGGCACTCTGCCGGCGGCTGACACGCCGGATGACATCTACACGCCCGTCGACCTGCCCGACGATCTGGCCGGCATGGAAGGCGCCGACGATCCGTCGATCATCCCGACCTATTTCCAGGTCGACACCGATCGCCTGATCGAGCTGCTGAACGACCAGATCGGCATCTGCGCCGCGACCGGCGGGGCCGATGGTACCTGCCTTGCGGACTACACGATCGACCGTCGCATCCGCGAAAAGACCACCTCGCCCTACATCCAGTCGCTGCACAGCTTCCCGCTGCTGGCCGACGAAGCGCACCTGCGCCTGGGCGTGCGGTACGAAAAGACGAAGATCAATTCTTCGGCCCTGGTGCCGACGCCGGTCAGCACCGCATGGGTCGGCGCGAACGAGATCACGATCAACTATGCCCCCGGGCAGAGCCAGTTCACGACGCTGAAGGGCGACTACGACAACTGGCTGCCGGCGTTCGACTTCGACATGTCGCCGGTTGAGGACGTGAAGCTGCGCGCCAGCTACAGCCACACGATCACCCGTCCGAACTATTCGCAGCTGCAGGGCGGGTTGACGCTCGCCTCGCCGGTGCGCCCGGGCGGCGGCTCGACCGCCAGCGCCGGCAACCCCGGCCTGCTGCCCTACAAGTCGAAGAACATCGACCTGTCGGCGGAGTGGTACTACGGCCCGGCGAGCTACATGTCGGTCGGCTACTTCCGCAAGAAGGTGTCGAACTTTCCGGTCACCGGCGTCACCGAAGGGCCGCTGTTCGGCCTGACGGATCCGAGCGCGGGCCTGGGCGGCGACCTGATCGAAGAGGCACAGGCCGCGCTGCCCGCCGGCTCGACCTTCGACGAGCAGCTCGACTGGGTGGCGGCGAACTATCCCGAGGTGATCGACCCGGTCACAGGCGGCATCCTGGGCCAGGCGAACGATCCGACGATCAACTTCCGCCTGTCGCAGCCGTTCAACGGGGACCGCACCGCCACGCTCGACGGTTGGGAATTCGCGATCCAGCACAACTTCTGGGACACCGGCTTCGGTGCGATCCTGAACTACACGATCGTCAATTCCGACACTTCGTACGACAACACCCTGCGCTACACCGCGACGCAGTTCGCGATCACCGGCGTCAGCGACAGTGCCAACGCGGTCCTGTTCTACGACAAGGGCCCGCTGCAGGCGCGCGTCGCCTACAACTGGCGCGAAGGGTTCCTGTCGGGCTTCGGTTCGGATCCCTACTACGTCGAGAGCTACGGCCAGTGGGACGCGAGCGCGAGCTACGAGTTCATGGAAGGGCTCACCGCCTTCGTCGAGGGCATCAACATCACCAACGCCGACCGGCGCGGCCACATGCGCGCCGACCAGGCGGTCTACTTCGCGGCACCGGGTTATGCCCGCTACGCGGCAGGCGTTCGCCTGAACTTCTGATCCGGCAAGGTCTGGCGCGCGGCGGGAAGAGCGACCCCGCCGCGCCCCGGCCGCCGGACCGGCGCGGGACGGATCGCGTTCCCTCCCCGTGACGCCCGCCCACAACGGACGGCATCACGGGACTTGATCCGGACCCGTGCCATGAACGAAGGTCGTCCGCGCAATCTCCCTCGCGCGGGCGACCTTTGCGTTCGGAGCGCATGCAAACTGGGCAAGGAGCCGGCAGTCATGGAGAGGACGGTCGACAAGATGGTCATCGCAGGCGGAGGCACCGCGGGGTGGCTTGCGGCCTGCCTGATCGCCGCGCGCGCCCTTCGCTCTGCCGGTCGCCCTCTCTTGGTCACTTTGGTCGAGGCGCCCGACATCCCGACCATCGGGGTGGGCGAGGGGACCTGGCCGACGATCCGCGAGACGCTGGCCACCATCGGCATTGCGGAGGCAGAGTTCCTGCTCGCCTGCGACGCCTCGTTCAAGCAGGGTTCGCGCTTCGACGGATGGCGGACCGGGGCGGCGGACGACAGCTACCATCATCCCTTCACCGGCGACCCTTCGCGCGACTATCGCGCCCCCGTGGCCGACTGGGCGCAGGGCGGCGGAACCTTTGCGGCCGCCGTTTCGGCCCAGAGCGCGATCAGCGACCGCGATCTCGCACCGCGCCAGTCGCAGATGCCGGACTATGCCGGGGCGCTGAACTACGCCTATCACCTCGATGCGGGGAAACTGGTCGACCTGCTGCGCCGCCACGCGACCGGGCGGCTGGGCGTCACGCATGTCCGGGCGCGGATCGACCGGATCGAGCGTGACGCGGCGGGCGATATCGCGGCGCTGCATTGCGATGGCGAACGGCGGATCGAAGGCGACCTCTTCATCGATTGCACCGGGATGCGCGGGCTGTTGATCGCGGGCGAGATGGACGCGCAGTGGATCGATCGCAGCGACGTGCTGTTCAACGACCGCGCGCTGGCCGCGCAAGTGCCCACCGCGCCCGACAGCCCCATCGCATCGGTGACGGTCGGCACGGCGCACGATGCAGGCTGGATCTGGGACATCGCGCTCCCGACCCGGCGCGGCATCGGCTGCGTCTATGCCTCGCGCTTCTGCTCGGACGACGAGGCGCTGGCGACGCTGCGTGCCTACGTGGCCGCCAAAGTGCCCGGCGCACCGGTGCCCGAACCGCGCCTGCTGTCCTTCGCCAGCGGCCACCGCGACCGGTTCTGGATCGGCAACTGCCTGGCCATCGGCCTTTCGGCGGGCTTCGTCGAGCCGCTGGAGGCATCGGCCATCGTACTGATCGAGCTTTCGACCAGGATGCTGATGGACGGTTTCCCGCGCCACCGGGGCGAGATGGACCCGCTCGCCCGCCGCATGAACGTGGCCTTGCGCTATCGCTGGGACCGGATCGTCGCCTTCCTCAAACTGCACTACGTCCTGTCCCAGCGGCAGGGCGCCTACTGGCAGGCGCATCGCGACACCGTGCCCGCCGACCTCGCCGACAAGCTGGCGCTGTGGCAGGGCCATGTGCCCGGGCCAGCCGACCTGCCGATGCAGGCCGAGATCTTCGCCGCGCTGAGCTGGCAATGCGTGCTCTACGGCATGGGCCATCCCGCGCCGCCGCTACCGGGGGTGGAGCCGGACCGGGCCGGCACGGTGCACCAGCGCACGCGGCAGCTTCTGGCCGCGCTGCCGACCAATCGTTCCTATCTCGATGCCTTGCGCGCCAATGCGATGCGCGCCACAGCCACGGACATTCCAGCATGAGCCAGCACGCCGTTCTCGACAGCCAGACCCACCGCGACCTTCGCGTCCGCATCGAACCGGGCGAGGCGCTGGGCGACGCGGTCATGTCGTGCATCACCGTGCCGATCGAGTTCCGGCAGGTGCAGGCGCATTTCCCGATCCTGTTCCACAAGAACGCCGAAAGCGGCGCGTTCAACGCGGTCGCGCTGTTCGGGTTCGAGAGCGGCGAGAACCTGTTCCTGAAGGACGGGCAGTGGGACGCGCTCTACCGCCCGCTCGCGCTGGCGATTCAGCCGTTCCTGATCGGCCACAGCGCCGACGGGCAGGGGCCGGGGCAGGTCCATATCGACATGGCCCACCCGCGAACCGGAGACGAAAACGGCGTTCGCCTGTTCGACGATGCCGGTGCGATGAGCCCTTACTTGGAGGATGTCGCGGACCGGCTCGGCACGCTCGACGCGGGATACCGGGCCAGCGACGCGTTCTTCGCCGCGATGCGCCGGCTCGACCTGCTCGAACCCTTCACGCTCGAGGTGCAGTTGAACGACGGGGCGAAGCGCAGCCTCGTCGGCTTCCACATCCTCAACGAGGACAAGGTCCGCGCGCTCGACGGGGCGACGCTGGGCGAGCTCAATGCCATGGGCCACCTGATGCCGATGTTCATGGCGCTGGCCTCGCTCTCGCACCTCACCGATCTGGTCGCGCGCAAGAACCGCCGTGGCTGACACGCTGTCCGCCCTGCCGAATGTCGAGGAGCGCGAGGTGGCCGATGCCGCCGCGCTCAGCGACCTGCTGCGCGGGGCGGAGCGGCCTTTCGTCCTGCGCGGACTGGTCCGCGACTGGCCGCTGGTGCAGGCGGGGCTGCAATCGGCCGATGCGGCGCGGGCCTACCTGCTCGAACGGGCCGTCGCCGTGCCCTTCACGGTATCGGTCGCCGCGCCCGATAGCGGCGGGCGGATGTATTACGACGACGCGATGGAGATGAACTTCCGCACGTCGAAGGGCACGCTGCCGACCATCTTCGCCAAGATGGCGGAGGGCGAGGGAAAGGCCGACAGTCCGGCGATCTATCTCGCCTCCATCGACGTGCACGATTTCTTCCGCGGATTGCACGAGGCGAACCACGTCGACCTGTCGGGCCGCGACGCGCTGGCGTCGATCTGGATCGGCACCCGCACGCGGATCGCGGCGCACAACGACTTTCCCGACAACCTTGCCTGCTGCGTCGCGGGCCGCCGCCGCTTCACGCTGTTTCCGCCGGACCAGTTCCGCAACCTCTACCTCGGCCCCATCGACAACACGCCCGCGGGCCGGGCAATCTCGATGGTCGATTTCGCCCAGCCCGACTTTGCCGCCCATCCGCGTTTCCGCGAGGCGCTCGACCATGCGCTGGTGGCCGAGCTGGAGCCGGGCGACGCGCTCTTCATCCCCTCCATGTGGTGGCACCATGTCGAGGGGCTGGCGGACTTCAACGTGCTGCTCAACTACTGGTGGCGCGACACGCCGCGCTATCTCGGCCAGCCGCAGGATGCGCTCAACCACGCGATGCTGGCCATCCGCGACCTGCCCGCGAAAGACCGGGCGATCTGGCGCGACCTGTTCGACCACTACGTCTTCGACGCCGACGAGAGCGTCACCGCCCACATTCCCCCCAAGGCCCGTTCCGTGCTCGACCGGCTGACCCCCGAAAGCGCCGGACGCCTGCGTGCCTTTCTCTTGAGGACCCTCAGCCGATGACCGCGCATTCGCCTTCCCACGGGCCCCGCCCGCCGATCCGCATCGTCGTCGCGGGCGGGGGCACCGCCGGGTGGATGACCGCCGCCGCCCTGTCGCGCACGCTGGGCCGCACCGCGCATGTCACGCTGGTGGAAAGCGACCTGATCGGCACGGTGGGCGTGGGCGAAAGCACGATCCCGCCGCTGGTCAATTACCTGCGCCTGCTGAACATCGCGGAGGCAGATTTCATGCGTGCCACCCACGCGACGTTCAAACTGGGCATCCAGTTCGACAACTGGCGCGTGCCGGGCGAGGGCTATTTCCATTCGTTCGGCGCGGCGGGCAAGGATCACTGGGCGGCGGGTTTCCAGCATTTCTGGATGGAGGGGCGCGAACGCGGTCACACCGCCAGCTACGACGATTACTGCGTCGAACTGATCGCCGCGCGCGAGGGCAAGTTCGCGCATCTGCCCGACGGGCGCATGAACTATGCCTTCCAGCTCGACGCCACCGCCTTCGCCCGCTTCCTGCGCGGCATTGCCGAGAGCGAGGGGACGCAGCGGATCGAGGGGCGGATCGCGGCGGTCGATCTCGCCGAAGATGGCGACATCGCGGCGCTGACGCTGGATGGCGGCCGCCGGATCGAGGGCGACCTGTTCATCGACTGCACCGGCTTTCGCGCCCTGCTGATCGGACAGGCGATGCACATCGGCTACGACGACTGGACCCACTGGCTGCCGTGCGACAGCGCCATCGCGGTGCAGACCGGCAGCGTGCGCCCGCCGGTGCCCTATACGCGCGCGATGGCGCACGATGCCGGGTGGCAGTGGCGCATCCCGCTGCAGCACCGGGTCGGCAACGGCATCGTCTATTGCAGCCGCTATCTCGACCATGACGCGGCGGAGGAGCGCCTGCTCGGCAATATCGAGGGCGAGACGACGACCGGGACCAACCGCCTGCGCTTCGTCACCGGCGCGCGGCGCAAGCAGTGGCACCGGAACTGCGTCGCCGTCGGCCTGTCCTCTGGCTTCATGGAGCCTTTAGAGTCCACCTCGATCCATCTGATCCAGCGCGCGGTGCTCCGCATCATCCGGATGCTGCCCGCTGGCCGCGTCGCCCAGTCCGACATCGACGAGTTCAACATGCAGCAGATGCAGGACATGGAACAGATCCGCGACTTCCTGATCCTGCACTACAAGGCGACCGACCGGCGGGATTCGCCGTTCTGGCGGCACTGCGCGGCGATGGAGATCACCGACACGCTGGCGCACAAGATCGACCTGTTCCGCGAAACCGGACGCGTTTTCCGCATCAACGAGGAATTGTTCGCCGAAAACTCGTGGGTGCAGGTGATGATGGGGCAGGGGATCATGCCCGAAACCCACCACCCCGTCGCGGGCAAGCTGTCGGACCGCGAGCTCGATCACCTGATGGCGGGCCTGCGCGACAGCGTCGCCAAGACGGTCGCCAGCCTGCCCGCCCATGCCGACTACGTCGCGCAGTACTGCGGCGCGAAGGAGGCGGAGGCGGCATGATGCGCGCGCTTTTCGCCATCGCCCTTCTTGCCCCTGCATTCCTGGCGCTGTCCGCCTGCGCCACGGTGCAGGAAGGGCCGCCGAAGCTGGTCTGGTCCGACGAGTTCGACGGGCCTGCCATCGATCCGGCCAAGTGGAGCTTCGACGTCGATTGCTGGGGCGGCGGGAACGAGGAGCGGCAGTGCTATACCGACCGGGCGAAGAACGCGCGGATCGAGGATGGCAAGCTGGTGATAGAGGCGCACCGCGAAACCTTTACCGGCCCCGCCGTTCACAAGACGATGGTCACCCGCGCCAACGCCGCGGCAACGAACACCAAGCCCTTCACCTCGGCCAAGCTGCTCACCCGCGGCAAGGCGGCGTGGAAGTACGGGCGCATCTCGGTTCGCGCGGAACTGCCGCAGGGGCAGGGGACATGGCCCGCGATCTGGATGCTGCCAGAGGACTGGTCGCGCGGCGGCTGGCCGCTACCGGGCGAGATCGACATCATGGAGGCGGTGAACCTCGGCGTGCCTTGCGCGACTTGTCCGGGCGGGCAGGAAAATACCGTGCTCGGCACGCTGCATTTCGGCGACCTGCCGCCGAACAACAAGCACAGGGGTGACGAGACGCGCTATCCGCCGATCCTGTCCGGCTTCCACACCTACACGCTGGACTGGACCCCGGAGGAGATGGTCTGGACCGTGGACGATACCGTCTATGCCCGGCGCAAGCGGGGCGACTGGTACACCGCCGCTGCGCCGAACGATCCCGACGCGCCCTTCGACGCGCCGTTCCACCTGATCCTCAATCTCGCCATCGGCGGACATCTTTCGGAAAAGCGCGGTGTGGGCGGCGTCGACGAAAGCGGATTTCCCAAGCGCATGCGGGTCGATTGGGTCCGTGTCTGGCAATGCGGGCCCGAAGCGGGTAACCGGTCCGCCTGCGCACGCTAAAGGGGGGTTGCAAGCAGCATGGCACGCCGCCGTCAGGCCGTGACGATCAAGCACGTGGCTGCCGATGCGGGGGTCTCCCTGCAAACGGTGAGCCGCGTCATCAACAACGAGCCGAACGTCCGGCCCGAGATGAAGGCGCGGGTCCAGGCCTCGATCGACAAGCTCGGCTACGTCCCCTCCATAGCGGCGCAGCGGATGAGCGGGTCGCGATCCTACCTCATCCTCGCCTTGAACGACCGCGACCGCACCATCGCCGACTGGCAGGAGCGGCAGGGTGCCGACTGGGTCGACCAGATGCTGCTGGGCGGGATGCTGCAATGCGCCGAACACGGCTATCGACTGATCTTCGAGCTGGTCGACACCCATTCCGATCATATCGAGCGCGAACTGACCGCGACCATCGCCGCGCTCCAGCCCGACGGCGTGATCCTGACCCCGCCGCACAGCGACAACCCGCAGATCCTGCACGTTCTGGAACAGCAGGAAATCCCCTTTGCCCGGATCAGCCCCGGCACACCGGGCAAGGGCATTCTGCTCAACATGAACGACACCGGTGCCGCCGAAATGGCGACCCGTCACCTCGCGGCGCTGGGCCACCGGCGCATCGGTTTCATCTCCGGCCCCGACGAATACTCGGTCAGCGGCTGGCGCACCGACGGCTGGCGCGCCGCCATGGCCGAACTGGACCTGCCGACCGAGGGACTGTTCGCCGCGGGTGACTTCAGCTTCGCATCCGGGCGCGATGCAGCACAGGCGCTGCTTTCCGGCCCGCAGCCGGCCACCGCGATCATCGCCAGCAACGACCAGATGGCGCTGGCGACGCTGGAAGTGGCGCGCGAACGCGGGCTGGCGATCCCCGAAGACCTGTCGCTGATCAGCTTCGACAACACCCCCATCGTCAAGTTCACCCACCCGCAGCTGACCGCCGTGGACCAGCCCATCGCGCAAGTCACGGCGCGTGCGGTCGACCTGATCATCGCGGCGTCGCGCGACGGCGAATGGCCCGATGGCCCTGCCGTCGTGCCGGCGGGACTGGTCGAGCGCGCATCGACCGCGCCGCCAGCGTGAGCCAGCCCTTGCGCGTGGCGCACCGCTGATGAAACAGCGCGCGGGAGAGGCGCGGCAGGACTTGAGATTCCTCCTGCTCTATGCGCTTGCCTGGGCGGGATGCGCGATTTCCTACGTTCCATTCCTGACCGTCTTGTTGCCGCTGCGAGTGACCGAGCTGGCGGGGGCGGGGGATGTCCGGCTGCTCGGTTACCTGACCTTCGCGGGCGCGGTGGCGGCCAGCCTGTCCAACATCCTGTTCGGCTGGCTCAGCGACCGCACCGGGCATCGCCGTGCATGGATCGCGGCCGGAATGCTGGGCACTGTCGCCATGCTGGCGCTGATCCCGGTGGCACGGGGCGGGCTGGAACTGCTGGCGCTGCTGCTGGTCTGGCAGCTCCTGCTCAACATGATGATGGGGCCGCTGTTCGCGTGGGCGGGCGATTGCGTGCCCGATAGCCAGAAGGGGCTGCTCGGCGGGCTTATGGCCGGCGCACCGGCGGCGGGTGCGGCGACGAGCGCGCTGGTCACCATTCCGGGCCTCGCCGGGCCGGATGCGCGCATGTGGCTGATCGCGGCCATCGTCTTCGCCTGTGTCGCGCCCTTGGTCCTGTTCGGCCGTCCGCGCGCCTTTCCCGAGCTTACACGCGACGATCTGGCGGGCCCTGCGGAGGCGCCCGACCCCGCAAAGCCCCGCCCTGCCAAGCCGGTGAAGCGGATGTGGGCGGCCCGGCTACTGGTGCAGGTCGCCGAAGCCGCGCTCTTTGCCTACCTGCTCTACTGGTTCCGCTCGATCGACGATACCGTCACCGATGCCCAGGTCGCGCGATCGTTCGGGTTCGTGCTGGTCGCGGCCATGCCGGTCGCTTTGCTGGCCGGGCGCTGGGCCGACCGGGCGCGCCAACCGATCCTGCCGCTGGCGATCTGCGCCGCCGCGACCGCGGGAGGTTTGCTGGCGATGTCGCTGGCCGGATCATTGCAGGCGGCTTTCGCGGGTTACCTGTTGTTCGGCATCTCGGTCACGGTCTTCCTGTCGCTGCACACCAGCCAGACCTTGCGGGTGCTGCCTCGCGCGCGCCATCGGGGGCGTGACCTCGGCTTCTTCAACCTGACCAATACGGTGCCCTCGCTCTTCGTGCCGTGGCTCACCATCGCGGTGGTGCCGAGCTTCGGCTACGCGGCGCTGATGGTCGTTCTTTCGACGCTCGCACTGGCGTCGTGCGTGCTGCTGGTCTCCACCTCGCGGGCGCTGGGCCGGGTCTGACACGGGGGAGCTGGCCGATCAGGCCGTGGCAAGCACCTTACGCAAGGCATCGGCGCTGCGCTGCACCGCTTCCTCGACGGGCAGGGTACGGTGGGCCTTGGCCACGATCTCGCTGCCCCACGGGCCGTTGAAACCCGCCGCCCGCGCCGCACGGACCAGCGACGCATTGTCGAACGCACCCTCGTCGGGCTGCAGCCGGTGATCGACCATGTCGGCCCAGAAATCGGGATCGGGCGGACCACCGGGCACCCCGTCCAGCTCGATGGCGAGCAGCGTGCCCGGGGGCATGGCCGCGATCGCATCGAGTGTCATGCCGCAGCGCACGACATGCATCGAATCGATCAGCAGCCCGCCGTTGGGCCGCCCCGCGCCGGTAACCACCGTCAGGCCCTTTTCGAGCGTGTTCAGGTTCGATGCCTTCATCAGTTCGATGACCAGCCGCGCACCGATCCCGGCAAAGCGGTCGCACGCCTTGCCGAAGCCATCGGCCATGTCCTCCGCCTTCATGTCGCCCTCGAAAGAGCCGATGGCCTTTACCTGCGTGACGCCCAAAGCGTCAGCCAGTTTCAGCGCCGGAGTGCAGGGATCGGCGCCCTCCACGTACCAGTCGCCCAGCGCCTCCAGCTCGACGAAGTCGATACCGTTGTCGGCCAGCATGGCCCTGATGTCTGCCGCGCTGTGATCGCGCAGGGCGTTCTCCACATCCTCGAAGATGAAGCCCATGCCGACGAAGCCCGCGCGCCCGCACGCCTCGATCCGGCGGCGGATCGGCAAGGGGCTGGCGAACGATCCCGGCTCGGGCCGGATGTCGCCCGCGTGGGTCCAGTTGGCGGCGTGGAGCCGGTCGGTCATGCCGTCGCCTTGTCGATGTTGTCGAGGTGATAGGCATGGTCGCGGCTGAGTTGCTGAACCTCGATCACGTTGCCGTCGGGGTCGTAGCCGTAGACCGCCTTGATGCCGCGATCCGCGCCGGTGATTGGCTGGTTGTCGCCGAACCGCATGCCCGCCGCCACAAGGTTGTCGTAGACAGCGTCGAGATCGTCCACGTCGACCGCGAAGTGGGTGTAGCCGTGATCGTTGGGGCGCAGCGGCTGGCCTTCGCGGGCTGGCGGGCTGGCGTATTCGAAGATCTCCATGCAGACG
This sequence comes from uncultured Croceicoccus sp., assembly GCA_964424995.1. Taxonomy (GTDB): domain Bacteria; phylum Pseudomonadota; class Alphaproteobacteria; order Sphingomonadales; family Sphingomonadaceae; genus Croceicoccus. Next base: position 13,745 of record CAYRLC010000029.1, read on the forward strand.
CGCCCGGCGCGCATCATGACCGTGCGCGCCTTCGATCCCGGCACGCCGATGGCGCGGTCGATCTCCGGCGAATTTTCCCAGCCGCCCGGTTCGGTCAGCGGCACGAAGCCGAAGGCGGTCTCGTAGAATTTCTTCATCCGGTCGAACTGCGCGGTGTGCAGCGCGACGTGGTGTATGCCGTTGATCATGGCCGATCCTCTCGTATGCCCTTTCCTGAAGGCTAGGCGAGGGCGCGGGCGCACCGACACCAGCCAAAAAGACAGTCGGGACGTTCGTACTGGCCGACTAGTTTGCCCACCGAACTGCCGCTCGGCGAACGCGCCCGGCAACCGGAGAACGAGCCTTATGGCGACCCCGCCGCCCGCCCACCTGTCCCGTGTCCTCTCGCCGATCATGCTCGGCCCGGTGGAAGTGCCCAACCGCGTCGTGCGGACCGGCCATGGAACCGGCATCGGCAAGGGCACGATGAACGACGATCTCGTCGCCTATCATGTCGAGCGGGCGAAGGGCGGCGTGGGCCTCACCATCATCGAGGCGCTGGCTGTGGGCACCAGCGTCTATCCCTTTCTCGTGTCGGGCGCGCCGGGACTGGTCGAGGGCTATCGCAAGCTGGTCGAGCAGAGCGCGCCTTATGGCATGAAGATCATCCAGCAGATCGGCCACCTCGGCAACGAGGTCCCGGAGGTGGATGGATCGCCGCCGTGGTCTTCGTCGCCCACTGTCGGCGCGACGGTCGGGGTCATGTCGCAGGCAATCACCCCGGCGCAGATGGACTTCCTGATCGAATGCTATCGAACCGCGATCCGCGACTGTGTCGAAGGCGGGCTCCACGGGGTGGAGATCCACATGGCGCACGGCTATCTGCTGCAACAGTTCCTCTCCCCGCTGCACAATCACCGCACTGACGAATACGGCGGCAGTCTCGAAAACCGGATGCGCCTGCCGCTGCGGATCATGCGCATGGCGCGCGAGGAGCTGCCTGCCAGCATGGCGCTGGGCGTGCGGCTGAGCAGCGAGGCGCTGGAAGGCGGCATGGGGCCCCAGGAAGTGAGCGCCATCGCGCAGGTGCTGGAGGGGGAGGGCCTGATCGACTTCCTCAATCTCTCGCTCGGCACCGACTACAATCCGCACAAGATCATCGGCGCGATGCACGAAGCGGCGGGTTTCGAACTGCCGAACGATCGCCTGCCCAAGGACAACAGCAAGGTGCCGGTCATCGTCACCGGCCGATTCCGAACGCTGGAGGAGGCCGAACAGGTCATCCGGCAGGGCGAGGGCGATCTGGTCGGCATGACCCGCGCGCACATCGCGGACCCGGCCATCGTGCGCAAGACGGTGGAGGGTGAGGCCGACGACGTGCGCCCCTGCATCGGCTGTAACCACGGCTGCATCGGCGGACTGATGACGGTGGGCCAGATCGGCTGCGCGGTGAACGTCGCGGTCGGGTTCGAGCTTCACCTGTCGGAGGACCTGCTGGGCCAGAGCGATGCGCCGAAGAAGGTGCTGGTCGTGGGCGGCGGCCCGGCGGGGCTGGAAGCAGCCCGGGTCGCGGCGCTGCGAGGGCACAGCGTCGTGCTGGCCGAGGCCGCGCCCGATCTGGGCGGCACGCTCAACGTCGCGGCGCTGGCACCCCGGCGCGGCGGCATCGCCGACATCGCCGTCTGGCTGGAGCGCGAGGTGCGGCGGCTGGGTGTCGAGGTGCGGCTGTCCACCTATATCGAGCGCGACGACGTCGAGGAAATCGCACCCGACGTGGTCATCGTCGCCACCGGATCGATGCCGCGCATGGACGGAGAGCAACACCTGTCGCCGGGGCTGGTGGCCAAGGGGATGGGACACCGATCGGTCATCTCCAGCCACGAACTGCTGACGCAGGGCACCAACCGTGATTGGGGCAGGAGTGCGGTCGTGTTCGACGACACCGGCCATTACGAAGCGGTCGCGGCGGCGGAATTCCTGTTGAACCGGGGCGTAGCGGTCACTTTCGTCACCGCTCACAAGATGTTCGCGCCCAAGCTCGAACCCGCGCTGAGCGACGAAGCGGCCCTGGAGCGGCTGGCGGCGGCCGGGGATTTCCGGCTCGTCACCTATGGCCAGCTACTGGGCGTGGAGGACGGGCAGGCGCGCATCGGCCGGCGCTTTGGCGGGGCGAGCGAGGTCGAGGCCGACACCGTGGTCTTCGTCTCGCACAATGCGCCGAACAACGAACTGCTGGAAACGCTGGCGGACTGGCCGGGGCAGGTGATCCCGGCCGGCGACGTGCGCAGCCCGCGTTACCTGCAGACCGCAATCCGCGAAGGCCACATGGCGGCCCGCACGCTCTAGCTTGCACGCTCTAGAAAACGAAAGGGCGACGCCGGTACACGCCCGGCGCCGCCCCTCCGGAGAACCTTGGTTTCAGCGCAGGATCAGGCGACGTCCTCTGTCTTCGGCAGCAGTGGCGTGCGCTGGAAGAACGTGAGGTCCTCGATCTCGTAGGTCGGCGGGGTATCGTCGGTCCGCGCCTCGTGCAGCCGCTTCCAGTGCGCGAACAGGCCCATGATGTGCGGCGGATCGCCGTGAATCTCGGTGAAGACCCCGTTCAACGAGCGGGTGTCGAAGTAGGCTGCGTTGACCTCGTCGGCGTAGAGCTCGGTCGCCAGTTCGTAGCCCTGGTCGAGCCACCACTGACGCTCCGTATCGAAGTCCGACACGAGGTAGGCGATGTGGTGGAAGCCTTCCTCCCCCTGATCGAACATGTCCATGTAGATCGAGGGCTTGTCGTCGTGCTGCTCGATGAACTGGATCATCTGGTCGCCCAGGTAACCGAAGGCATAGGACACGTCCGCCTCGGTCGCCGTGCCGCGATAGGTGAATTCCTCGCAGTCGTGGTGACGCACCATGCAGAATGGCCCCGCGCCGAAGGCATCGGCCCAGTTCTTCGCCGCCTCGTCGATCGAACGGACGAAGTAGGCCTGCTGGAAAAGTTCGCGTTTCATGTCTGTAAATCCTTGTTCGCCAACCTGTTATTCGGCGGCCGTTATTCCGCAGCCTGGTCGTAACGCTCTTCGACGAAGGGGGTGAGCAACTGTTCAACCGCGAGACCTGCGGGGATGTCGGCGGCACCGATCAGGCGGTCCACTTCCTCGTGGAACCAGTAGATGCGACGTTCCTGGTAGTTGATCATCATGCCGGTAAAGCCGCCCGATTCAAGGCTGCGCTGGATCGGCGCGAGGTTCATCATGTCCTCTTCGAGCACCTGGTCGAAGATCGGCAGGAACTTGTCCCAGAACGCCGGCAGCGGCCCGTCGCCCCAGTGGGGCGCGACATAGATCGCCTGCATCGTGCACTTGCCCACGCCGTCGGGCCAGAACAGCAGGACCGGAAATCCGGTCGGCTCCACCGGGCTGATCAGGTTCGGGAAGGCCATGTAGGCGACATTGTTCAGCCTGTAGAAATCGGGCATCGTGGCGATGTCGGGCGCGCCCTCGAACTCCACGAAATTGAGGCCCTGGTTCATCTTCTTGCGGGTCGCCATCCGCGAATGGCCATGCGCGAAGAGGCCCATCGCCGCCGCCTTGTGATCGAGCATGATGCCCGCGTTGGTCGGGTGGATCGTGTTGATGTGATAGACTTCGAGGAAGGCGTCCATCGCGACCTTCCAGTTGCAGGCGATGTGATACTCCTGCACGTGAACTGTGCGCAGCTTCGCCATGCCGACGCAGTCCAGCTCGCTCACCAGCGGCCCGAGGTAGTCGTGAAGAGGCTCGGCATCCTTGTCGAGATTGACGAAGACCCAGCCGCCCCAGACATCGCACGATGCCTCGATCAGTCCGCGATCCGCCTTGTTCAGGCAGGGGAAGTCGCGTTCGTCCGGCACGCCCTTCAGCGTGCCATCGAGGCCGTAGGACCAAGAATGGTACTGGCAGCGCAGGAGCTTGGTATTGCCGGCATCGTCGCGCACGACCGGCGCGCCGCGATGGCGGCAGGTGTTGTAGAACGCACGGATCCTGTCGTCCTGCCCCCGCACCAGCAACAGCGGAACGCCGAGCTTGTCCCACAGGCGATAGTCGCCGACTTTGCGCAGATCCTCGTCCCGACCGGCGCAGACCCAGCTCCTGGCGAGCACCCGATCATGCTCCAGCCTGAAAAATTCGGGGCTGGTGTAACGGCCGCCCGGAATCTCCGGCAGCGGCGGAAAATCGGGCCGTGGTCCGACCCGCGCATGTTCGAATTCGATGACCTTCTCGACCTCGTCGTAGACGTTCTCTGACACCGTCGGCTCCTCTCCGGACAGGCGGGCGGATTCTCGTGCCCGCAGCAAACCCCTCTATCAGTTCGATTTTCTTACGGAACTTCGAGCATCAGGAAACGCTATTGCGCGGTCCGTCACCACTATCGAAATGGCTAGACTCCGGGACTTCGCGGTGCATCGCGATCCTCGCGGATCGAACCACAAAAATAAACCGCATTCCACTTCTGCGACAATCACGACGCGGCCTCGAAACTGAGTTCGGACTGGTGTCGGCGGATTTCCTCGACCAGGTCCTTGCGCACCGAGGCGCGGGCCAGCGGGGTGATGATCCGCATGGCGCTCAGCAGCGCGAAGCCGGTGTAGTGCTCGTCGGCGATATTGCCGCCCGCCCACATGTTCTGGATCGAGATCTGGTCGAACATCATCGATCGCGCGGTGAAGTCGACATTGACCCACGGCTGCAACTGGCGGTCCGCCATCATCTGATCGATGGCCTGCCGATGCAGCCGCTCGAAGTAGGTCGAGAGGTGGAATTCATCGGCGGACGAGATCAGCATCGGCGCGAGCGCGCGCGACAGGGCGGGGGTGGCGAGCACCGCCTCGCAGGTCTGGCGCACGACGGACAACAGGCGTTCGAGGCCATCGGCGGCCGGGGCGGCGGTGAAATTCTCGACCAGCCCGTCGAGGCGCAGCGCGACCGCCTGCGCCACCAGCGACTGCTTGCTGCCGTAGATGTCGTAAAGCGTCTTCTTGGTCACCCGCCCGGCTGTCGCCAGCTCGTCGACCGTCACCGCATCGTAACCGCGCTCTGCCACCAGATCGAGAGTCGCGCGCAGGATCTTGGCGCGGCGAAGCAAACGATTTTCGCTCAGCTTTCGTCCGCGACGGTCGGTCGAAAATTCGCCGATACGCGCGGCCAGACGTGTTTCCGGCATAATGAAAACGATGCCTTTTCAAACTGATGACTATGCATTGGGCCGTGCCTGCATGGCGACGATCTTCGCGCGAATCCCTCTTTCCCAAACTAGAATATAGGTTAGTATCGCATTTAAGGCGAACGACGCAATTATCGTCGGTGACAGCTAACATGTCGCGACAATTCGGACGAGAAGCCTTCGGGCTCCGACCGGTGGAGAGGGAATTCGATGGAAGGCAAGGTTCTCGAAGGCAAGGTTGCGCTGGTCACGGGCGCGGGTCGCGGTATCGGCCGCGCGATAGCGCTGGCCTATGGCGCGGCTGGTGCGACGGTGGTTGTCGTCTCGCGCACGCCCTCGACCGTAGAGGCGGTGGCCAGGGAAATCCGCGACGCCGGTGGCGAGGCGATCGGCGTGGCCTGCGACGTGGGGCGGCGCGACCAGGTCTTTGCCGCGGTGGACAAGGCGGTCGAAACGTTCGGGGCGCTCCACATCGTCGTCAACAACGCGCAGGGCTTCGGCACCGAGGCGAGCCCGCAGCTATCGACCGTCTACTCCGCGTGCGAGGACACCGACGAGGACGAATGGGAATACACCTTCCGCACCGGCGCGACCGCGTCGCTGTGGTTCATGAAGGCGGCGTTCCCGCACATGAAGGCCGCGGGCTATGGCCGCGTCATCAACTTCGCCTCCTCGTCCGGCCAGGTGGGGTTCGAGGGCAACACCTGCTACAACGCGACGAAGGAGGCGATCCGCGGCCTGTCGCGCACCGCCGCGCGCGAGTGGGGCCAGCATGGCATCACCGTTAACATCATCAACCCGGCGCTGGAAACCCGCGCGTTCGACGCGTGGAAAACCGCGCGGCCCGAGTTCGTCGAGGAACTGAAGCAGAAGATCCCGGTTCGCCGCCTGGGCGATCCCGAGCGTGACGCAGGTCCGCTGGCGGTCTTCATCGCGAGCGAAGGTGCCGGCTACATCACCGGCCAGACCTTCATGCTCGAAGGCGGGATGCACACGTTCCCGTGATGAGGGAGGGGCCCGTGACGCAGAACGTGAGCCGCATCTGGCAGGTCGGTCGCCCGAACGACGATGTCGCGGGCGGCATGGCGCTCGTCCGCGGGCACTTCGAGCGGGGGGAGGGTGCTATACCTCAACCCGCCGAGGGGCAGGTGCTGATCCGCGCCGAATACTTCTCACCCGATGCGATGAACCATGCCTGGGTTCGCGGCATGCCGGGGAAGTTCGATCCGCTCGCCCCCGGCACGCCGATGCGGGGCGGCATCGCGGGGACCATCGTGGCAAGCCGCAATCCGGCCTGGCCAGAAGGCGTGCGGGTGACCGGCTTCCTCGACTGGGCGGACTATTCGCTGTCGGACGGCACCGATCATCTCGGCGTGCCGCTGCAGGTCATTCCCGACGACATCGGCACGGCCAGCGGCCTTGTCGCCCTGGGCATGAGCGGGGTCTGCGCATGGCTCGGCCTTGCCCATTTCCTGAAGGTCCGGCCCGGCGATACGGTGCTGGTGTCGGGGGCCAGCGGGGCGATCGGTTCGATCGCGGGGCAGCTCGTGCCGCTGTTCGGCGCGAAACCTGTCGGCATCGCGGGCGGCGCCGAGAAATGCGCCGCAGCGCTGTCCAACGGCTTCGACGCGATGGTCGACTACAAGGCGGACGATCTTGCCGGACAGATCGCGAAAGTCTGCCCCGACGGCGTCGACGTTTTCTTCGACAATGTCGGCGGCAAGCTGCTCGACGCGGCGCTGCTCAACATGCGGCATTTCGGGCAAGTGCTGATCTGCGGCGGCACCGCCCATTACGGTGCGCAGCCCGAACCCATCTACAACCACATTCACATGGCGATGCGATCGCTGACCATGCGCGGCTTCTTCTACTTCGACGAAGTCGCGCTGTGGGACGAGGCCCGCAAGAGGCTCGCCCACTTCCTGCGTGAAGGGCTGATCCGCGAATGGCTCGATGTCGAGGAAGGCTTCGACGCCGTTCCCGGCGCAGCGCTCGCGGGGTTCAGCGGCGGGGTCAAGGGCAGGAAGCTGGTTCGCATCGCCTGACCAACGCAATCGAGAGGATGGCAGAGATGGCCGACAGGGATCCACGGATCGCACCCGGCACAGCGCGCAGCCACGGCATCAGCTGGGCCGAACTGATGGCGCAGGACAGCAAGCCGGTGCCGGACTTCCTCGGCAGCGATCACTACGAGTATCGCGGGTCGGAGCCGGTTCCCGCGATGCGCTACACCAGCGAAGCCTTTGCCGAGCTGGAGCGCGAGCGGATGTGGCCCCACGTCTGGCAGTTCGCGGCGCGCGAGGAAGACCTGCCCGAACCCGGCGACTACATCGTGTTCGAGAATGCGGGGCGCTCGTTCCTCGTCAGCCGGCAGGACGACGGCTCGGTCCG
>CAYRLC010000029.1:21404-23585 GCA_964424995.1 uncultured Croceicoccus sp.
CCCGAGCATTTCGCCCGCTGGCGGCACGAGGAGTGCGGCACGATCCTGCGCGTCGCCAAGCACGTTCCGGCCAACTGGAAGGTGGTGATGGAAGCCTTCATGGAGGCTTGGCACACCATCGTCACCCACCCCCAGCTCCTGCCCTTCACCGGCGACTGCAACGCCGGTTACAGCGCATGGGGAGACAACGTGAACGTCAACCTCGTCCCGTTCGGCATCATGAGCCCGCACGTCGCCGAAGGGCAGGGTGAGCAGTGGATCGTCGACGAATTCGTGAAGTACAACGGGCGCAGTTCCGACAACTACGACGCGGCGGCCGACCCGATGGCGGTCACCGTTCCCGACGGGCGCACCGCGCGCGAAGTGCTGGGCGACAAGATGCGCGAGACCTACACCGCGCAGACCGGCTACGACCATTCGGACGCGAGCGACTGCGAAGTGCTCGACGGGCTGGTCTACAACGTCTTCCCCAACTTCGCCCCGTGGGGCGGCTTCATGCCGAACATCGTCTATCGCTGGTTCCCCGGTGAGACGCCCGACACTTGCGTGATGGAAGTGCGCATCCTGGCCCGCGTTCCCAAGGGCCAACCGATCCCGCGCGCCGCGCCGCTCAAGACGCTGGCGTTGGAGCAGCCGTGGACCGATGCGCCCGAACTGGGCGTGCTGGCCGACGTGTTCGAACAGGACATGGAGAACCTGCCCCATGTACAGACCGGGCTGAAGGCGTCGAAGACCGGCAAGATCAACCTGGCCGATTACCAGGAAATCCGCATCCGCCAATTTCAGGACACATTGTCGAAGTACGTCACCGGCCAACTGGGCGGGAGCGCCCGCGCTGATCTTGGGAGAGATGCGGCATGATTTCGATGAGCAAGGTTGCCGCCGCAAAGGCGGACGACAACGTGATCGACGGCAATTTCCTGCGCGGTCGGCGTGCGCAGACGCTGGCGGTCGACCATCTGGACGAAGTGCGCGTCACCTCGCCCGGCAATGTGCGCGCCGCGGCCATCGCCCTGCGCGATCTGGCGCGGGGCTGGGGCTTTCGCATCGCCTGCACCCATGACCTGACCGACAAGAACACCCCCGTCGATGGCGACGGCAAGCTTCTCGCCACCGACGTGTTCGGCTGGGAGGATCGGCCGGATGTCTGGTTCCGCAAGGAGCGTATTGCGCTCAATTCGCCGATCGCGATGGCCTGCCGGTTCGAGAGCCAGCCGTTCTGGTGCAATGGCGAGGGGTTCCGCACCCATGTCGCCAATGCCTACCTCGACGAGATCGACCTGGCCGATTTCGCCGAGCGCGCCACGACCAGCGCGGCCATCGTCGTGCCGGTGCACATGCCGTTCGGCCAGATCGGCGTGCTGTGCCTGATCCCGGAAGACCAGAGCTGGACCGACCTGTCGGCCGCCTTTTCCGCGCATGCGGACATGATCGCGATCCATGCGCGGCTCTTCCTCAGCACTTACGCCCGCACCATGAGCGCGCGGCGTGGGCTACGCTCCGACATGCTGCTGTCGAAGTACGAGGTGGAATGCATGCGCTGGGCCGCCCTGGGCAAGACGGACCTGGAAATCGGCATGATCATCGGCCGTTCGCGCGCGACGGTTCGCTTCCACATCCAGAACGCGTCGACAAAGCTGGGCGCGGTCAACCGTTGTCAGACTCTCTTCCGCGCGGCGCAGCTCGGATACGTCACTCTTCCCTAGGTCGCGCGTTAACCTGATGTTGCGCGAATGCATCGGTCGGCGGGATTTCGGTATCAAGTAGAGCTGCCTTATATTTTTGCATTTCACGAAGAAATCAATGGCCTGGCGAAAGCAGTCGCTCGTTCAAGATCGCTTCCCCCTCTTGCTGCGCCTGCGACATACCTTCGCGGTAAGCGATCGAACTGTCTGGAAAGAAATGGTTTTTTTCCGGGCCTCTGCCTTTGAGTAGCCAAAGGGCGCCAGCACGAAACGTGGCTATAAGCATTGCGGGCAGCTGGCACGGATGATTGATGGTGAAACCATTTTCGAAGAACATCGGCCGAGCACGTGCAGAAGGTATGGTAAACGTCGTTCAACGATCTTGACTTGCCCGCCCCAGAAGGTTCACCAACAGGCGCAATTTCTACGCACAGGCCACTCTTTGGGGGAACAAATGGCATTAAATAAGCGCACGTTGGTGCTCGGTGCATCGACA
>CAYRLC010000030.1:0-23566 GCA_964424995.1 uncultured Croceicoccus sp.
GCATCGCGGAGCTGGACGAGGACATGTACAAGCGCCTGCTGTGGCCGGTGAAGCAGAAGTACGGCCAGAACATCTCGTGGGCCGACCTGATGATCCTGACCGGCAACGTCGCCATCGAATCGATGGGCGGGCCGGTGTTCGGTTTCGGCGGCGGCCGGGCCGACGTCTACGAGCCAGAGAAGGACATCTACTGGGGCGAAGAGGACAAGTGGGTCAACGAAGGGGTGCAGACCCGGATCGACCCGGAGCGCGGGCTGGAAGACCTCGACGGTCCGCTGGCGGCGATCCAGATGGGCCTTATCTACGTCAATCCGGAAGGACCGGGCGGCAATCCCGATCCGCTGCTGTCGGCGCGCGACATGAAGGCGACGTTCGAGCGGATGGCGATGAATCACGAAGAGACGGTCGCCCTGACCGCCGGGGGCCATACTTTCGGCAAGGCGCACGGCAATGGCGATGCCTCTCTGCTCGGCGCGGCGCCGGCGGGCGGCGATCTTGCCATGCAGGGCTTCGGCTGGGTCTCTTCGCACGAAAGCGGCGGGATTGGCGAGCACACCGTCACCAGCGGCCTCGAAGGCGCCTGGGTCAACACGCCGACGCAGTGGAGCGAGAACTACTTCCGCCTGCTGCTCGACTACGATTACGAACTGGTCCACTCGCCCGCCGGCGCGCAGCAATGGCAGCCGATTAACCAGAAGCCCGAGGACATGGCGCCTGCCGCCTGGGACGCGAGCATCAAGGTGCCGACCATGATGTCGACCGCCGACATGGCGCTGAAGATGGACCCCGAATTCCGCGTCATCAGCGAGAAGTTCCGTAACGACCACGAGGCGTTCAAGGATGCCTTTGCCCGCGCCTGGTTCAAGCTGTGCCACCGCGACATGGGGCCCAAGGTCCGCTACCTCGGTCCCGAAGTTCCGGCAGAGGACCTGATCTGGCAGGACCCGGTTCCGGCGGGAACGATGCCGTCGGATGCCGAAGTCGCTGCGGTCAAGGCGAAGATCGCGGCCAGCGGGCTGACGGTCAGCCAGTTGGTCAAGACCGCCTGGGCCTCGGCCAGCACCTATCGCAAGTCGGACCACCGCGGCGGCGCGAACGGCGCGCGGATCCGGCTGGCCCCGCAGAAGGACTGGGACGTCAACGAACCGGCCATGCTGGCGCAAGTGCTGGCGAAGCTGGACGAGGTGCGCGGATCGCTGTCGATGGCCGATGCCATCGTGCTGGGCGGTGTCGTCGGCCTTGAAAAGGCGATCGCCGACGCGGGCTTCCACGTCGCGGTGCCCTTCACCGGCGGACGCGGCGATGCAACCGAAGACCAGACCGACGCCGAGAGCTTCGCGGTGCTGGAGCCGCAGGCCGACGCGTTCCGCAACTACCTGCCGCGCAAGCTGCGGGTAAAGACCGAGGAGATGATGCTCGACAAGGCGTCGCTGCTCGGCCTGTCGGCACCCGAGATGGTGGTGCTGGTCGGCGGCCTGCGCGTGCTGGGCGCCAATCATGGCGAACGCGGGCATGGCCATTTCACCAAGCGGTCGGGCCAGCTGACCAACGACTTCTTCGTCAACCTGCTCGACATGACCAACGTGTGGAAGGCGGTCGAGGACAGCGGTGACGAGGAATATGTCGCGACCGATCGGGCCGGCGGACACGAGACCTGGCGGGCCAGCCGCGCCGACCTGGTCATCGGGTCGAATTCGGAACTGCGCGCCGTGGCCGAGGTCTATGCCGAGAACGGGCACGAGGAGAAATTCGTCAAGGATTTCGTCAAGGCATGGACCAAGGTGATGAACGCCGATCGCTTCGATCTGAGATGATCCGGGTATCGTTGCTCAACCCGATGGCCTGAAGCACGGGGCCCCTTCCGCCGACCCCCCATCAAGCGGAAGGGAAGCCTCCTCGAAAAGCAAGACCCCACGCGAAAGGCCGCCTCCCCGCTCTTCCGGAGCGGGGAGGTCTTTCGTGTTGGCAGGGGGTTATGCATCTTAACCATGCTCGCAAACCGGATGGTAAGCATGATGGATCGATGATGCCCGGACACACCGCCGTCCGGAGAGTTGCGATGATCCTGCTATCCATCATGGTGCTCTGCCTCGGAGGGTTCGTGCTGTGGTTCATGCCGCTGCCGCGCGATCGGACCAGGCGGATCGCGTCGCAACTGGGCGGGACCACTCTATTCGGCATTGGCGTTTCCGGCCTCGTCCTGCAGATGATGATCCCCGCCCTCTGACGGCGATCAGCGGGCGGGCATTTGGAGGCAGATCGTCGCAGCTTTCGCTCGCATCGCCGCACCATCTTTTCGCGGTCTTGACCACACCGAATTGAACGCTATCGGCGATGTAATGTTATATCATGCGAAGTTTGCCGCACTTGCCGGCGTTGCCGCCCTGTCCCTCGCCAACCCCGCTCTGGCGGATCCCGCTGCCGCCCCACCTGCACCGGGCAACGACACTTCCGCGCCGGATCGTGACGCTGCCGACGACGACTTCCACGACACGATCGTCGTGACGGCACAGGGCATCGGGCGGATCGACTTCCTTGCCGGCACGACCGTCGTCAGCGGCACCGACCTGCAACGCGACATGGCGGGGCAGATCGGCGAAGTTCTCGAAAAGCTGCCCGGCGTCAGCGCCAGCGGCTTCGCGCCCGGCGCGTCCCGCCCCATCCTGCGCGGCTTTTCCGGCGACCGGGTCCGCGTGCTGGTCGACGGGATCGGATCGATCGACGCATCGAATACCAGCGCCGACCATGCCGTGAGCCTAGACCCACTGACCGCACAGAGCATCGAGGTGCTGCGCGGCCCGGCCACGCTGCTCTACGGCAGTTCGGCCATCGGCGGCGCGGTCAACGTCATCGACAAGCGCATCCCGCGCAAGGTGCCCGATGAAGCGGTCCACGTAGATGCGGTGGCGGCGCTCGACAGCGCCGCGGACTCGCGCGAGATCGGGGCATCGCTCGACCTGCCGCTGGGCAGCGGATTCGTGCTGCATGCCGACGGATCATGGCGCAAGACGGACGACTTGCGCGTTGCGGGTCGCATCCTCTCCGACGATCTGCGCGCCGACGTGCTGGCCGAAGCCGCCGAGGACGCGGAACAGGATCCCGGGCACGCCGCCGAACTGCGCGAACTGGCCGACGCGCGCGGCCGCCTGCCCAATAGCGCGACCGAGACCACCTCGGCGGGCTTCGGCGCGGCGTGGATCGGCGGGCGCGCCGACATCGGCGCGTCGGTCTCGCTCTACGACACGCGCTACGGCGTGCCGACCCGGCCCGGCGCGGAACACGCCCACGGCGGCGAGGAGGAAGAGGGTGAGGAAGAGGAGGCACCCGTATCCATCGACCTCAGGCAGAAGCGCGCCGACTTGCGGGCGGGCCTGCGCTTCGATGGCGGGCCGCTGGCCGAAGTCCGCACCCGCTGGGGCTATTCCGACTACGAACACACCGAGCTGGAGGGCGACGAGGTCGGCACCCGTTTCCTGGTCGACGGGGTCGAGGGCCGGCTCGAACTGGTGCAGCGCCAGCGCGGCACCTGGACCGGCACGGTCGGCGCGCAGTATTTCCGCCGCGACCTGGAAGCGATCGGCGCGGAGGCGTTCGTCCCCGCCAACCGTAGCGAGAACTGGTCGCTTTTCGCCTTGCAGGAAGTCGCGCTGTCGCCGGTGACGGTCGAGTTCGCAGGGCGGTTCGAGCGCGGCACGGCTAAGGCCCCCGACGTCGGCCTGTCGCGCAGTTACGATGCGTGGTCGGGCGCGGTCGGGCTGTGGCATGAAACCGATGGGGGCTTGCGCTTCGGCCTCAACGCCAGCCGGACCGCGCGCATCCCGACCTCTGAGGAATTGTTTGCCGACGGACCCCATGCCGCAACCCAGCAGTACGAGATCGGCGACCCCGATCTTGCGCTCGAAACCGCATGGGGCGGCGAGGCCTATCTGCGCGGGCGGGTCGGGCCGGTCGACCTGTCACTGACCGCCTACGCCAGCTGGTTCGACAACTATGTCTACCTCGCCGCGACGGCGGAGGAGGAAGATGGCCTGCCCGTCTATCGCCAGCAGCAGCAGGACGCGACCTACAAGGGTTTCGAGGCCGAGGCGACCTTGCCGCTCGCCAACTTCGGCGGCTTCGCCCTCTCCAGCGAATGGCAGGCGAGCTACACCCGCGCGACACTTGCCGACGGCAGCCCGGTGCCGCGCATTCCGCCGCTATCGGCAGGCGGGGCCTTGGTGGCGAAGTCGGACCGGCTGGAAGGACGCGTCGCTGCGAACTGGAACGCGGCGCAGGATCGCATCGCGGAATACGAGACGCGCACCGATGCCTATACCACCGTCGATGCCTCTCTGGCGTGGAAGCCGGTGCGCGGGCGGGAAAACCTGACGATCATCGCATCGGTCGACAACCTGTTCGATGCCGAAGGCCGCCGCGCCGCCAGTTTCACCAAGGATTTCGTGCCGATCGCCGGGCGGAACTTCAAGCTCTCCGCCCGCGTCAGCCTCTGAACGCAAGAAGGGGCGACCGATCCCACCGGACCGGCCGCCCCTTCGCATTTCGTGACGAGACGATCAGGCGTCGGTCTGGTCGAGCTCGTAAGCGGTGTGCAGGACGCGCACGGCCAGTTCGGTCTCATCCTCGTCGATCAGGACCGAGACCTTGATTTCGCTGGTGCTGATCGCCTGGATGTTGATGCCGCGATCGGCCAGCGCCTGGAACATCGTAGCCGCGATGCCCGCGTGGCTGCGCATGCCGACACCGACGATCGACACCTTGGCGACCTTCGGATCGGTGATGATGCGGTTGAAGCCGATCGTCTCCTTGTGCTCTTCCAGCAGCGCCTGCGTGCGCACCAGATCGGCGCCGGGCACGGTGAAGGTCACGTCCGTCTCACCCTTTTCACGGCCGACGTTCTGGATGATCATGTCGACGTTGATGTTGGCGGCGGCGAGCGGGCCGAAGATGTGCGCCACGGCGCCCGGCTTGTCGGGCACGCGGGTCAGGATGACCTTGGCTTCGTTCTTGTCGGCGGCGATGCCGGTGATCAGCTGGCTTTCCATATCTAGTCCTTCGAGCTCTTCATCGCTGACAATCAGGGTCCCGGGCAGGGTGTCGGCAAGCGGCGCATCATCGTCGACGAAGGACGAGAGCACCTGCACGCGCACCTTCTCCTTCATGGCGAGGCTGACCGAACGGGTCTGCAGCACCTTCGAACCGACCGAGGCGAGTTCGAGCATTTCCTCGAACGTCACCGCCTTCAGCTTGCGCGCCTTGGCGACGATGCGCGGGTCGGTGGTGTAGACGCCATCGACATCGGTGTAGATGTCGCAGCGATCGGCCTTCACCGCCGCCGCGATGGCGACCGCGCTGGTGTCCGAACCGCCACGGCCCAGCGTGGTGATGCGGCCCGCGTCGCTGATCCCCTGGAAGCCGGGGATGACCGCGATCTCGCCTGCCTGCATGCTGGCGATGAGGGCGTCGGCCTCGATCTCGCCGATGCGGGCCTTGGCATAGGCATCGTCGGTGTGGATCGGCAGCTGCCAGCCCAGCCACGACCGCGCCTTGCAGCCCAGCGCCTGCAGCGTGAGAGCGAGGAGACCAGAAGTCACCTGCTCGCCGCTGGCCACGACCACGTCGTATTCGGCGGGATCGTAGAGCGGGTTCGCCTCTCGGCAGAAGTTGACGAGCCGGTCGGTCTCGCCCGCCATGGCCGAGACGACCACCGCGACTTCGTGCCCGGCAGCCTGTTGGCGGCGCACGATATTGGCGACACGGCGGATGCGTTCCGTCCCCGCCATCGACGTGCCGCCGAATTTCATCACGATGCGGGCCAAGGGGCACGCTCCTTACCAGTGGAATCGTTACGGGCGCGCTGTTAGGGACAGACTATGGCAAGCGCAACTGTAACAGGCGAAACCAGTCCCGCACTTTCGTCGGGGGTGACCATCCGTCCCGAAGAGGCGGCGCATTTCGGCAAGCTGGCGGCGGAGTGGTGGGACCCGAAGGGTTCGTCGGCGATGCTGCACCGGCTGAACCCGGTGCGCCTGTCGTTCATCCGCGACGCGATCGACGCGCACTGGAGCGGCGACGTGAAGGGGCGGCGGCCGCTGGAGGGCAAGCGCGCACTCGACGTCGGGTGCGGCGCGGGCCTCCTTTGCGAACCGCTGGCGCGCATGGCCGCGGCGGTGACGGGCGTCGATGCGGCGGCGGAAAACATCGCGGCAGCGCGCCATCACGCGGCGGGCATGGGCCTTGCCATCGACTATCACGCGGGCGAACTCGCCGCGCTCGATGCCGGAACCTTCGATCTCGTCACCGCGATGGAGGTGATCGAGCACGTGGCCGACAAACCGGCCTTCGTGCGCGAACTGGCGGCACGGCTGGCTCCGGGCGGCCTCATGGTGCTCTCCACCCCCAACCGCACGGCGGCGTCGAAGCTGCTGCTGGTCGAGGGGGCGGAGATGACCGGACAGGTCCCGCGCGGCACCCACCACTGGGACGACTTCGTGGTTCCCGAGGAACTGGGCGAACTGCTGGCGGACGCAGGCCTCGTCATGGACAGCCCGCGCGGCATCGCGTGGACTGCGATGAAGGGCCTGCACCTCTCCGCCGACACGAAGCTCAACTACATCGTCACCGCCACCCGCGCCTGACGCGGGCGATCGGTCGCCCTTCTCAGGCCAGGGCCGCGTCCGCCTGCTTGGCAGCGCGATGGGCGTCGTCGTCCGCGCCGAATTTCCAGTAGCTGGAGATGTAGGGATGATCGCGATCCAGCCCGCGTTCGTCGCGAAGATAGCGGCGCAGCGCCTGCATTGCGCCGAATTCGGCCGCGGCCCAGCCATAGACACGCCCGCCGCTCCAGCCGCCTTCCCTCACCGCATCGCGAAGGGCATCGGCGAGGCTTTCGGGACGCGTGCCGGGTTCGCCATTGATCAACCAGCGAGTCTCCATCCCGGTCGGCCGGACGAGCGGCTGGATATCGTCATCGTGCTGGATCTCGATGACCGCCACGCCGCGCGCATCGGGCGCAAGCCGTTCGAGATTGACCGCAATGGCGGGCAGCGCGGTCATGTCGCCGGCGATGAGGTAATGGTCCATGCCCGCCGGAAGCGGCTTGGCGGGGCCGGGGCCGCCCGCGAAGATCTCGTCGCCCGCTTCCGCCGTGATGGCCCAGCCCACGGCGGGACCGGAGTGGCCATGGCTGCCGTGGATCACGAAATCGACATCGACGCTGTCCGCCCGCTGGTGGCGGACGGTGTAGGACCGCACCGGGTCCTTTCCCGAACCGCCGACGGGAAGGCGCAGCTTGAAATAGCCACCTTCGGCATCGGGACGAAGCGCGGCCATGCCCTTTCCGCCCAAGGTCACCCGCAGCATGTTGGGCGTGACCATCCGCGTGCCGAGAACCGTGAAGGTCTGCGGCGCGGGTCGCTGCGCAGCGGCGAGGATGGCGGGGGAGGCGGCGGGCGCCGAGCGGGCGGAGGGCTGGGTCGTGATGCCCCCAATATCAGCTTGATGCGAACCGCTCGCAAGAAGGCTTCGGGTAATTTATTGTAACGCGCCGGCCCATTTCGCAGCGTCGAAGCCGACGAGCAGCGTGGCGCCATTTTCCACCACCGGACGCTTGATGGTGGAGGGGTGCGCCAGCATCACCGCCACCGCTTTCTCGGCATCGAGATCCGCCTTCGTCGCGTCGTCGAGCGCCCGAAAGGTGGTGCCGCGCCGGTTGAGCAGCACTTCCCACCCCTTCTCCGCCACCCATGCGCGCAAACGATCCTCGGGCACGCCCTGCTTCTTGTAGTCGTGGAAGGCGTATTCGATGCCCTGCGCATCGAGCCACTTGCGCGCCTTTTTCACCGTGTCGCAATTGGGGATGCCGTAGACGATCATGTCTGCCTCGCTGGAAACTGGCCGAACGCCATAGCAACTGGACAAGCGCGCGCAATCCAGTGCAGGGGGCGGGCCGGTGCAGGGGCGGGCGACGAAGGGGGCTTGCGCAGATGAGTTACAACACGTTAGGCCGCGTGCTGCGGTTCACGACCTGGGGCGAAAGCCACGGCCCGGCGCTGGGCGCGGTCGTCGACGGGTGCCCGCCGGGCATTGCGCTCACCGAAACCGACATCCAGCCGTTTCTCGACGCGCGCAAGCCCGGCACCAGCCGCTTCACCACCCAGCGGCGCGAGCCTGACGAGGTGCGCATCCTGTCGGGCGTCTTCGCGGGTCGCGACGGGGTCCAGCGCACCACCGGAACGCCGATCAGCCTGATGATCGAGAACACCGACCAGCGTTCGAAGGACTATTCCGACGTCGCGGTCAGCTATCGCCCCGGCCATGCCGACTATGCCTACGATGCGAAATACGGCTTTCGCGACTATCGCGGCGGCGGGCGGTCATCGGCGCGCGAAACCGCGGCGCGGGTCGCGGCGGGCGCGGTCGCCCGGCTGATCGTACCGGGCGTGCAGATCCGCGGCTGGGTCAGCGCGATCGGCGGAGACAGCATCGACGAGGCGAATTTCGACGCGGCCGAGATCGGCAACAATCCCTTCTTCTGCCCCGATGCCGCCGCCGCCGCCCGGTGGGAGGCGCTGGTCGACGGTGCGCGCAAGGACGGGTCTTCATTGGGCGCGGTCGTGACCTGCGAGGCGACAGGCGTTCCGGCCGGATGGGGTGCGCCGCTCTATGCCAAGCTCGACGCCGATCTGGCCGCGGGCATGATGGGCATCAACGCGGTGAAGGGCGTGGAAATCGGCGACGGTTTCGCCGCCGCTGCCCTTCGTGGCGAGCAGAATGCCGACCCGATGCGCCCCGGCCCCGATGGTCCGCAATCCGGTCCGGTTTTCGAGGCGAATCATGCGGGCGGAATTGCCGGCGGCATCTCCACCGGTCAGCCCGTTCGGGTGCGCGTGGCATTCAAGCCGACCAGTTCGATCCTGATCCCCGTGCCCACCGTCACCCGAGATGGCGAGGCGGGCGAGATCATCACCAAGGGACGCCACGACCCCTGCGTCGGCATCCGCGGCGTGCCGGTGGTGGAAGCGATGATGGCGTTGGTTCTGGCCGACCATTTCATGCTGCACCGCGCACAAACCGGCGCAGGCGGGTAAGCCTCTTTTTCAGGTAAATCATCGACCCTGCGCAGAACGCGGGACGCACTGCGTTGATTCATCGCAAAAATCGATCATTCCGGCTTGATTGATTAAATCGATCATCTCGTTCGGGTTTTGTCGTTTGTCTTTGCTGCGCCGCACCCTATCTCGGCCTCACCAAGACATTCACCCTCTCGAGGAGCTTAAAAGACATGGGTATCATCGGCAGCAAGATCACGCCGTTCAAGGCGACCGCGTTTCAGACCGGCAAGGATTTCTTCGACGTCACCGAAGCCGACATCGCCGGCAAGTGGGCCGTGTTCTTCTTCTACCCCGCCGACTTCACTTTCGTCTGCCCGACCGAACTGGAAGACCTGGGTGAGCATTACGCCACGCTGCAGCAGATGGGCGTCGAAGTGTTCGGCGTGTCGACCGACACCCACTTCAGCCACAAGGCCTGGCACGACACCTCGGAAAAGATCAACAAGATCAAGTACGCGTTCCTGGGCGACCAGCTGCACACCCTGTCGAAGAACTTCGGCGTGCTGCGTGAGGATTCGGGCCTTGCCGACCGCGCGACCTTCGTCGTGGATCCCGATGGCGTGATCCAGATCATGGAAATCACCTGCGAAGGCGTGGGCCGCAACGCCAACGAACTGGTCCGCAAGATCCGCGCCGCCCAGTACGTGCGCAACAACCCCGGCCAGGTCTGCCCGGCGAAGTGGGAAGAAGGTTCGGACACCCTCGCCCCGTCGCTGGACCTCGTCGGCAAGATCTAAATCCACGGCCCTCTCGCTTGGGAGGAACCGACACTTTGCGGCCCGGGGTGCAGTCCCGCGCCCCGGGCCGCCTTGTCTTTTGAATCCGGAGATTTCCCGATGCTCGACGCCAACCTGAAGCAGCAGCTGCAGCAGTATCTCGGCATGCTGCGCGAGCCGATCGAGCTCGTCGCCTCGCTGGGTGACGGAGCAAAGTCGGTCGAGACCCGCGAACTGCTGACCACCATTGCCGGCCTGTCGGACAAGGTGACCGCGACCTTCGATGGCGACAATGCCCGCAAGCCCAGTTTCGTCATCCGCCGCGCCGGCGACCACGATGTCGCCGTCACTTTCGCGGGCGTGCCGCTGGGCCATGAATTCACCTCGCTCGTCCTCGCCCTGCTCTGGGCCGGCGGCCATCCGCCCAAGGTCGACGAGAAGCTCGTCCAGCAGGTCCGCGAACTGTCGGGCCGGCACGAGTTCGAGATGTACTTCTCGCTCTCCTGCCACAACTGCCCCGACGTGGTGCAGGCGCTCACCCTGATGAGCCTGTTCAACAAGGGCGTTTCCGCCACCCTGATCGAAGGCGGCGCGTTCCAAAGCGAGGTCGAGGGCCGCGGCGTCATGGCTGTGCCCGCCGTGTTCAAGGACGGCGCGATGTGGGCCAGCGGCCGCATGGGGCTGGAGGATATCCTCGCCAAGGTCGACAGCGGCGCTTCGGCGCGCGCGGCGGCCGAGATGGGCGCGATGGACCCGTTCGAGGCGCTCGTCGTCGGCGGCGGCCCCGCCGGGGTATCGGCCTCGATCTATCTCGCGCGCAAGGGCTTCCGCACGGGCATCGCAGCCGATCGTATCGGCGGGCAGGTGCTCGACACCATGGGGATCGAGAACTTCATCGCGACGACCTATACCGAAGGCCCCAAGCTCGCCGCGCAGCTCGAAGCGCACATCGCCGACTACGCGATCGACGTGCTGAAGCCCGTTCGCGCCGCGAAGCTGACCCCTGCGACGCAGCCTGGCGGTTATCACACGGTGGAGCTCGACAATGGCGCGACGGTGAAGGCGCGCAGCCTGATCCTTGCCACCGGCGCGCGCTGGCGTTCGCTGGGCGTGCCCGGAGAGGCGGAGTACCAGACCAGGGGCGTGGCCTATTGCCCGCACTGCGACGGCCCGCTGTTCAAGGGCAAGCGCGTCGCGGTGATCGGCGGCGGCAACTCGGGTGTCGAGGCGGCCATCGACCTTGCCAACATCGTCGGCCACGTCACCCTGATCGAGTTCGACAGCCAGCTTCGTGCGGACCAGGTCCTGCAGGACAAGCTGCGTTCCTTCGCGAATGTCCGTATCCTGACCCATGCGCAGACCACCGCGATCACCGGCGACGGTGACAAGGTGAACGGCCTCATGTGGAAGGACCGCGCCAGCGGCGAAGAGAAGACCGTCGAACTGGAGGGCGTGTTCGTCCAGATCGGCCTTGTCCCCAACACCGAATGGCTGAAGGACACCGGCCTTGAACTGTCGAAGCACGGCGAGATCGTGATCGACGAGCGCGGCGCGACCAACCTGCCGGGTGTGTTCGCCGCGGGCGACGCGACGGTCGTGCCTTACAAGCAGATCGTCATCGCCATGGGCGAAGGATCGAAGGCGGCGCTGTCGGCGTTCGACTACCTGATCCGCAACGAGCCGGTCGAGGAGATCGCGCAAGGCGCTGCGACGCACGAGGCTAAGGTCGCCTGAGGCCTCGGCCAGGCGGCAACCAATTGCGGGCGGCATCGGGAAACCGCTGCCGCCCGTTTCGCGTCCGGCGTGCTTGCGCTAACACCGGCGGATGGAGAGCACCCTCCCGGCCCGCCGCATTGTCGCAGGATCGATCGCCCTCATCGGCACGGCGACCTTTGCGTTGCAGATCGTGCTCAGCACCGGAAAGAGCGGCGGTCTGCTCGCGGCGCTGGTCGTGCTGTCGCGGTTCTTCACCATCCTCACCAACGCGGCCGTGACCGTCGTCATGGTCCGCATCGCGGCGGGGTGGCACGCGGACCGGCGCGTGAAGCTGGCGCTGGTGACGGCGATCACGATCGTCGCCTTGGTCTATCACACGGTGCTGGCGCAGCTTCAGACGTTCACCGGGCTCGACGCGGTGACCGATTTCGGTTTCCACACGGCCATACCGGCGCTGACGGCCCTTTGGTGGCTGCTCTTCGCGAAGCGTGGTTTGCCGTGGCGCGATTTGGTCTGGGTGCTGCCTTGGCCGATCGTCTATTGCGCGGTCGCGCTCGTCCGGGGCGGGGTTTCGGGCATCTATCCCTACCCCTTCATCGATTTGCCGGAGATCGGCCCCGCAACCCTGGTGCTGAACGTGATGGGCCTGACACTGGCGTTCCTCGTCGTCGGCGCGGCCTTCATCGGCATTGGCCGAATGCTCGCTACCCCTCGCGACCGCGCCTGAGCACGAGGTAGAGCGCACCGTCTCCGCCGTGCCGCCGCTGGGCATGGCGCACCGCCGCTATGTCGGCGCCGTGCGGCCCTGCCGCCAGCCAGTCGAGCACTTTGGCCCGGATTGCGCCGCGACGCTCGCCCCGATCGGCCGCCTCGGTCGGACGCGGCCTGCCGGTGACCAGCAACACGACCCGCGCGCCCAGCGCCTTGGCCTGCATCAGCCCCATGTCCAGCCGGCGATGCGCCTGATCGAGATTGTGACCATGCAGGTCGAGCGTGAAATCGGGCTGAAGCGCCCGCGCACCCAGCCGCCGGTCCCAATGCGAATCGAGACCCTGCGCTGGGACCGGCGCGGGTTTCGGCGCGGGCACGATGCGCGGAGCGGGCACCCGGCCCCTGGGCTTGGGCGGTGCAACAGATTCCGGCACGGCCACCACCTTGCGCGGCGGCGCCACCGGACGGGTCACGCGATCCCTGAAAGGTGTGACCGTGCTGGCCACCTTGGCCCAGAGCGCGGCCTCGTCCTCGCTCAGACCTTCGGGCGTGCGAATGCGCGGCGGCTTCATCGCGCCTTGATGCGCGCGAGCGTTCCCTTGGGCAGAAGGAGGTAGGCGCGGGCGTCGCTGCTCATGCCACCGGCGATCGTCGCCGCTTCCGGCCCTGCGCCCCAGAACGTATCGAAACGGTTCGCACCCTTGATCGCGCCCCCGGTGTCCTGCGCGATCCAGACGCCGTCCGCCTCGCTGCGCACCGCATCGATCCAGACCGGCGCGCCAAGCGGCACGTAAGCGGGGTCTGCCGCCACGCTTGCGCGCGGGCGCACCGGAACGCCCAGCGCGCCGAGCGGTCCGTCGCCGGTCAGTTCCTTGAAGAAGACCCACGACTTGTTCTGGTTCATCACCTCATCGGCCTCGACCGGGTGGGTGCGCAGCCATTCGACGATCTTCGCCATCGTCGCCTCGCCCGGCTGGAATACGCCGCGATCGCGCAGCACGCGCCCGATGGCTACGTATTCGCGGCCGTTCTGCCCGGCGTAACCGATGCGCAGCACCTGCCCGTCGGGACCGATCAGCTGGCCCGATCCCTGGATCTGCAGGAAGAAGAAATCGATCGCGTCCTTCGCCCAGCCGATCACCGGCGCGCGACCGTCGGCTGCCGGCGGCGGATAGGTCACCCCGTCCTGCCACACCCGTGGTTCGCCGGTGGGGGCCAGGGACCCGGCGGCGATCTCCGCCCGCTCGTCGTAAGGGACGAAGCCCTGCGGCGTGACCTTGCCCAGCGGGGCGCGGCCGTCACCGGTCCAGTTCGGATCGCGGACCAGATCGCCCGGTATGCCATAGACCGGCACGTCGTAGCCGGCGCGCCGCTGCCTTACGCCCGCGATCTGCGGCTCGTAATAGCCGGTCAGGAAGGCGGACCCGTCGGCGACTTGCGCGGCTTCGAAATATTGCAGGAAGAACGGTACCGCGTTGCCCGCGAAGTTCGGTGCAGCGGCGCAGGCCGCGCGCCAATCGGCAGCGATCCCGCTCTGGTCGGTGCGCGAGAGCAGGCGCGGGCAGGATTCGACGAAGGATCGCCTCGCGATCTCCGCATTGGCGCGCACTGCCGGATCGCCGAACAGCATGGGCATGTCCGGCCCGGCGAGCAGTCCGGCGCTCACCGCATTGGCAGGAACGGGTGCGGGCGCCGGCGTCGGCGATGGTGCGGGTGTCGGGACGGGCGCAGGGGCGGGTGTCTCGACCGGCGGCGTACTGTCGGGAATCGCCGCGCACGATGCGAGCAAGAGCGCGCCGAAAGCGACCGCAAGCCGGCGCATACCCGTCGAAGTCACGCGAAAATCAGCCCTCGTCGGTTTCGTCGAGCAGCCAGTCGGGACGCATCGCGGTAACCTTTCGGCTGAAGGTCCAGACATCGTGGCTCTCGATCGCGTCGTCAAGCGAACCGGCTATCATGTTGCCCGCGCTGTCCTTGGTCAGCGCCGCGATGTCGGCGGCGAAGCGCACGGTAATGCGCGCCATCGGCGAATCGTAATCGGCGGAGACGATTTCCGCGGCGTTGATGCGGATAAGGCGGTTCTCGACCACTTCGCCCGCAGCCTCGCGCGCGTCGATGGCGGCGGCGAAGCTGGCGTAGACATCGTCGTCGCAAAGCTGGTTGAGCGTTTCCTTGTCGCCCTTCCAGAAAGCCTCGAGGATCATGCCATAGGCGGCCTTGGCGCCGTCGATGAAGGCGAGCGGCGTGAAGCGGCGATCGGCGGCAGCAATCTCGCGCACCGAGCGCTGCGCCGCCATCGGCACACCGGCCAGCGCGCGATCGAGCGCGGCACCCGCATCGGTCACGCGGGCGGGGGAGCCATCGGCGGCCTGCCCGGAATTGGGCTGGCGCGGTTCGGTCGCGCGGGGCAGATGGCCCATCAGCGCTTCCTCGTCATGTTCGGCCCGGCGTCCCAGCACCGAATAGAGGCGCAGGCCCAGGAAGGCGGCGATCATGGCGAGAATGACGATTTCGACTATCACTGGGACCTGTCCCGCTGAGTTCGTGTGACGCCAGTATGGCGAACAAATGTGAATGTGTCCCAAATAGGAAGGAAACACAATTCGACAACCATCCAGTCGCCCGCTGTTTCCCGCCATCCGCCGCGCGATGCGATATCGCGGCAACACCTTTGCCATGCTCTGCCGAGGCACGCGGTCGCCCTTCCCCAATCCACTCGAGACGCCGCTCCACAGGCCGGTTGCCGGGTACGCGGCGCGGTGCTAGTCGCGCACTTCATTCGTCGCCCCCGCCCGCCGGTCGGTGCAGGACATGCGACGGACAAGCATGGCAACCGACACATTCTGTGCGAAAGACTGACATGGCCGACGAAGGCAACATCATCACCGATCTGGGCAACGACGAACCCTTGCGGCCGAACGGCGCCGACACGCAGCCGGCGATCGGCCTGATATCGCAGTATATCAAGGACCTGTCGGTCGAAAACCCGAACGCCCCGCGCAGCTACCAGCTGACCGGCCAGCCCGATATCGACGTGCAGTTCAACATCAACGCCGCGCAGATCGACGGCGAAGTGCACGAAGTCGCGCTGAAGATCACGGTGCAGAACCGGGTCGAGGGCACCACCGTCTACATCGTCGACCTGACCTATTGCGGCCTGATCGGCATGCGCAACGTGGCCGAGGATCAGGCCCACATGTTCCTCTATGCCGAAGCGCCGCGCATCCTGTTCCCCTTCGCCCGCCGCATCGTCGCCGATGCCGTGCGAGATGCAGGCTTCGCGCCGATGCTGCTCGACCCCATCGATTTCCAGGGTCTCTATTTCCAGCAGCTCGCCCAGCGGCAGGCCGAAGGCGAATCGCCCTTCCCGACCGCCGGCGAAGCCTGATTCGACGAACCCGGCGGCAAGGCGAAGGCTGGCGGTGGCACACCTCCCGCGCGTGAGGGCGGCATGAGCCTTGTCCGCAACGTCGGCACGATCGGCGGGCTCACCGCGCTCAGCCGGGTCTTCGGGTTCGCCCGCGACATGCTGCTGGCCCGCGTCCTCGGCGCGGGGCTGGCGGCAGACGCGTTCCAGCTCGCCTTCATCCTGCCCAACACCTTCCGGCGGCTTTTCGCCGAAGGGGCGTTCTCGGTCGCCTTCGTGCCGATGTATTCGCGCAAGCTGCACGACGGCGAGGCGGGAGAGGACGGGGCGAACCATTTCGCGCAGGATGTGCTGTCGATCTTCGTCTGGGTGCTGCTGGGCTTTTCGGCGATCGCGATGATCGCGATGCCCGGCATCGTCTGGCTGCTGGCGCGCGAATATCAGGACGTGCCCGGCAAGTTCGAGCTGTCGGTGATGATGAGCCGCATCACCTTCCCCTATCTCGGCCTCGTCAGCCTGGTGGCGATGCTGTCGGGCCTGCTCAATGCCCGTTCCCGGTTCGCGCCCGGAGCCTTCGTGCCGGTCCTGCTGAACCTGACCCTGATCGCCGGGCTGGGCGCCGGATACTGGATCGGCCACCACGGCGGCAGCGATGCCGAGATTGCCACCGCGCTCGCCATCTCGGTCCCGATCGCGGGCCTCGTCCAGCTTGCCTACATGTGGTGGGCGACGCGGCGTGAAGGGGTGCGGCTGCGCATCACCACACCGCGCTTCACGCCGGAAATCAGGCGGCTGGGCATGCTGATCCTGCCTGCCACGTTCGGCGCGGGGGTCTACCAGATCAGCCAGTTCGTCGACACGTTCTTTGCCACCTCGCTGCCGCAGGGGTCGCTGACGCTGCTGAAGCTCGCCGACCGCCTCAACCAGATGCCGTTGGGCATCGTCGGCATCGCGCTCGGCACGGCCATCCTGCCGATGCTGGCCCGCCATATCCAGACCGGCGACATGCGAGAGGCGCAGCGCCTGCAGGCAAACGCGGTGGAGATGGGGACGCTCCTCACCCTGCCCGCCGCGGTCGCGCTGGCGATCTGTGCCCCGGCCTTCACCACCGCGTTCTTCGTCGGCGGCAAGATGACGCCCGCCGACGGGCTGCTGATGGGCGAGATCGTCGTCGCGCTGGTCGCGGGATTGCCGTCCTACGTGCTGGTCAAGGTGTTCCAGCCCGCCTTCTTCAGCCGCGAGGATACGCGCACCCCAGTCTGGGTCGCTGCCGCGGTGCTGGGCATCAACATCGCGATCAATTTCTACGTTGTGCCGCGCTACGGCATCGTTGGGCTCGCGGCGGCCACGGCCTTTACCGCGACGCTGAATGTCGTGACGCTCTACACCATCCTGCAACTGCGCGGCTGGTTCCACTTCACCGCGAAGCTCGGCGGCAGGATCGCGCGACAGCTTGTCGCCACCGCCGCGATGGGCGCGGTGCTCTGGCTGCTGATGCCGGTCATGGCCGATCGCTACGGCGGCAATGTCGTCGAGCGGATCTGGTCGTTGTCGGCGCTGGTGCTGGCGGGGATGGTCGTGTTCTTCGGCACGGCGTGGATCGTCGGCGCTATCGACAAGGAGCTGATCGCCCAGCTACGGCGCAAGCGCCCGCCCGCGCCGGTCAACCTGTCCGAATAGGGCCGCTCCTTTTTTCGAACACACGGGACACGTTCATGCTTATCGTCTCGGGCATCCAGCCCACCGGCAATCTCCACCTCGGCAACTATCTGGGCGCGATTCGCAACTGGGTGCGCATGCAGGACGAGGTGAGCGAGACCGGCGGGCAGTGCTTCTTCTTCCTGGCCGACCTGCACGCGATCTCGATGCCGCACGATCCGGCGGAGCTGACCGCCAACACGCGCGAGATGGCCGCTGCGCTCCTAGCCTGCGGTGTCGATCCGGCGCGTTCGGTGCTGTTCAATCAGGCGCAAGTTCCTGCCCATGCCGAGCTGCAGTGGCTGCTCAACGGCACCGCCCGCATGGGCTGGCTGAACCGGATGACCCAGTTCAAGGACAAGTCGGGCAAGAACCGCGAAGGGGCCAGCGTCGCACTGTTCACCTACCCGGTGCTGCAGGCCGCCGACGTGCTGCTCTACCAGGCGACGCACGTGCCGGTGGGCGACGACCAGAAGCAGCACCTCGAACTGGCGCGCGACATCGCGCAGAAGTTCAACAACGATTTCTGCACCGAGGATGCGCCCGTCTTCACCCTGCCCGAACCGTTCATCCCGCCCGAAGCCGCCCGCATCATGAGCCTGCGCGACGGCACCGCCAAGATGAGCAAGTCCGACCCGTCGGACATGAGCCGCATCAATCTGTCCGACAGCTCGGACGAGGTGATGAAAAAGGTCAAGAAGGCCAAGACCGATCCCGAACCGCTGCCGTCCGAAGCGGCGGGGCTGGAAGGTCGGGCCGAGGCCAAGAACCTCGTCGCGATCTTCGGTGCCCTCACCGGTCAGTCGGTCGCCGACGTGCTGGCGCAGCATGGCGGGCAGGGTTTCGGCAGCTTCAAGCCGGCGCTGGGCGAAGTGCTGGTCGAAACGCTGCGCCCGATCAGCGAACGCTTCGTCGAACTGCGGCAGGACGTGCCCGAACTGGACCGGATCCTCGCCACCGGGGCCGCAAAGGCACGCGATGCGGCGGGCGATACGCTGGCCGCGACGTACAAGGCGCTGGGCCTGCTACGCTGATACATTTTGCCGCATTGCCTCTTCGCAGGCGATGCGGCAAACCATTCAAAGACCGTGCCATTTGCACATTTGTTAATCGGAATATTCAAATCCGGTTCATGGCACGATGTCCATAAAGCGTGCATTATTCGCGTTGCCCCGTACGACTCGCGTACGATCAAAGGGGAAATTTGGTTCACGCTCGGGCAACGGAAGTTTTGGAGGGTTTGAAATGAAGTTCAACGCCATGCGCGCGCTGAAGCTGGGTGCCGCTCCTCTCCTGCTGGCCGGGCTTGCCGCGTGCGCCACGCCGTTCAACGCGGACGTGTCGCGGTTCCAGACCCAGATGCCGGCTCCGGCCGGTCAGACCTTCGCGGTCGTGGCCGACGATCCGGCGCTGTCCGGCGGGCTCGAGTTCTCGCAATATGCCAGCTTCGTCGGCGCGGAGATGGCGAAGCTCGGCTACACGCAGGCCGCTTCGCCCGAGAATGCCGACCTTCTGGTGCGCTTCGACTACGGTGTCGACGCGGGCCGCGAGAAGGTGGTCTCGACCGGCTTCGCTCGCGATCCGTTCTATTCGCCGTGGTACGGTTTCGGGCCTTACGGCTACTACCGCCCCTACTACCGCCACTCGGCGTGGGGTTACGGCTGGTACGACCCGTTCTTCGACCATGGTCCTGACGTGCGCAGCTACACCGTCTACACCAGCGGCATCGACATGAAGATCGACCGCCGCGCCGACGGTGCCCGCCTGTTCGAAGGCAAGGCCGAAGCGGTGTCGCGTTCGAACCGCCTGCAGTACCTGGTGCCGAACCTTGTCGACGCGATGTTCACGGATTTCCCGGGGCAATCGGGCAAGACGGTGCGCATCTCGATCGCGCCGGAGGAAAACGGCAGCAAGAAGACGGTCAAGCAGATCAACTGATCAACGATGGGCCGGGCGGCTCGAAAGCTGGCCCGGCCCTATCGATCAGTTCACCAGTTCCCCCGAGACAGGCGTGCCAATTCGCCTGTCTCTCACTGTCCGGTCGCATGAACGCCTCCGATCGAGAGGCCGCGACAAGAATTTCCTGAGGGGCGACCGGGCTCTTTTTCAGTCTTTCCTGATCGGCTCGACCGTGGCCGCACCAAACCCGGTGCTGCCGAAACCGCCTTCGCCGCGCATGGTTTCGTCCAGTTCGTGCACCTCCAGCCAGCTGGCCCGCACTACGGGGCTCAGCACCGCCTGCGCGATGCGGTCGCCGCGGCGCAGCTTGTAGGGCTCGTTGCCGAGGTTGATGAGGATCACCTTCAGCTCGCCGCGATAGTCCGAATCGATGGTGCCCGGCGTGTTGGGCACGCTGATCCCGTGCTTGAGCGCGAGGCCCGATCGCGGGCGAATCTGCAGTTCGTAGCCATCGGGTATGGCCATCGCGATGCCGGTCGATACCGCCGCCCGCTCACCCGGATGCAGCACGCGCTCCTCGGCCGAAACCACGTCCATCCCCGCCGCCCCGTCGGTGGCATAGGCGGGCAGCGGCAGGTCGTCGTTGCCCTCCAGCCGCTTGACCGGAACGGGGACGGGTTCATGCGATTTCATCGGCAATCCTGTCGATCAGCGCACGGGCGACGTCGGTCTTGGGCTTTGCCGCCCACGATTCGACGCCCGCGGCGGTTACGATGTGAACGGTATTGGCATCGCCGCCCATGACGTCGCCCGATACGTCGTTGGCGACGATCCAGTCGGCCCCCTTGCGCAGCCGCTTGGCGGCGGCATGGTCGACCACGTTTTCGGTTTCCGCCGCGAAGCCGACCAGAAGGCCGGGCCGCTGCGGCGAATGGGCCAGGGTCGCGAGGATGTCGGGATTTTCGGCCAGCGCCAGCGGCGGCGCGGTGCCCGATCCGTCCTTCTTGATCTTCTGCCCGGCCGCATCGGCAGCGCGCCAGTCGGCGACGGCGGCCACCATGACCGCCACATCGGCCGGCAGCGCACCCTCCACGGCGGCGAGCATCTCGCGCGCGGATTCGACATCGACCCGGTCCACCCCCGGCGGTGTTTCCAGATGCACCGGCCCTGCCACCAGCGTGACCCGCGCGCCCGCTTCGGCCGCGGCGGCGGCAATGGCGAAGCCTTGTTTCCCGCTCGACCGGTTGGCGATGTAGCGCACCGGATCGATCGGCTCGTGCGTCGGACCTGCCGTGACCAGCACATGCCTGCCGAACAGCCGGCGGTGGCTGTCGTCGGCGAAGTCGGGCTGGCCGGTCAGTGGATCGGCGCTGCCGAAGCGTTCGATGGCGGCCCAGACCGCTTCGGGTTCGGGCAGACGTCCGGGGCCGTATTCGCCGCAGGCCATCGGACCCTCGTCAGGCTCCATCACCGTCACGCCATCCTCGCGGAGGCGCGCGACGTTGCGGCGCGTGGCGGCGTGTTCCCACATCCGCACATTCATCGCGGGCACCGCGAGGACCGGCTTGTCAGTGGCGAGCAGCAGCGTGGTGGCGAGGTCGTCGGCCACGCCCGCCGCCATCCTGGCCATCAGGTCCGCCGTCGCCGGGCAGACGACCACCAGATCGGCCTCCCGGCTCAGCTGGATATGGCCCATCTCGGCCTCGTTCTTGAGGTCCCATAGCGTGGTGTGAACCGGATTTTCGCTCAGCGCCGCCAGCGTCATCGGGGTCACGAACTTCGCGCCGCCTTCGGTGAGCACACAGGTCACCTCGCCCCCGCCCTTGCGGATCAGGCGGACCAGCTCACAAGACTTGTAGGCCGCGATGCCGCCACCGATGATCAGGAGAATGCGCTTGGGTCGATCAGCCATGGTGGCCATCCCTGCCCGCAAGCCGCGCGCCCCGCAAGCCCGCGATGAGATCGCCGATCCCGCGCGGCGCCAACGCCAGCCCGGCAAACAGCAACGGCAGCCCCAGCGCGGCCCAGTACCAGTTGTCGCCCCGCGCGAAGATCGCCAGCATCGCGACGAGGCCGATCAGCCAGATCGAGGCGAACAGCCCCTGCCTGCCGCCCGCCGCCACGAAGCCGAACAGGCCGAGCACCGCGACCGGCCCGGCGATCCACGCCGGCAGCACGACCAGCGGCGTCAGCATCTGCACGCCCTGCAGGAACGGCGCGGGTCCCAGCATCCCCGCCCAGCCCTGGCTCGCCCGGTCCCCCGGCAGCAATGCCGCTTCGACCGCGCCCGCGTGAAACGCGAGACCGACGGCAAATACCGCGATCAATGCGCTCAGCGCCGCCAGTTCGCCCCAGCGCCGCGACAGCGCGGCGAAGGCAGCCCAGAGCAGGACGAAGGGCAAGGCCGTCTCGCGCAGCGCAAGCGCAAGCGCCGCGGGCACCAGCGCGGGCCACCACCGCCCGGGCCGCCATAGCGCGAATGACAGCGTCAGCAGCAGCCCGGCCCATACCTCGTGCATGTATTTCGCATCGGGCACCAGCACCGCCAGCCCGCCCGCCAGCACCGCCGCGACCATGCCCAGCGCCGTACGCCCTTTCGCCAGCGCCCGGGGCAAGGCAAAGGCATTGGCGGCGAGCAGGGCGACCAGCGCGATCCGCAAACCGCCCTCGCCCAGCCAGGCGGTCAGCCAGGCCAGGGTCGGCAGGCGGATGGTGACGAAGGGCCGCGTCGGATAGTCGTGCGAGCGGTTTTCCTGTGTGGCGGCGGTGTAGTAGTTATCGCCCGCAGCCACCCGCGCGGCGACCCGGCGATAAAGGGCGATATCGCCTTGCTCCTCGGCCTGTGCGGGAGATGCGGCGGAACCCGGCGGAACCTGCGGATCGGGCGGCGCGACGGGCGAGGGCACCGCCAACGCCGCGGCGATCGAGAGGAGCAGCAGGAGCACGAGAACCAGCCCCGCCCCCATCGGGGTCAGCCCGCGAAAGGTGCGCCGTTCTGCCCGTCCCCCCGCCAAGGCTGGCTAGCCCAGCCAGCCCAGCAGCAATGCGCCGTAGATCGCGCCCGCGCCTAGGAAGGCCGACAGGAGATAGGGCAGGAACGGTTCGCCCTTCCGGTCGCGGCGCTCCCAGATCAGTTCGATATCGGGCAGCGGCTGCGGATCGGGTGCGCCGCCGCGTGGCGGGTAGCGCTCCTCGATCCGGCGGACGAGGTCGGGGATGCGCAGCAGGGTCTCGGTATCGGTGCGGATCTTGTCGGCGATGGCCGCCTCCGGCCCCAGTTCGTCGCGGATCCACTCCTTCACGAACGGTGCAGCGGTGTCCCACAGGTTGATCGTGGGGTCGAGCTGCGTCGCGATCCCCTCCACCATCACCATCGTCTTTTGCAGCAGCAGCAGGTGCGGCTGGGTCTGCATGTCGAAGTCGCGCGTGATGGCAAACAGCCCGTCGAGCATCTGGCCCACCGAAAGCTCGCTCACCGGCTTGCCGCGCATCGGTTCGCCGACGGCGCGCAGGGCGGTCGCGAATTCGTCGATGTTGTGGTGGGCGGGCACGTATTGCGCCTCGAAATGGATTTCGGCAACGCGGCGATAATTGCCGGTGGTGAGGCCGTAGAGGATCTCGGCCAGCCAGACGCGGGCGCGGCGGTCGATGCGGCCCATGATGCCGAAATCGATGGCGACGATATCGCCGTTGGCGCGCACGAACAGGTTCCCCTGATGCATGTCGGCGTGGAAGAATCCCGCGCTGATCGCCTGGCGCAGGAAGGCCAGCACCAGCCGCTGCGCAATGGAACGCAGGTCATGCCCCGCCGCGACCAGCGCCGCACGGTCGGCGATCTTGATGCCGTCGACCCATTCGATGGTCATCACCCGGCCGTTGGTGCGATCCCAGTCGACGGTCGGGATGCAATAGCCGGGCACGGCATGCATCGCCTCGGCCAGTTCGGAGGCGGAGGCCGCCTCGCGCCGCAGGTCGAGTTCGCGCAAGGTCCAGCGCTTGAAATTGGCGATGATCTGGCGCGGCTGCAGCCGTTTCGCCTCTCCGCCCAGCCCTTCGAGATGCGCGACCGCCCACTCGTACGTCTCGATATCCTGCCCGAACTGCTCGCGGATGCCGGGGCGCAGCACCTTGACCGCGACGGTGCGCCCGTCGGTTGTCACCGCGCGGTGGACTTGCGCGATCGAGGCGGCGCCGACCGGCATCTCCTCGATGCTGGCGTAAAGGTCGGTCAGGGGCCGCTCGAAACTCGATTCGATGGCATGGGCGATTTCGCTGAATGCCACCGGCGGCAGCGAATCCTGCAGCGTGACGAGGTTGCGGGCCGCATCCTCACCCACGATGTCGGGCCG
>CAYRLC010000031.1:0-15208 GCA_964424995.1 uncultured Croceicoccus sp.
CCGAGCGCGAGTGTCGGCGAGGTTCTTCAGGCCTGCGGTGCACCGCTTCTGGTGACGACCGCCGATCATGCGCTGTTGCAGGCGACGTGGGTGCGCGATTTCGTGGCCGACACGCCCGCCGATGCGGACGTCGCCATCCTGCTCGCCCGGCGGCAGGTGGTGGAGCGCGACGTGCCAGGCACCCAGCGAACATGGATGAAGCTGGCCGACGGACAATGGTCAGGCTGCAACCTGTTCCTGCTGCAGACCGATGCGGCCGCCCGCGCCATAGACTTGTGGAGCGCGGTCGAGGCCAATCGCAAGCGCCCCCTGCGCATGGCCTCGCAGTTAGGCTGGGGAACGCTGCTGCGCTTCGTGACCGGTCGCCTTTCGATGGCGCAGATGGTCGCGCGCATCGGCGGGCAGGCCGATATCGCGGCGCGTGTGGTAGAGGCGCGGGATGGGCGCGCCGCGGTCGACGTGGACAAGGCATCCGATCTCGAACTCGTCCAGCGTCTGATGGCCCACGCCGAACATGGTCACGGCGGTCGGCGCGGTCACCTCGAACGGCGCGATCCCGGCAACCAGCGGATTGTCGGACACCGCCTGCACCGTCATCGGCTGTAACAGCAAATGGGCGAGGAACCGGCTGCCCAGCAAACGGGTGAAACGCGGGTTGGTGTCGGTCGTATCCACCTGGCCCGGGATCCCGATCCCCTGCGCAACGATGGGAGGGCCGTCGGTGAAGCGGATGAGGGCATTCGTCGCGTGCATGGCAAAGATGCGGCCACCGCGCTCCACCATGGCATCGAGCGCATCGAGTTGCGCGTCGGCGGGCGACACGTTGCAAGTATAGACGACGAGGGCATCGGCCGCGGCGATCGTGTCGATGTCAGAAAAATCGTCACCGATGGTCACCCAGATCCGTTCATCCCTGTGCAGGGCCTGCAGCAGCTGCAGCCTGACAAAGTTGGTGTCGTGCGTCGGCGCCCCGACGACCAGGTGGACCCGGATCGGGCCGGTCGCGTCACTCGCCATTGTGCGCATTGGGCTCGACGGGGTTGCTCTCCATCAGGTCGCGCACCGAACAGCCCCGGATCAATGCGTCGATATTGCGGTGGAAGTGTTCGATCCGGCGCTCGTCCTCGCTAAATATACCCTCCTCGAAGCTCTGCGATCGCTGGCCCTTCTGGACGTGTTCGACCAAGCCGACATCCTCGTCGAGCACCTGGTTGACGATCGGATGGTTGCGCACGCCCCATTCGAGCACGTCGGCCACTTTCTCGCTGCCGCCGCGCACCACGCGATGCTCGTACGGCGGGACGCTCTCACCCTTCGCCAGCGGGGCGCACATGATGAAGTCGAAGAACATCTTCTCGGGATCGCCGCTCGGATGCGGGCGATACCGCAGCACCACGTAGAATTCCGGGAACAGGTTGAAGTGCGTGCTGGGGAACAGCATGTAATGATAGGCATCGCTGAGCTGGCTGTCGCTCAGGCTCGCATAGGGAAAGGTGTCCTCGCCCGCCGCCTGCCGCGCCCGCTTCGCCTGCTGCACCGCGCGCCTGACGTCGCCGGCCTTGCCGGTAAAGGTCGCGGGGTCGATGCCGTTGGCCTCCAGAAGAACCTGCAGCGACGGATTGACCGTCTCCTGGTCGGGATACATCTTCGAGGGCCGACCGTATTCGTTGACCATGTAGCTGTGAATGCCGAGCAGCGTGATCGGCGCATCCTCGTTGCCCCAGCTCAGGATGTCGGAATGCAGCGTCTGGAAATGATAGCTTTCGTTGAACGCGTCGAAGACCGTCTTCCAGTTCGCGGCGAACTCGAACGTCTTGTAGTCGATGATCGAGGCCTTTTCCATGCGATAGGCGTCGAGCCTGTCGGCCAGCGGGCCGAGGTATTCGCGCAGCGGCGGCGCCGCGTCATCCAGCGTGAACCACAGCCAGCCGGCGAACCGCTCGACACGGAAGGCCTTGAGGTCGGTACGCTCCTTGTCGGCCAGCACGGACGGGTCGAAGCGCTCGGCGTAGGGCGCATGGGCGAGATTGCCCTCTATATCGAAGCACCAGCCATGAAACGCGCACCGGAACTGGGTGACATATGCAGGACCGTCAGGGTTGAGGAGAAGGCGGTTGCCGCGATGACGGCACACGTTGAAGTATCCCTTCACATCGCCGGTCGACGTGCGCACGAAAAGCAGGCTTTCCCGCCCGAGCGTGTGAACGAAGACATCGCCTTCTTCCGGGATCTCCTCCTCGCGAGGGCCCATGTGCCACAGCCTTTGCCAGACGTGCTGCCATTCGGCATCGGCGCGCGATCTGGTCCAGTACCAACTCGGCTCTACCCGAAAAGAGGGCATCTCGGTCATCGTTCACTCCCAGCCGGCATCATGGCAAATCGCATTCGGCCCTATCGACCTACATGGCGGGAAGGGCGTTGACACTACCCGCCGGGTGGGGTGGCAAGGCGGGTAGGTCGGTCAGGCCAGCATGACATTGGCCAGTTCCGATCGGCGTTTGACACTGGCCTTCTCGAACACGTTCTTGAGATGCCACTTGATCGTGTTTTCACTGACCTTCATGCGGTCGGCGATCTGGCGGTTGGTCAGTCCTGCCCGCACGAACCGTATCAGTTCGATTTCCCGCTCGGTCAGGATCGGGACAGCCTGCCCCTGCGTTGTCGCGGGTGCCTCTGCGGCCAGACTGGGGTCGAAAGCTTCGCGAAGTCTCAACAGAAGATTGCGCTTGCGCGGGTCCATTCTCTGGGGCTGGTGCTCGAAGAGAGCCTGCAGAACCGCCTCGACGTCGCGCCCACCGTCGACAATCGTGCGGAAGACGCCGGAAATCACCGCCTTTTCGATCAGTTTGTTCAAGAGCAACTTGGCGCGGCGCTGCTTCCCCTGCCGCCATAGTGCCCGCACGGCCAACACGCTCCAATGAAACGCCCGCATGTTCCATCCCGCGGACAGGTCAAGCCGGATCGCCTTGCGGAGCAACGGAATAGCCTGTTCGGGAGCGCCGAGAGCGATTTCGAGATGGGCCTGAGAACCGCACAACGACGCCTCGACATAAGGTCGCAACTGATCATCGCATGCCAGCGCGGCGAGTTGGTCTTCGAGGAGGCGGATATAGGTCGCCGCGGTTCGCGTGTCCTTGTTCTGAAGAGCTATCGCGATTTTCTCTTTCAGGACCGCGGCGTAGACGCGCGGCAATCGCACCGCCGGACCGGCATCGAGAATCCGCTCGAGCGTGGAAATCGCCGCGCGATAATGACCGCGCTGCGACTGATCGCGCGCCACGGCGCGATAAGCCTGCAAGCGCGCGTCGGTGAAGAGGTGCGCGTGCAGCGACCAGGCATATTTTTCCATCAATTCGGCCATTCGCGAGATGCTGCCGCGCTCGTAACTGGCAGCGGCGAGCAGGCCCGCGGCCATGACCGCCCCGGTCGAATTGGGGTCCAGGTCGGCCTCGCTGCGCTTCACGGCCCACGCGAAGTTGGTTTCCGCATGCCGGATCCTTCCCGCGCGAAGGTCGATGACGCCAAGGATGCATCGGCTGTAGATCGCCGCGTAAGGTTGGCTGGCGTAATAGTCCGGAAGATAGGCACGCTCCAGAATGACCTTGCCGCGATCGGGATCACCGGCAAGCGCAAGGCTGAAACCCGTCGAATTGTCGACCACGTTGCCGAACCAGCCGGAATCGGATGGAAAGCGCTCGCGCCACTCCAGCCCTGCGCGACCGGCTCCGTCGAAATCGTCGCGCATGGACATTTGCATGACCCGCAGGGCCGACAGATTGCAATCGTAACGCGAGCTCATGGCGGAATCGTAAGCCGGGTCGGCCTTCAGCTTGGCGACCAGCGCCTCAGCCTCGTCGAGCCGGTACAGGAGCGACAGGGCCCACGCCACCGCCAGCAGGGCCGTCGGGCTTTTGCGAAGCTTCTCGAACGGGAGCAAGGGCAGCCACGTCTGCAACTCGGCGACATCGCCGTGAGAAAGCATGTCGATGCCGCAGCGTTCGATCAGTTCGATCGCGTGGTCGATCTCGCCGGCATCGACCGCGTGGGCGGCCGCCGTGGTCAATTGGCCCATCGCGGCAAACCACGTGCTGGCTGTCCGGTGAAGCGCGCGCTGTTCTTCGACGGACAGCAGCGATTTGGCGCGGGTCACCTCGACCAATAACGGCGCCGCCCGATAGGTCAGGGGATCGCTGCCTTCCAGACGGGTCAGAAGGCCCTGGCTCTCCAGTTCGGCAATCAGGCGATCCGCGCTGGCGTCATCGATCAGCGCGACCATCAAGTCATGGATTAGCAGACGCGGGGTCAGCATGGCATCCAGGCCCCCGCGAGCTTCGTCGGAAAGACCAGCGAAGATCTCCTCCTCGAAATAGTCCGACAGATCCCGGCAGATGATGAAGCCCCGTCCCGGCTCAGCCGCGCGCTTCAATCGCAACTGGCCCCGCGCGAGCAGGCGAACCCCGGCAAGCCAGCCGCCGGTCCGATCCCAAAGCTCACGCAATTCGGCCAAAGAGGGGCGCTGCATGCCAGCGTCCATGACGATATCGGGCAGATGCCGGAAGGTGACCGCCAGATCGGAATTGCCGATTTCCAGGAGCTGACCATCGTTGCGAAACCGCGCGAGCTTCAACCGCGTCGTTTTCCGCGTGCCGACGACAATCTTGAGATTGTCTGGCGCCGCATCGAACAGCGCCTGCAATTCCGAGATCGACGGCTCGGCATCGATGGCATGAACGTCGTCGATGAACATGACGACCGAGCCGCCGAATGCCGCGACCTCGTTCAGCGCGGCCAGCATGATCGTGGATGGCGGCACGCCGTTACCCATCAGCAAGGCCTGCGTGGCCGACCTGTCGCCCAGAACCGACTGGACGAGGGCGGTTGCGATCGAACGGGCGACAATGCCGTCGCCGCGCATCTGCGGCATCATTCGCAACCAACAGCAAACATGCAGGAATGGCTGCAGTTCGGCATGCATCCGCGCCATGAGCCGGCTTTTCCCACTTCCCGGAAGCGCGGTTATGACGCAGAACCGATGTTCGCCGAACAAGTCGGCCGTCTCGTCGAGGCCGCTCCGGGGCGTCCATTTGCCGCGGAACCGCGGGACGGCTGTGCTTGTGGCCGGCAATATGGTGGCTGTTTCCGCCATCTGATCTATCCCGCTAACTCTCCGCAACTGCTCTATAAAGTATCGGCAGAACAATTGCATCGTTCGCAGGACTTGGCCGGTTATCCGGGCCGTGAACCGGTAGACGCTGTCGCTGGCCTGCAGGCTGCGTCAACTCTGCGGATGGACGTTGTCAGAGATTTGCAGCGGGGGATGGTGCCGGCTACAGGATTCGAACCCGTGGCCCCCTGATTACAAATCAGGTGCTCTACCAACTGAGCTAAGCCGGCGCGCCGTGGGGCGTTGCCTGCCTCTGCCTCAGGGCGCGCCGAAGGTCCAGCCCTCGGTTGCGGCAATTTGCGGGGTGAGGCCGGTGGGCGTCCACAATTCGGGCCGATGGGCGGCGCGGCGCAGCCATGCGGCGGTGAGCAGCGCGTCGGCGGCGTGGTCGTCGATCGCGCCACTGCCGCCGACCGGGGGCGAGCCGAGCACGGCGAGCGCCGCGTCGAGATCGGCGCGGTCGCGGATCTTGCTGCGCCCGGCGGCTCGCGCGGCGGCGATGGCCGACATGGCGGTGTAGATCTCGGCGATGACCGGGCCGGTTGCGGGCAGCGGGTCGATCGGCCATACCGGCACGCACCCGTCCAGCCGGTGCAGCACGCGCATGCCCGTCAGGCTCGACTTGCCCACCTGTGCCGCGCCGACGAGATTGAAGTTGGAGTATGGCTTGCAGCCCAGCGCTTCCTGCGCCCGTTCGGTCACCCGGAAGCGCCCACGCCGATGGTCCGCGCCTAGGGCATGGAACGACGCACCTTCCAACCCGCCTTGTCGCCGGAAATAGGGGCTGAACGAGGGGTGCGCGACGAAGCTGCCCGCCGCCAGGTGCGGATCGCCGGCGCAGACATCGTCGACCAGCGCCCAGAGCGTGCGCGCGTCGCCGGGGCTGTCGGCAAGGCCGGGAAAGAACGCGCCGCAATCGGCAAAGGGCAACGAGATGCCGAGATCGAGCCCGACCAGCGCGTCGTCCGGAAGATCGTTGGCGAGGAAAGCCAGCGCATCCTCGCGCGACCAGCCGCCTTCGCGCGCCAGCAACCGGGGCGGGCCCTGCCGGTCGGCGATGGCGACGGCGATGCCCTTGTGTCGCTCGCCCACAGCGCCGGACCAGTCGATGGCAACAAACGTGCCGAACCGCGCACCCGCGCCGTACATCCCGCTCACCGACGTTCGCGGCGCTTCTTGTCCCACCACTCCATCCGCTCGATCACCTGCCGCTCGAACCCGCGCGGGACGGGGGTGTAGTAGGTCTGCGCCGTCATCCCCTCGGGCCAGTAGTTCGCGCCCGAAAAGCCGTCCTCGGCATCGTGGTCGTAGGCGTAGTCCTTGCCGTAGCCGAGCGACTTCATCAGCTTGGTCGGCGCGTTCAGGATGTTCTGCGGCGGGGCAAGGCTGCCGGTCTCGCGGGCCGATGACCATGCCGCCTTCTGCGCCTTGTAGGCCGCGTTCGACTTGGGCGCGGTGGCGCAATAGAGGCAGGCCTGCACGATCGCGAGCTCGCCTTCGGGGCTGCCGAGGAAGTCGTAGGCATCCTTGGCGGCAAGGCACTGCACCAGCGCCTGCGGATCGGCGAGGCCGATGTCCTCGCTGGCGAAGCGGACCAGCCGGCGCAGGACGTAGAGCGGTTCCTCGCCCGCCGTCAGCATCCGCGCCATGTAGTAGAGCGCCGCCTGCGGATCGGACCCGCGCAGCGATTTGTGCAGCGCGCTGATCAGGTTGTAATGCCCGTCGCGGTCCTTGTCATAGACCGCCAGCCGCCGCTGCAGGAACTTGCGCAAGGCCTCGGTGTCGAGCGGGGTATCGATCTTCGCGGCGTAAAGCGTCTCGGCCTGGTTGAGCAGGAAGCGCCCGTCGCCATCGGCGCTGGCGACCAGCGCGGCGCGCGCATCGGCATCAAGGGGGAGGGGCCCGGCCAGCACCTCCGCCCGGTCGAGCAGCGAACCCAATGCCGCCTCGTCCAGCCGTTCGAGCACCAGCACTTGCGCGCGCGACAGCAGCGCGGCGTTGAGCGCGAAGCTGGGGTTCTCGGTCGTGGCGCCGACCAGCGTAACCGTGCCGCGTTCGACGAAGGGGAGGAAACCGTCCTGCTGCGCGCGGTTGAAACGGTGGATCTCGTCCACGAAGAGCAGCGTGCGTTGCCCGGCCTTTTGCGCGACTTCCGCTTCGGCAAAGGCCTTTTTCAGGTCCGCGACGCCGGAGAACACCGCGCTTACCGCGGCAAAGCGCATCCCCACACTGTCGGCCAAGAGCCGCGCGATGCTTGTCTTGCCGGTGCCGGGCGGGCCCCACAGGATCATGCTGGTCAGCCGCCCCGCCGCGACCATGCGCCCGATCGCGCCTTCCGGCCCGGTCAGGTGATCCTGCCCCACCACATCGGCCAGGGTCGCCGGGCGCAGCCGGTCGGCCAGCGGCGCATCCTCGCCGGCGGGGGGCTGGATGGTGGCTGCGGGCGGGTCGTTTGCGAAGAGGTCGGCCATGATCGTCAGCCCGCAATCTAGGGCGCGGACGGCGAATTGCCAGCGCCCTTGCTCCGCGATAGGTTCCGCGCCGCAAATAACGGGAAGGGGGAACCTGCCGATGCCCAACGGTGGCCGCATGATCACGCCGACGTCCTTCTGGATCGTCGCGGTGCTGAGCCTGATCTGGAACGCGTTCGGCGCTTACGACTACCTCCAGACGCAGACCGAGAACCGCGAATACCTGACCTCGATGGCGCAGACCTTCGACGTGTCGGTCGATCAGATCATCGCCCATTTGCGCGCGATGCCGTGGTGGGCGCACGTGTTCTGGGCGCTGGGCGTGTGGGGGTCGGTTGTCGGTTCGCTGCTGCTGCTGGCGCGCCGCCGGTTTGCGCTCCACGCCTTCATCATATCGCTGCTCGGCCTCATCGTCACCAGCATCCTGGGCTTCGTCGATCCGCTGCCGGGGCAGACGAACATGACCGCGCCGATCGTGTTCACGGTCATCCTGCTGGCGGTGCTGTGGTCGCTGATCCTGTTCGCGCGCAAGATGATCGCGCGCCGGGTGATCGTCTAGGCGCGCTTCACCAGCCGGGCATAGGCGCGCGCGACGGCGCTGTTGATCCGATCCCACCCGAATTCTGCGACCCGCGCCTCTCCCGCCGCGCCGTGCGCGCGGGCCAGCGCCGGGTCGGTCAGGTAGGCCTGCAACGCATCGGCGAAACCGCCCACGTCGCCAGGTGCGATCAGGCGGCCCGAGACCTTGTCGGCGACAAGGCTTTCGCTGCCCGTCGCGGCGGCGGCCACCACCGGCAAGCCGCAGGCCATGACTTCGAGCGTGACGTTGCCGAACGTTTCGGTGACCGAAGGGTTGAACAGCATGTCCATGCTGGCGACCGCGCGGCCAAGATCGGCCCCGCTCTGATGCCCGACGAACAC
Source organism: uncultured Croceicoccus sp. (assembly GCA_964424995.1). Lineage (GTDB taxonomy): Bacteria > Pseudomonadota > Alphaproteobacteria > Sphingomonadales > Sphingomonadaceae > Croceicoccus. Next base: position 8,557 of record CAYRLC010000031.1, read on the forward strand.
GGCCGCGCCGGGGGCGTCGCCCTTGGCCATGTTATCCTCGAACCAGCCGCGCGCCGGTCCTTCGCCGATCACCAGCACCCGGTGCGCGATGCCGCGCTCGCGCAAGGTGGCCATCGTCGCGGCGAAGATGTCGAGCCCCTTTTCCATGACCAGCCGGCCGAGGAAGCCGACGACGAGTTCGCCATCGCCGATGCCCAGCGAACGGCGCCATGCCAGATCGCGCTTGTCGGGGTGGAAGATCGTGCGGTCGACCCCGCGCGTCCACAGCGACACATCGTCGTTCATCCCCTGCTCGACCAGCACCCGGACCATCGATTCCGACGGCGCGACCAGCGCGTCGCAGCGGCGGTAGAACCGGCGCAGGCCCGCTTCGACGACCGGCTCCATGAAGGCCATGTTGTAGTAGCGGGGGTAAGTCTCGAACCGGGTGTGGACCGATGCGAGCACCGGCTTGCCGTGCGCGCGTGCCCAGCTGACGGCGCGGTGGCCGACGACATCGGGGCTGGCGACATGGACGATGTCGGGATCGAACGCCGCAAGGTCAGCCTTGGCCGCGCCCGCCAGCCAGAGCGGGAAACGGTATTCGGCGCGTCCCGGGATCGGCACCGACGGCACCGGCACCAGCGTTCCCGTCGCCTCGAACGCCGGTTTTTCGACCACCGGCGAATAGATCCGCACTTGCGCGCCCTGCCGCAGCAGGTAGCCGACGAGGCGGTTCAGCGCCTGGTTCGCGCCGTCGCGTACGTAGTTGTAGTTGCCGCTGAACAGCGCGATCCGCATGCCCGCGACCGGCGAGGGGCCGGTCTCGTCGTTGGGCGCGGTATCGGAATGGGCAGCATCGAGCATGGCAAGCGGCCTTACGCGCCGCGACCCGGTTTGGCGAGAGGGGCGCGGGCATTTTTGGGCCGTTCGGTTCCTGCCCTTTGCCCAAACCCCTGCTCGTCGTCCGCCGGTGTTCAGCCCATCGTGGCGGTGAGGAACCAGACCCGCTGTTCGGCCTGGTCGGTCCAGTCGTCGATCAGGCCGTCGGTCGCGTTGTCGCCCGCATCGCCCGCCAGTTCCTTGAGCTCCTTCAGAGACTTGACCAGTGCGGCATTGTCGTCGCGCAGCTTCTCCACCATCTGCATCGGCTTCAGCGCGGTGTCGTCCTCGTCCGCCACCTTCGTCTTGGCCGCGACCGCGCCGAGCGAGGTCAGCGTCGTGGCCGCATTCTTGCGGACGCGTTCGGCGATCACGTCGACATTGGCGAAAATCTCGGTCGCCTGTTCGTCGAACAGCAGGTGCAGGTCGCGAAACTCGCGCCCCGTGACGTGCCAGTGGAAATTCTTGGTCTTGAGATAAAGGGCGAGGTGGTCGGCCAGCAGCCCGTTGAGGCCGTCGACCAGTGCCTTCTTCGCGTTGTCGCCCATGTCGAAATACTCCTGTCGTGCGTGTTCCATCGTTGCGCTGGACTAACACGGCAGGGCCCGGGCCGTTTCGCGGATTTACCCGAACACAGTGTTCGGGCCAGCCGATCAGTGCGTCACACGCGCCGGTCGAGCCGGCGGGCCAGCGCCGCGAAGCCGGAGACGAGGAACGGGACGAGCGCAATCGACAGCACGATCTTGGCGATCATCTGGCCCGCCAGAAGCACGCCGATCGGAAAGACACCATAGAAGGCGATCGTCACGAACAGCAGCGTATCGACCGCCTGCGACAGCGCGCCCGCCAGCCCCGCGCGCAGCCAGACCGGGCCGCCGAAGCGGGTCTTGATGGCGCTGATGACGGTGATGTTGAGAAGCTGCGAGGTGCCATAGGCGATCGGCCCCGCGATCCAGATGCGCCATGTGGACGACAGCACCGAATCGATGGCGGCCAGCCTTTCCGGGTCCATCTCGGGCGAGGCGGGCAGCGCCTTCACGAAGGCGGCGAGCGCGATCGAGAAGAAGATCGGCACGAAGCCCCAGAGCACCAGCTTGTTCGCGGTGACCCGGCCATAGACCTCTGCCACCGCGCCGCCCATCGCGACGAGGAACAGGAACCCGAACATCCCCGCCTCCACCGCCAGCGGGCCGAGCGCGACCTGCTTGTTGCCGAGCACGCCGGCAAAGGTGCACATCCCGCCATAGAACACCGCGATGGCGAAGAGGCCGGGTGCGAACAGGCCCAGCGGCACGGCGGTCAGGGGCAGGGGGGCGGCCCGGGGGGTGGCGTTTGGGGCGGCATCAGGCGCGGAATCGATCATGCGCACCAGCGATAGCGGCTTTGCGCCGCCTCGCAAGCGTGGTTTGATCCGGCCCGTGGCGGACCATTTATTGACCCGCCCCCTTCGCGCGTCTAGTTGCCGCCGAAACCTCCTGTTCCCGCCGATCTTCGAAAGTATTGCCGCCCGATGGCCCGCGAATCCTATGACATCGTTGCCCTGGGCGATGCCATCGTCGACGTTCTGGCCCGACGCAGCGACCGCTTCCTCGACGAATGCGGCGTGGTGAAGGGCACGATGCGGCTCTTGGGCGATGCCGAGGCGGACCGGCTGGTCGCCGCGATGCACGCCAGCGGCCCGGTAGATGAAGTGCCCGGCGGGTCGGCAGCCAATACGCTGGCGGGCGCGGCGGCGGCGGGCGCGCGGTGCCGCTTCATCGGGCAGACCGGTGCGGACCGGCTGGGCGAGCTTTTCGCCGCGCACATGCACGCGCTGAACGTCGCGTTCGACACCCCGCCGCTGTCCGACGCACCCACCGGGCGCTGCCTTATCCTCGTCAGCCCGGATGGCGAGCGGACGATGCAGACCAATCCTGCCGCCAGCCACCGCCTGACGACCGAAACGCTGGACGAGGAGGCGGTTCGCGGGGCGCAGTTGCTGTTCCTCGAAGGGTATCTGTGGGGTCCCGACACGCCGCGGGCCGCGATGCGCCGCGCGATCGAGATCGCCCATGCCGAAGGGCGTCGGATCGCCTTTACCCTGTCCGATTCCATCGCCCTGCCGGGGCGGCGCGACAGCCTTGCCAAGCTGGTCGCCGACGGCGGTGTCGACGTGCTGTTCGCCAACGAATACGAAGCCTGCCTGATGGCCGCGACCGCCACGGTGGACGAGGCGATTGCCCGGCTCGCCCCGCAAGTGACAACGCTGGTGCTGACCCGCGGCGTGGATGGCGCGATGGCGGTGCACCGGGGCGAGCGGATCGAGATCCCCGCCGTGCAGGTGGAAAAGGTCATCGACACCACCGGTGCAGGCGACCAGTTCGCCGCCGGGTTCATTGCCGCGCAAGTGCGCGGCCTCGACGCCGAAGCCAGCCTTCGCGCAGGTGCGGAGGCGGCGGCCGACATCATCACCCGCATCGGCGCGCGTCCGGTGGCGCTGAAGGGAGACGGCCAAGGAGACATGATGTGAGCGCGATCACGAAACTGGCGGTCTATTGCGGTTCGGCTCCGGGCCGCGATCCGGCCCACATGGCCGCGGCGCAGGAACTGGGCCGGGTGATGACCGCGCGCGGCATCGACCTCGTCTACGGCGGTGGCAAGCTGGGACTGATGGGCGCCATCGCGGATTCTGTTCTGGACGCGGGCGGGCGCGTCTATGGCGTGATCCCCTCGGCCCTCGTCAGCCACGAAGTCGTACATCTCGGCCTTACCGAACTGCACGAAGTGGCCGACATGCACCAGCGCAAGGCCAAGATGACGCAGCTCGCCGACGGCTTCCTGTGCCTGGCCGGCGGCATCGGCACGTTCGACGAACTGTTCGAGGCGTGGACCTGGAACGCGCTGGGTTATCACGCCAAGCCGTTCTGCCTGCTCAACACCGGCGGCTACTGGGACAAGTTCAACGCGTTCTGCGACCATGCCCGCGACGAGGGGTTCATGAGCGCCGCGCGCCGCGACCAGCTGCTTTGCGCCGATACCATCGACGAGGCGCTCGACCGGCTGGAGAAGGCGGCTTCGGCCGCGCAGGACGGGCCGGTCTGGTAGTAGAGTCTTTCTGGCAACTAGCCCAGCGCGTCCGGACCGAACGCGGCGGGCAGCAGGGCCGAGATCGTCGTGACCACCCAGTCCTCGCCCTCGGCCCCGGCGCAGATCACGTCGATGTCGCGGCCCGAGATCGACGCGGCTTCCAGGATGGCCTGACGGCAACCGCCGCAGGGCGTGATCGCCTCGACACCCTCGACCGAGCCATCACGCAAGGGGCCGCCAGCGACGGCGATCCGCGCCACTTCGCCAAGGCCGAAGGCGTGCTGCGCCGCCGAGAGCGCCGCCTGCTCGGCGCAGAGGCCGAGGCGGTAGCAGGCGTTCTCGACGTTCGCGCCGGTGACGACCGTTCCGTCCGCCGCCTCCACCGCGCAGCCGACGTGGAAACGGGAGTAAGGCGCGTGCGCTTTCGTCGCGGCGGCGCGGGCGCGGGCGACCAGGTCTTCGTTGCTTGCCATCGCCTCGCTCTATCCGCGCGGCCGGGGCGGGGGAAGGGCGATTTCGCGCCCTGAGCCCGATGCCGGACAGTTGCGAATTGCCCTATTTGACGCAGCCGCACGCAGGGCGCAAACCGGCGGGCGGAAGGGGACATGCGATGGACAACGGCGTGAACGGAATGGCGGGGCAGGGGTGCTCCCAATGATCCTGCCCGGCTTTCCCGATGCCGATCCGGTGCACGGGCTGATCGGCGGGGTGCTGATCGGGCTGGCGGCGGCGATCATGCTGATCGGCAACGGCCGCATCGCCGGGGTCAGCGGGATGACCGCGCGCGCCGCCGGGCTGACGCAAGGGACGCCGCGGTCCATCGCGATGCTGTTCGTTGTCGGGCTGGTGCTGGGCGCGGGCCTGCACCTGATGTTCATCGGACCGATCGCGGCGCGGTTTCCGCCGGGCTGGGGCTGGCTGGTGGCTGGCGGGCTGATCACCGGCTTCGGCACGCGGCTGGGCAGCGGTTGCACCAGCGGGCACGGCGTCTGCGGCATGTCGCGCCTGTCGCCGCGCTCCATCGCCGCGACGATCACCTTCATCGCCGCTGGCATGGTGACCGTGGCGATCGTCAACATGGCGGGAGCAGGCTGGTGAGGGGCGGCGCGACCAGTCAGGGCGTGATCGCCCTTGTCTCGGGCACCGTGTTCGGGCTGGGCCTGGCCGTTTCGGGCATGATGGATCCGGCGCGGGTGCGCGGCTTTCTCGACGTGCTGGGCGACTGGGACCCGACGCTCGCCTTCGTGATGGGCGGGGCCGTCACGGTCATGGCGCTGGCGTGGCGGGTGCAGAAGGCACTGCATACGCCGGTCACCTGCTCCGACTTCTCGATCCCGAAGACGACACCGGTCGATGCGAAGCTGATCGTCGGCGCGGTGCTGTTCGGCGTGGGCTGGGGCCTTGGCGGCCTGTGCCCCGGCCCGGCCATCGCCTCGCTCGCCAGTCATATCGGCGGCGCGGCGATATTCGTCGCGGCCATGCTGGCGGGCATGGCGCTGTTCCGGCTGGTCGAGCGGATCGGCGAGCGCAAGGCCTGACGATCAGGCGGCTGGCGCGTCTCCGTCGCGGGCTTGCGGGGCGATGGGGACCGGTTCCTTGAAGGTGTGGGTGACGTAGGGGTAGGGGATCTCGATCCCTGCCTCGTCCAGCCCGCGCTTGATGCGGCGCAGGATCTCGTCGCGCACCGCGAACATGTCGCGCGGGGTGCTGCCCGACCACCAGCGCACCATGAAATCGACCGAACTCGCGCCGAAGCCCGACACGTAGATGTCGACCGGGTGGTCGGCGGCGAAATCCTCTACTCCCGAGATGGCCTTGCGCATCACTTCGGTCGCATGGTCCAGATCGGCGTCGTAGGACACACCGACCGCGACTTCCCAGCGGCGGACGGGCTGTTCGGTCATGATCTTGACCGGGTTCTTGAACAGCATCGAATTGGGGCAGACCGTCAGCTCGCCGGTCAGCTGGCGGATGTGCGTTTCGCGCAAGGATATGTGCTCGACCTTGCCGATGATCCCCTCGACCTCGATCGTGTCGCCGATCTCCATCTTGTCGCGCAGCATGATCAGCACGCCGGCAAGGAAATTCTCGAAGATGTCCTGGAACGCGAAGCCGATGGCCACCGTGCCGACGCCCAGCCCGGCGATGACGCTGCCCGGTTGCAGCCCCGGCAGCACGATGGTCAGCGCGATCATGATGCCGATCAGCCAGATCGCCAGCTTCACCAGCGTTTCGACCAGCGCCTGCAGGCTGACGCGCAGGCGCGTGCGGCCGGTGATCATGTCGGCGATGCGGGTGGTGAACTTCGCGACCAGCCAGGTGATGGTCAGCACCACCAGTGCGATGACGAAATTGGGCAGGGCCTTGATGAAGCCGGTGCCCATCGACTGCAACTGGCCTTCGAGGATGGAAACGACGTCGAGAACGGAAAGGATCGGGCTTCTCCGGCAGCGGATGGATGGCCCGCGTTTCTAGGCGTCCCGGCGCGGCCGCGTCAAATGACACTCTGGTATCATCGTGTCGCGGACCGCACCGGGCGCCCCCTCCCAAGCCGTCTTCAGGTCGCGGCGGGCGCCTCCAGCACCCCGCGGCGGAGCTGGTCGCGTTCCATGCTTTCGAACAGCGCCTTGAAGTTGCCCTCGCCGAAGCCTTCATCGCCGCGGCGCTGGATGAATTCGAAGAACACCGGGCCGACCTGCGCCTCGGCGAAGATCTGGAGCAGCAG
>CAYRLC010000031.1:15308-20164 GCA_964424995.1 uncultured Croceicoccus sp.
ACGCCCGCCGCCTTCAGCCGGTCCCACGTGCCGACGAGATCGTCGCAGATGAAGGCGATGTGCTGGATCCCCTCGCCATTGTAGGCGCGCAGGAATTCGTCGATCTGGCCGCCACCGCTCTTGCCCTCTTCGTTCAGCGGGATGCGGATCTTGCCGTCGGGCGCGGTCAATGCCTTGCTGGTGAGGCCGGTATATTCGCCCTTGATGTCGAAGTAGCGGATCTCGCGAAAGTTGAAGAGCGTCTCGTAATAGTCGGCCCAATAGGCCATCCGCCCGCCATAGACGTTGTGGGTCAGGTGGTCGATCCGCGCCAGCCCCGCGCCCGCCGGGCGGCGATCGACGCCGGACAGGTATTCGAAGTCGATGTCGTAGATCGACATGGCACCGTTTCCGTCGTCGTAACGGTCGGTCAGGTAGATGATGGCATTGCCGATGCCGCGGATCGCCGGGATGCGCAGTTCCATCGGGCCGGTGTGCGTTTCCACCGGTTCGGCCCCGCGGGCGAGTAATTCGGCATAGGCCTTGTGCGCATCCTTTACCCGGAAGCCCATGCCGCAGGCCGAAGGGCCGTGTTCGCGGCTGAAGTACCAGGCCGCGCTCCTCGGCTCGTAATTGGTGACGAGGTTGATGTCGCCCTGCCGCCACAGCTCCACGTCCTTCGACCGGTGGCGCGCGACGCGGGTGAAGCCCATCGCGCTGAACACGGGTTCGAGCACGCCCTTTTCGGGCGCGGAGAATTCCACGAACTCGAACCCGTCGAGACCGATGGGGTTGTCGAAAAGGTCGGTCATTCGGGCTTCTCCGCAAGTTTGCCGCGCCACGGCTTTTCGCCGTCCAGCAGCGTGCCGGGCGCAATCGGCGCCTTGTCGCGCCATGTTTCGTAGATCGGGCCGAAATCGAGTTCGACGAGATCGGTGATGAGCTGCTCCAGGCTGTCGAGCACGAAGTAGTTGGGCTGGAAATGGTCGATCCGGTAGGCGGTGTTCATGATCCGCACCGGCTCGAACCTCAGCCGCAGCACGTCGGGGTCGGTCACCGAATAGACGGTCTCGCCGGAACTGGAGACGATGCCCGCGCCAAAGGCCTTCAGCCCCTTTGGCGTGGCGATCAGGCCGAATTCGATGGTGTACCAGTAGATCCGCGCCAGCATCGGCAGCGCGTCCATCGCGATCGCCCGCGCCCCCGCCTTGCCGTAAAGCTCGAGGAAGTCGGCGACGTGCGGATCGAGCAGCATCGGCACGTGCCCGAAGAAATCGTGGAAAATGTCGGGTTCGACGAGGTAGTCGAGTTCATGCTCCTCGCGGATCCAGCGGGTGACCGGGAAGCGGCGGCCCGCAAGATGGTCGAAGAACACCTCGTCCGGAATGAAGCCGGGCACGGCGACCAGCTGCCAGCGGGTGGCATGGCCCAGCACCATGTTGGCATATTCGAAGCGCGGCACGCCGTATGAGCAATCGAGCCGGTGCAGCCCGTCCAGGAACTGCGGCGCGGCATAGCGTTCGGCCAGTTCGCTCTGCCGCGCATAGAGCCGGCGCCAGCGGTCGTGCATGTCGGGGGTATAGGCGTCCCAGTCCTGCGCCACGGTATAGTCGCGCCCGGCCTGCGAATAATCGCCGCGCAGTTCGCTGTCGCTGTTGGCAGAACCCGGCTTCTTCATCCGACCCCAAGCGCCCCCGTTTGTTATTGTGGAGTGCGACAATACCATCGCGGCGGCGGGATGTCCGTGCTAATCCATGCCCTCGGATGGCCTTACGCGCGGAATTTCACCACGGATGGGCCGACGGGGAGGGATTTCATGCTCGACAGTTTCGACCGCCGCATCATCGCCGCGCTGCAGGAAGATGCGCGGATGACCGTGGCGCAGATCGCGGAGCGGGTGTCGCTGTCGGCCACGCCGGTCAGCCGCCGCTTGCGCAAGCTGGAGGAGGACGGCGTCATCACCGGCTATTCGCCGCGGCTCGACGCCAAGAAACTGGGTTTCCCGCTCGACGCCTACATCACCATCAACCTTCAGGCGCACAGCGACGAGATCATCGACCGGTTCGAGGGGGCCATAAAGACCAACCCCTATGTCATCGCCTGCCACGCGGTGACCGGCGAGATGGACTACCTGCTGCACGTCACCGCGCGGGACATGGAGCACCTGTCGCAGATCACGCTGAAGACGCTGGTCCGCATTCCGGGCGTGCGCGACGTGAAGTCGATCGTGGTGCTGGCCGATATCAAGAAGTCGCCCGCCATCCCGGTCGAATAGGCCGATCCCGGTCGCGTGATCAACCCGCCAGGTCACGGTCCAGTCCAGCGTCCTGGTCGTGCCCGCAGGCAGGCGCATGCGGATGACGCGATAGCCGTTCTGCAGCGCGGTCTTGCCGGTCTTGCCGTAGTCCCACGCTGCGTTCGATCCCAGCCGCAGCTCGACATCCGCCGCTTGCGCCGATGCGTTGGTGAGCGTCGCGGTCATGGCATGCGGCTTGCGGTCGTAGAGATCGACCGACTCGGCGTTCGGCCCATCGTCCCGCATCACGACCGCGCAACTGGCCGTCACCTGCGACGTAGCGGCGACCGCGATCTCCACCTCCTGCCCCACTGCGAAGTCGCGCATCGTGTCTTCGCCCAGCAGCAGCGGGCCGTAGCCGCTCGGCTCGAACACCGTGACCCCGCCGGCGGGCAGCGCGCGGCCAAGGCCGTTGCGCTCCTCGTTTTTCGTGCGCAGCAGCAGCGGCACGGGCGCAGCGGCAGCCTCCTCGCCCGCCTGGCACGACGCGACGTGGATCAGCGATCCGCGCACGTCGTCGAGGACGAGGAACGCGACCTGCTTCTGCGATTTCGCCGCAACGTTCACCGGCATCGGCACGCGGTAGAGCTTGAGATCGCCCAATGCCTCTTCCTCGGCCATGACGGGCGCGGCGGCCTCGGCCTTGTCCATCCGGCGCTGCGCGGTGACGATGATCTGTTCGTCCGCCATGACGATCGGCATGGGCGGTGGTGCCGGGGGCGGGGCCATGCCGGTCGTCGCGCTGCCGCCGGTCGCGGTGCTGCCGATCGGATAGCAGGAGAGGTAGAGTCCGTCGCCGCGCGGGGCCTGCGCCATCGCGCGGTAGTTGCCGGTCACCTGCAGGTCGCCCGCCACCGCCATCAGTTCGGCGTCGGGAAAGCCCTGTCCATTACCGTTGGCGACAGTCAGCCACGCCTGCAGCGCCATCCCGCGTTTCGGCTCCAGCCCCGCCTTGTCGAAAGTCGCGACATAGTGCGCCTTCCAGTCGAAACCGGCGGCAAGGTAAGTCAGCGTGACGGTATAAGTCCCGCCGCTCTCGCTGCGCGTATCGACGGTATATACTGGATCGGGCGATAGCCCGCCGGGCACGCCGTGGAAGGTCAGCTTCTCGGGCAGGCCGGAGCATCGCACCGCCTCGTACCCGGCGCGGGTCTGGAGCACGAGACCGCCGTCGGCGCGGGTCTTCACCACGGCTTCCTCGCTCATCTGCGCGCCGGTGGCGGGGTTGGTGCGCGTGATGGTGACGCGATTGCCCAGCGTCCCGTCGACCAGCGCGGCGGGCGACAGGATCTGCGCGTTGCGGTTCTTCTCGATCGTGCCGCCGGGCAGCCCGGTGACGATGGCGCTGACCGCGACCATGCTCTCGGCCACCTTGTCGAAGCGGATCGTGCTTTCGCCCGCGGGCAGCGTGACAGTGCGCGTTTCCGACACCAGCGCAAAGCCATTGAGCCAATCGAGGTTCATCGCGCCGTCGCCCCGGCCCGGATCGCGATAGACGGTCACCGATACCTTGTCGGGCACAGAGGCGGTCACGACCTCGCGCGCCATCGCCGGCGCGGCGCCGTTCAGGGCCGCCAGCGAGGCCAGCAGGACAGCGCGCATGTGCACCGGCCGTCTCCGCTCAGTACCGCGCTTCGTAGATGACGTCGAGATCGACCGTGCCGTTCGCGGGTACCGGGACCATCCAGCGCCGCCGGTCGAGCCCATCCTGCTCGCCCTTCAGGCTTTCCGACACCACGCGGAAATCGCGGGAACCCAGCCCCTGGTCCAGCCCCGCCTGCGTCACCTCGACCTCCACCGGCACGGGCCGCGCGTTGGTGACGCGGTAGCGCATGGCGGTGCGGTAGAAGGTCTGCGCGCGCTGGATCTCGATCTCGTCGACCTGGCCGCCGCGGATCACGCGGTACTTCTCGGATCGGACGAATTCCTCGCTGTCGATCTTCACCCGGTTCACCAAAGTCGATTCGACCGCCACGTCGAAGGCGTCGCCGGTGCGCAGCGTCATCCGGCTGCCCATCGGGGTGTGGTCGATCATGTTCTCGCCGATGAACTGCGGCGTGCCGCGCGCGTCGCGCTGGTAGAAGCGCACCGTGCCTGCGGGCAGCGCGTCGCCAAGGCCCCCGTCGCGCGAGGAGGAGAAGGCGATCGCGCTCGACGCCTTTACCGGGTCGGTGTCGTTCTGCATCCAGCCCAGCGTGCGCGAATAGACCTTGCGCGCCGCCGCGCCGGTGGTGTCGAGGAAGCTCACCTGCTTGGTCTGCGCATTGGCGATCGTCGTGCGTTCGGCCAGCGGATAGAGGTAGAAATCGCCCAGCCGCTCGCGGTTCGCGCTTTCGGTGCCGATCTGCTGGATGTCGCCGCGATAGACCGGCGGCGGCGGGGGCGGCGGCGGCACGGGGCGGCCATAGCGATAGGGCTGGTTGTACGTCTGCTGATCGTTGCCGGGGCTGCCCGCCACCAGCAGGGTCTTGGCACTGTCGAACGTGGTGCCGGTCTGGTTAGTCAGCGTGACCCAGCCCTGCATGTCGACGGTGCCCTTTGCCTCGTCGTACATCGCGACATAGTCAGCCGACCAGCCGAG
>CAYRLC010000031.1:20264-23062 GCA_964424995.1 uncultured Croceicoccus sp.
CTCGGCAACCCGTCGCGCGACGTGCTGGAGGAATACTTCGTCGTCAGCCGCGCGCTGGCCAAGCCGATCGCGATGTTCGTCGACGAATCGGACGAGGAATCGATTGCCGCCAGCGTCGATGCGGGCGTGTCCGCCTATGTCGTCGACGGCTTTGCCAAGAACCGGATCAAGCCGCTGCTCGATCTCGCGGTGCGGCGCTTCAACGCGTTCTCGCGGCTGGAAAGCGACTTGGCCGAAGCGCGCGGGCAACTGGCCGAACGGACCAACGTCGACAAGGCCAAGCGGCTGCTGATGAACAGCCGTGGACTGTCGGAGCCCGATGCCTACAAGGAATTGCGCAGCCAGGCGATGCGATCCAGCAAGCGGATCGCCGACGTGGCCGAAGCGTTGCTGATGGCGCAGGAAATGCTGGGAGGCGGAAAGTGAGCGAACGGCTGAAGATCGGGTTCCTCCCGCTGGTCGATGCGGCGCTGCCGATCCTGGCGCAGGAACACGGTTTCGCCGAGGAACAGGGCCTGACGCTGGAGTTCGTCCGCGATCTCAGCTGGGCGACGGTGCTCGACCGGCTGCTCTACGGCCATAGCGACGCGGCGCACATGCTGGCGCCGCTGGCCATCGCCACGACGCTGGGCATCGGGCGGCCCGCGCGGTCGCTGTCCGTGCCCTTCGTCCTTGGCCTCAACGGCAATGCCATCACCGTGTCGAACGCGCTGGCCGAACGCATCCAGCCCGAAGGCGGGCTGGGCAACGCCGCCGAAGTGGGTGCCCGGCTGAAGGCGGCCATCGCCGACCATGGTCGCGCGCCGCGCTTCGGCGTCGTCCATCGCCATTCCAGCCACAACTACATGCTGCGCTACTGGCTCTCGGCCTGTGGGGTGGAGCCGGAGCGCGATGTCGACATCGTCACCGTTGCCCCGCCGTTCGCCGCCGATGCGCTGCAGGCGGGCGAGATCGACGGCATCTGCGTGGGCGAGCCGTGGAACTCGGTCGCGGTCGAGCGCGGGGCCGGGCGCATCGTGCTCACCACCGCGCAGATCTGGCGGCGCGGCGTCGAAAAGGTCCTTGCCGTGCCGACCGCGCTCATGGAGGAGAAACGCGGCGCGATCGAACGCCTGATCATCGCCATGCGCAAGGCGGGCGAGCATTTCGTCGATCCCGCCAACTGGGAAACCAACGCCGCGATCCTCGCCCGGCCCGAATATGTCGGGGCGGACCCGGTGCTGATCCTGCGCGCCATATCCGACCGGCTGCGGCTGGTGCAGGGGGGCGAGCTGGTCCATTTCCCCGATTTCATGTTCCAGTACCGGGAGGCGGCCAATTTCCCGTGGGTCAGCCAGGCGGCGTGGCTCTATGCGCAGATGGTGCGCTGGGACACCAAGGCGTTCGATGCCGATGCGGCCAAGGCGGCGATGGGCGTGTTCCGGCCCGACGTCTACCGCGCGGCGCTGACCGGGCGCAATTCGCCGCTGCCGGGCGCCAGTTCCAAGGTCGAGGGCGGCATCGGATCGCCGCTGGGCGTTGGTGCGGCGCAGGGTACGCTGGTCATGTCGCCGGACAAGTTCTTCGACGGCAAAACCTTTGATCCCGAACGGCTTGAGAACTATCTGGCCAGCCTTTCCTGACCTTTTTGTGCTGCGGCGCAAAAAGGTACTTTACGCATCTGCAACGAATCGCTTATTCAAAAGGGGCAGCGAGGCTGGTTTGCCACCCAAGGACGGGCGGCTCTTGAAACCCTCGCGGCCTTTCAAATTAGCTTTTGCATAGCGTGGCAACGATGCCGCCCGATTTCCACCCGGATATCTGGGACGGATCGTGGCGGCTTTTTTCGTTTTCGCGCCTGACGGGGAACGATGAGGCGATGAGCATTTCCGGGCGCAAGACGGGTTTCAACGGGGTTTCGTCCAAACGACCTCATTTCGCTCGCAGGGGCGTGATCGTCGCGATGCTCGCGTCGGCGGCGCTGGCCGGTTGCGGATCGGGCGACAAGACCGCGGCGACCGACGCCACCGTCCAGGCCGCGAACGTCGACGGCGCGATCGAGAAGCCGAGCCTGAAGCTGGGCTTCATCAAGCTGACCGACATGGCCCCGCTCGCCATCGCCAAGGAAAAGGGCTTCTTCGCCGAGGAAGGCCTCAACGTCACGCTGGAGCCGCAGGCGAACTGGAAGGTCCTGCTCGACGGCGTGATCGGCGGGCAGCTCGACGGCGCGCACATGCTGGCCGGCCAGCCGATCGCCGCGACCATCGGTTACGGCACCAAGGCCGACCTGATCGCGCCGATGAGCCTCGACCTCAACGGCAATGCCATCACCGTCTCGAACAAGGTGTGGAGCGAGATCAAGCCGACGCTTCCCGTCGAAGGCGGCAAGATCAAGCACCCGATCAGCGCCAGCGTGCTGAAGCCGGTCGTCGCCAAGTGGAAGGCTTCGGGCAAGCCGTTCAACATGGGCATGGTCTTCCCCGTGTCGCCCCACAACTACGAGCTGCGCTACTGGCTGGCAGCTTGCGGCATCGATCCCGACCGCGACGTGCGGCTGGTGGTCATTCCACCGCCGCTGCTGGTCGATGCCATGCGCGAAGATCAGATCGACGGCTTCTGCGTCGGCGTCCACGTCAAGGGCGGCGCGGTCGAAGCAGACTCGCTCACGCAGTATCTGCTGCATTTCGACGGCGCCGACGGATCAACCGTATTCGTTGACTCGTCCTCCTACGGCCGCGCGATCACGCCGGTCGGCAACGTGAAGATCGCCACGGCGCAGAGCAAGTTCGGCGGTGCTTCGGCTTACTTCGACGGTTCCG
>CAYRLC010000032.1:0-22875 GCA_964424995.1 uncultured Croceicoccus sp.
CTGAAGGTGACCACCCACGGCCCGCTGTTTCGCTATGAACGCCCGCAGAAGGGCCGCTATCGCCAGTTCCACCAGATCGACGCCGAAGTGATCGGTGCGGCCGAACCGCAGGCCGATGTCGAGCTGCTGGTCATGGCCGACCAGCTGCTCCACGAACTGGGCATCGCGGACGGCGTGACGCTGCAACTGAACACCCTTGGCGACGGCGACAGCCGCGAGGCGTGGCGCGCTGCGCTGGTCGATTATTTCCGCGACCATGCCGCCGATCTTTCGGAGGATTCGCAGGACCGGCTGGAGCGCAATCCCTTGCGCATCCTCGATTCCAAGGACCCGCGCGACCGTGCCTTCCTGCCGGACGCGCCGCGCATCGATGCCTATCTGTCGGGAGAGGCGCAGGACTTCTTCGGCGCGGTGACGAGCGGATTGGACGCGGCGGGCGTGAAGTGGAACCGCATGGATTCGCTGGTGCGCGGGCTCGACTACTATCGTCACACCGCGTTCGAATTCGTGACCGACCGGCTGGGCGCGCAGGGCACGGTGCTCGGCGGTGGGCGCTATGACGGACTGATCGAAACGCTGGGCGGGCCGCATACCCCGGCAGTCGGCTGGGCAGCGGGCATCGAGCGGCTGGCGATGCTGGTCGGAGCGCGCGAGGCGGAAGTGACCGAGGTGATCGTGGTGGTCGAGGACGATGCCGCGATGACCGAAGGCGTGGCCGCGGTGTCGCGCCTGCGCCGCGCCGGGACCAGCGCCGAACTGCTGGCCAGCGGTTCCCCGCGCAAGCGTTTCGACAAGGCGGTGAAGATGGGCGCGAAGGCGATCTACGCCCTTTCGGTTCGCGACGGCGCGGTCGCCAGCCGCATCAAGGCCGAGGACGACATGGCCGCGACGATCGAGGCGGCGCTCGCTCGCTAACGTCGATGCAGGTCTCTTCCACCCAAATTCCCGGCGAACGCCTCGCCCAGATCGCGCACCGCTTCTCCGAACTGGAGGCGCGGCTGGCGTCGGGCACGCTGGAAGGCGAGGCTTTTGTCCAGGCCAGCCGCGACTATGCCGAACTGGAACCTGTCGCGCGGGAGGCGGCGGAAGTGGCGGGGATGCGGGCCGAACTCGCCGAATTGCGCGAGATGCTGTCCGACCCCGAGATGAAGGCGATGGCGGCAGACGACATCGCCCGGATCGAGGCCGCGCTGCCCGAGGCCGAGCAACGCCTCGCCATCGCGCTGCTGCCGCGCGACAGTGCCGACGCGCGCCCCGCCATGCTGGAAATCCGCGCCGGCACCGGAGGGGACGAGGCCGCGCTCTTCGCCGCCGACCTTTTCCGCATGTACGAACGCTACGCCGCCGAACAGGGCTGGAAGGTGGAGACGATCAGCGTCAACGCCAGCGACATCGGCGGCTTCAAGGAAGTCGTCGCCAACGTCAGCGGCACCGGCGTCTTCGCCAAGCTGAAGTTCGAAAGCGGCGTCCACCGCGTGCAGCGCGTGCCGGTGACCGAAAGCGGCGGGCGCATCCACACCAGCGCGGCGACCGTCGCGGTCCTGCCCGAACCCGACGAGGTCGACGTGCAGATCGCCGACAACGATCTCAAGATCGACACCTACCGCTCCTCGGGCGCGGGCGGGCAGCACGTCAACACCACCGATTCGGCGGTGCGCATCACCCACCTGCCCACCGGCCTCGTCGTCACGCAGCAGGACGAGCGCAGCCAGCACAAGAACAAGGCCAAGGCGATGCAGGTCCTGCGCGCCCGCCTCTACGAGAAGTTTCGCGAGGAAGCGCACGGCGCCGAAGCCGAAGCGCGCAAGGCGATGGTCGGAAGCGGCGACCGGTCCGAACGCATCCGCACCTACAACTTCCCGCAAGGGCGCGTGACCGACCACCGCATCGGCCTGACCCTGCACAAGCTGCCCGAGATCCTCGAAGGCACGGGCCTTGCCGAGATGATCGACGCGCTGATCGCCGAGGACCAGTCGGCCCGCCTCGCGGCGCAGAACGAAGCGGCCTGAGGTGCCTCGCCCGCGCGTCGCCGATGCGCTGCGCGAAGCGGCCCGTGCGCTGGACGCAATCAGCGACACCGCCCGCCTCGATGCCGAACTGCTGATGGCGCATACGCTAGGCTGCTCGCGGTCGGCGATGCTGTTGCAACATGGGCAATCGGAGGTGCCCGCCGCCTTCGCCGCTCTCATGGCCCGCCGCCTGATCGGCCAGCCGCTGGCGCAGGTGATCGGCGAGCAGGAGTTCTATGGCCTGACCTTGCGCGTCACGCCTGACGTGCTGATTCCGCGCGGCGACAGCGAATGCCTGATCGACGCGGCGCGCGAGGAACTCGCCAACCGCCCGCCCAGACGCATTCTCGACTGCGGCACCGGGCCGGGCACGCTGCTGCTCGCCGCCCTGTCGGTCTGGACTGAGGCGCAGGGAGTCGGCATCGAACGCAGCGCTGCTGCGCTGGCGGTCGCGCAGCATAATGCCGCCGCACTCGGCCTGGCGGATCGCGCGGAGATGCGAACGGGTGACTGGACTTTGCCGGGCTGGCGCGCGGATCTCGGCGCGTTCGACCTCGTCCTCGCCAATCCGCCCTATGTCGGGGACGAGGACCCGGATCTGGCCGCCGATGTCCGCGCCCACGAACCGGCGGAGGCGCTGTTCGCCGGGCCCGACGGCCTTTGCGATTATCGTGTGCTGGTACCGCAGCTGCCCGGCCTTCTCGCGCACGGGGGTATCGCCGTGATCGAGATCGGCGCACGGCAGGCCGACGCCGTCACGGCCATCGCTGCGGCGTCCGGAATGACGGCGCGGCTGGTCCGCGACCTTGGCGACAGACCGCGCGCGCTGGTGCTGCAACTGGCCTGATCTTGCCCACCGCGAATTGTCCGCCCCCTTCGAATAGGGGTTGGCAGGACGGGTTTTTGCCGATAACCGTGAGCTTGGACATGCGGATGGAGGGAAATTCCCGTCACGCCTGTCTATCCTTCCGTTCCGAAATGTCGGCGCCTGCCCCGGGCAGGTTCGATCTTGGATTATGGAGAGGGTTCAGCTGCCTTCGCGTATCGGATTTGAAGGCGGCCGGACACAAGGGCTTGCCCGTTGCATGGGGCTCCGGGCGTTCCGACTGGTGTGCGTAGAGGCGCGATGTTCGCCCGCGCCGGACAAGGGAACAGTTCTACTTTGAACAACAACAATCGTGGCAACAACCGCCGTCGCGGCCGTAACAACAATGGTCGGCAGCAGGGTGGTGGTCAGCATCTCAACCGGATCGACAGCCGGGCGCGCGGCAATGCCCCCCAGATGCTCGACAAGTACAAGAAGCTGGCGGAAGAAGCGCATCGCAACGGCGATCGCGTGCAGGCCGAATACTATCTGCAGTTCGCGGATCACTATTTCCGCGTGATCGCCGACGGCAAGTCGCGGCAGGAAGAACAGCAGCAGCGCGTGCGCCGTGATGACGGTGACCGTTACGACGATCGGTACGACGACGGCGACAGCGACGTGCAGGACAACGACAACGACTCCGAGCAGGATGTCGATGCGCCCCAGCGTGGCGAACAGCAGCGCAACGAACCCCGGCGCGAGGAAGCGCGCCGCGACGATGCGCGCGCCGAACAGCCCCGGCGTGAACGCGCCCGCCGCGACGAGTTCCGCCGCGACGAACCCCGCCGGGACGACAGCCGCCGCGAGGAAAGCAACCCCTTCACCCGCGAAAGCCGCCAGCGCCGCCAGCGCCGCGAGATCGCGGAGGACGATGCGGGCAATGAGGAAACCGAACGCGCCGTGCACAACGACGGCGGGCTCGATCCGCAGGCGCTGCCGCCGGCGATCGGTGAGACGGAACAGCGACCGCGTCGCCGCTCACGCCTGGCCATTGCCGACAGCGTCGACGACGCAGAAGCGCCCGCCCCGTCCGCCCCGGTGGCCGAGGATGAGGTCAAGCCCAAGCGTCGCGGTCGCCCGCGCAAGGTTCGCCCCGAAGACGGTGAAGTCGCGCAGGCCGTGAACGGCTGATCGCGCGCGAGGCCGCGCCGATCCGTCGATTGCGATGACCATCTTCGACACCAAGGCGGGAACGATCGGTGTGGGGCGGATTGCGTTTCGGCCCGCATGGAAGTCTGGCCTGCTGCCCGCCTTCGGAGCCGGCGCGGTGGCGGCCACGGGCTTCCAGCCACTCGCGTTCTGGCCGCTGACCCTGGCAGCGGTCGCCGTATTCCTTCACCTGCTATCGCGCACCGGCACGGCCAGACACGCCGCTCTGCTCGGCTGGTGCTTCGGGGTCGGCCATTTCTGGGTCGGCAACACCTGGATCGCCACCGCCTTCACGTATCAGGCGGAAATGCCCGCGTGGCTGGGCTGGATCGCGGTCTTTCTCCTGTCGCTCTACCTCGCGGTCTTTCCCGCGATCTCGGCGCTGCTCGGCTGGCTGGTCGCGCGGCCCGATGGGGCACAGGGCCGCCCCATCGTCCTCATCGCCGCCTTCGCGGGTGCGTGGATCGTCGGCGAATGGCTGCGCAGCTGGGTGTTCACCGGCTTTGCGTGGAACCCGCTCGGCGTGGTGACGCTGGGCGGTTTTTCCCGCCCCGGCCTCGCGCTCGTCGCGCCGTGGCTCGGCACTTACGCGCTCTCGGGGCTCGTCGTGCTTCTGGCGGGCGGATGGTACTGGGCATGGTCGCATCGGGCACGCAAAGGTCCGGCGCTGGCGGCGGTGGCTGTTCCGGTCGCCCTCATGCTCATGCCCTTCCCCGCTCCGGGTCGCGGCGAGGGGACCGTGCCCTACCGCCTGATCCAGCCCGATGTCCGGCAGGACGTGCTGAACGATCCGGCCCATTACGAGAGCAACTTCGTCAAGACCGCCCGGCTGTCGGGCGCACCCGCTCCGGCGGACATGCCGACGCTGTTCCTCTGGCCCGAATCCGGCGTGCCGGACTACTTGCGAACCGGCTATCCGGCCCGCTACTACCTCGCTACGACCTTCGCCGCCGATCCGCTGCTGGCGCGCGGCCGCATCGCGCGCGTGGTCGGGCCGGGCGGCTTGCTGCTGACCGGCGCAGTCGATCTGGTGCTGGGCGAGGGCGACCGCCATGCCATCGGCGCGCGCAACGTCGTCACCGCGATCGGCCCGGACGGCGGCATCCGGGGCAGCTATGCCAAGGCGCATCTCGTGCCTTACGGCGAGTATCTGCCGATGCGGTCGATCCTCGAACCGATGGGGCTGTCGCGGCTGGTCGCCGGCGCGCTCGATTTCGAAGCCGGCCCCGGCCCGCGCACGCTCGATCTCGGCCCGTGGGGCCGCGCCGGAGTGCAGATCTGTTACGAGATCATCTTCTCCGGCCAGGTCGTCGATCGCGCGGATCGCCCCGATTTCCTGTTCAACCCCTCGAACGACGGCTGGTTCGGCAGCTGGGGCCCGCCGCAGCACCTCGCGCAGGCCCGGCTTCGCGCGATCGAGGAAGGCCTGCCGATCCTGCGATCCACCACCACCGGCATCAGCGCGGTGATCGATGCCGGCGGGGTCGTGCGCGATCATGCGCCGAAGCTCACCGCGGCACGGCTCGATGGACATATACCTCCCGCGCTGGCGCCCACTCCCTTCGCGCGGCTCGGCAATGTGCTGCCGCTGGGCTGGGCGCTGGTTCTGCTGGTCGCAGCAATGGTTGCCAGCCGCCGCGCCCGCCGCTAGAGCGTCATATAAAGAAAGCTTTATACGTCGTTCAGGACATTCATGCGCAACAACTATCTCTTCACGTCGGAATCCGTTTCCGAAGGTCACCCGGACAAGGTCGCCGACCAGATCTCCGATGCCATCGTCGACCTGATGCTGGCAAAGGACCCCGAAGCGCGCGTCGCGTGCGAGACGATGACCACGACGCAGCTGGTCGTGCTGGCCGGCGAAATCCGCTGCAAGCCGATGTACGACGACAAGAACGAGGCCTGGGCCGGTAACGGCTACTGGGCGCCGGGCGCCAAGGAAGAGATCGAGAAGACCGTCCGCGAAGTCGTGCGCAAGATCGGCTACGAGCAGGACGGCTTCCACTGGGAACGCCTGCGCTTCGAGAATTTCCTGCACGGCCAGTCGGCCCACATCGCGCAGGGCGTCGATGCCGGCGCGACCAAGGACGAAGGCGCGGGCGACCAGGGCATCATGTTCGGCTTCGCCTGCGACGAGACGCCCGACCTGATGCCCGCGACGCTGGATTACAGCCACAAGATCCTGCAGCGGCTGGCGAAGGACCGCCACGACCAGGCCGCGCCCTTCCTCGAACCCGATGCCAAGAGCCAGGTGACCCTGCGGTTCGAGGACGGCAAGCCCGCCGCCTGCACCGCCATCGTCGTCTCCACCCAGCACAAGCCCGGTTACGACACCGGCGAGCGCGAGGCGGAGCTGAAGAATTACGTCAAGGGCGTGATCGCCGACGTGCTGCCGCACAACCTCCTGTCGGACCAGACCGAGTATCACATCAACCCGACCGGATCGTTCGAGATCGGCGGCCCCGATGGCGACGCGGGCCTGACCGGACGCAAGATCATCGTCGACACGTACGGCGGTGCGGCTCCGCACGGCGGCGGCGCGTTCTCGGGCAAGGATCCGACCAAGGTCGACCGTTCGGCCGCCTATGTAGCGCGTTACCTCGCCAAGAACATCGTGGCGGCTGGCCTTGCCAAGCGCTGCACCATCCAGCTTTCCTATGCCATCGGCGTTTCGCACCCGCTTTCGCTCTATGTCGACACCCACGGCACTTGCGCTGATGGGGTGACCGATCCGGCGCTGGAAAATGCGATCCGGTCGATCGACAGCCTGGGTGGCCTCACCCCCCGCGGCATCCGCACCCGGTTGAAGCTCAATCGCCCGATCTATGCGGGCACCGCCGCCTATGGTCATTTCGGCCGCCCGTCGGATGGCGACCTGTTCCCGTGGGAAGCGACGGATCTGGTCGGCGAGCTGAACGCCGCACTGGGCCGCTGATCGGCGCGTTCCGGGATTGCGCCGACCGGATTTTATTTTCCTACAGCCGTTTGCCGCGATCATGAGGCGGGTTTCCCATCGGAGACCCGCCGCCCATGACCACGCCTTACGATCCTGCCCAACCGACCCTCACCGCCCGCATCGCCGCCGAACTGATCGCGCATGAAGGCATCGTGCGCGAGGCCTATCGCGATTCGGTCGGCGTCTGGACGTGGAGCGTCGGGATTACCGACGCATCGGGCCACCGCGTCCGCCGCTATCGCGACAATCCGCAAACGCTGGGCCGCTGCCTCGAAATCTATCTTTGGGTGCTGGAGAAGCGCTACCTCCCCGCGGTGATCGCGGCGTTCGGCGACCACATGCCCAGCGAACACGAACTGGCCGCGGCTCTCTCGTTCCATTGGAACACCGGCGCGATCGCGCGAGCGGACTGGATGCGGCTGATCCGCGCCGGCGACCGGGACGGCGCGCGCGAAGGCATCATGAAGCGGTGCCGCCCCGCCAGCCTGACCGCACGCCGCCGCCGCGAACAGGCGCTGTTCTTCGACGGCCTGTGGACCGGCAACGGGACCGCCCTCGTCTACGAGGTGGCGCGCCCGTCGTACCACCCCGTGCGGGGCCGCAGGCAGCCGGTGTTGGATACCTTGCGTATCCTGCTGGGCGAGAGGGCGGAGCCGGAACCGACCGCCGGTGCGGTGCCGGCAGTTGCGGCCTGCCCCGCCCTTCCGGCGAAACCCATGGCCGCCTCGCCCGCACCTGCCCATGGCGTTGAGGGCAACTGGTTTACCCGGCTGTTCACGGGCTGAGCCGTTTCCGATGTAACGAATAGAGGCTGACGCGGCGCGGCAGGGGGCTTACCACCGGCGGCGATGATTCGCTCCCTCGCTCTCCTCGCCGCGCTGGCCCTCCTGCCCGCCTGCGCCACGATCCCGCCCGCTTCCGCGCCGGTTGCATTACGGATCGCGGGGATCAACGACTTCCACGGCAACCTCCTGCCGCTGAAGGCCCCGGTCGAGGTGGCGACGCCCGATGGCGGCACGGCCAAAGTGCCGGCGGGCGGCGCGGCCTGGCTGGCCTCGACCATCGCGGCGGTACGGGCCGAGGCGCCCTATTCGATGGTGATTTCGGCAGGCGACATGATCGGGGCCAGCCCGCTCGAAAGCGCGGCCTTTCTCGATGAGCCGGCGATCGGCGTGATGAATCGCATCGGCGTCGACTTCAACGCGCTGGGCAACCACGAATTCGACAAGGGCTGGCGCGAGCTCAAGCGGCTCCATGGCGGCGGGTGCGAGAAGCTGACCAACCGCATCCCCTGCGCGGTGGAGCCGGACTACAAGGGCGCGACCTTCGACTTCCTCGCCGCCAATGTCACCGGGCCGGACGGCGGTACGCTGTTCCCCACGCGCGGGACGCGGTCGTTCGGCACAGGTGCGGCCAGGATCACCGTCGGTGTCGTCGGTCTGCCGCTGAAGGACGTGCCCAGCCTCGTCACGCCCAGCGGCGTTGCTGGCCTGACCTTCGGCGACGAGGCCGATGCCGCCAATCGCGAAGTCGCAGGGCTCGTCGCCGAAGGGGCGGACGTGATCGTCGTCGCGATCCATCAGGGTCTCTACACGGAACCCGGCGCGGCGGTGGATGGCTGCGGCGCGGTATCGGGCGATCTCATGCCCATCCTCGCCCGGCTCGACCCGCGCGTCGATCTCGTGATCTCGGGCCACACCCACCGCGCCTATGTCTGCGACTGGAGGAACGTGGACCCGGCGCGCCCCTTCCTCGTCACCAGCGCCGGCTATGGCGGATCGCTGATCACCGACATCGCCCTCACCGTCGACCCCGCCAAGGGGCGCGTCATCGCCAAGAGCGCCCGCAACATCGCGGTGCAGAGCGAGGGCAAGGCGAAGGACGGAACGCCGCTGGCCACCAGCGCGGCACTCCCCCGGCACGCGCCCGATGCGGCCATCGCGGCCTATGTCGGCCAGTATGTCGCCGCGGTGGACGAGGTTTCGCGGCGCGCCGTCGGCAAGCTGTCGGGCGAAGTCGTCCTGCCCGATGCCGACGATATCGAGACGCCGCTGGGCGACCTCATCGCCGATTCGCAACTGGCCGCCACGCGCGAGGCGGGGGCCGAGATCGCCTTCATGAACAATTCGGGCGTGCGCACCGGCATCGTGCCCGGGGCCGACGGCACGGTGACCTTCGGCGACCTCTACGCCGTCCAGCCGTTCAGCAACACGCTGGTCACGCGCACCTTAACCGGCGCGCAATTGCTGGCGGTGCTGGAACAGCAGTTCGCCGACACCGCGCGGCGCCAGATCCTCAGCCCCTCGGCAGGGTTCCGCTTTAGCTTCGACCGGTCGCGTCCCGCCGGGCAGCGCGTGACGGCTGCTTCTCTCGATGGCGTGGCGATCGATCCCGCGCGCCGCTACCGGGTGACGATGAACAGCTTCCTCGCCAGCGGAGGCGATGGCTTCACGGTGTTCACGCAAGGGACCGAAACAACGAACGGCGGCAACGACATCGACGCGCTGCAAGCCTGGATCGCCGCCGTGCCGGTCCGCCAGCTTCCGCCAGCGGACCGGGTCACGAACCTGACGCCGAGATAAAGCTCCACCCGGATCAGAGCGCGATCAAAGCGCGGCCTCGATCGCGGACGTCAGCATCGGGTCGTCCGGCGCGGTCGTGGGCGAGAAGCGGGCGATCACTTCGCCGTCGCGGCCGACGAGGAACTTCTCGAAGTTCCACAGCACTTCGGGGTCCTCGTTCGGGGTCATGCCGTAGTCGCGCAGCTTGGCGCGGAAGCCCTCGGCATCGCCGAGCTTGGTGGGCGCGGCCTCCACCAG
Organism: uncultured Croceicoccus sp.; assembly: GCA_964424995.1. Classification (GTDB taxonomy): domain Bacteria; phylum Pseudomonadota; class Alphaproteobacteria; order Sphingomonadales; family Sphingomonadaceae; genus Croceicoccus. Next base: position 9,799 of record CAYRLC010000032.1, read on the forward strand.
TTCGGCATAGAGCGGCTGCTTGCCCGCACCCACGACGCTCGCCTTGGCAAAGACCGGAAAGTTCACGCCGAAGCTCGTCTCGCAGAACGTGGCGATTTCCGCGTCCGTACCCGGCTCCTGCGCGCCGAAGTCGTTGGCGGGGAAAGCCAGCACCTCGAACCCTTCGTCGCCGTACTTGTCCTGCAGCGCCTGCAGCCCTGCATATTGCGGGGTCAATCCGCACTGCGACGCAACGTTGACGATCAGCAGCACCTTGCCACCATGCGCGGCAAGGCTGTCCGCGCCGCCGTCGCCGCGTGTCAGTGCAATATCCGATAAAGCCATGGCCATTCCCTTCATCCCGTGACCGGCCAAAGGGGCCGAATCGTCACGAAACGTAGTGCGCCGTGGTCTTTTCCGCCACTTCCTCGGCCGTCACGCCGGGTGCCAGTTCGACGAGGCGGAACGGGCTGTCGTGATCGGCGCGCTGAAACACGGCGAGATCGGTGACGATCATGTCGACCACGTTCTTGCCGGTCAGCGGCAGGGTGCAGCCGGGGATGAACTTGGGATCGCCGTTCTTGCTGGTATGCTCCATCACCACGATGATCTTCTTGACGCCCGCGACCAGATCCATCGCGCCGCCCATGCCCTTGATCATTTTGCCCGGGATCATCCAGTTGGCGATGTCGCCGTTCTGGTCCACCTCCATCGCGCCCAGCACGGTGAGGTCGATGTGCCCGCCGCGGATCATCGCGAAGCTTGCGGCGCTGTCGAAATAGGCGCTCTTGTCCAGTTCGCTGATGGTCTGCTTGCCCGCGTTGATGAGATCGGCGTCTTCCTCGCCTTCATAAGGGAACGGCCCGATACCGAGCATGCCGTTTTCCGACTGCAGCGTCACGTCCATCCCGGCGGGGATGTGGTTCGCCACCAGCGTCGGGATGCCGATGCCGAGGTTCACGTAGAAACCGTCTTCCAGTTCCTTGGCGGCGCGGGCGGCCATCTCGTCGCGGGTCCAGGGCATGGGTATCTCCTCAGGTCGTCTATGTTTGGGTGCCGTCAGGCGGCGTAGGCAAGCGGCGGCGGCAGCAGGAACCAGCCTGCGCCGATCAGCGGGTCGAACGGGGTCGCGGCATCGGGGTCGCGCAGATAGTCGAACAGGGTGTCGAAGTCGCCCTTGCGGTCGCCGACGATCGCCTTGATGCAATATTCGCCGATCGCGGCCTTGCGCCGCTCGGTCTTGCTTTCCGCCGGATCGCGGGTGAGCAGCAGGGTGTCGCGCCCGTCCGGGTCCAGCCCGCTGGCAATCAGGGCGGTGCGCACCTCGGCGGTGCGGCTTTCGTCGAGCACCCCGGTCCACAGCACGGCCAGCCCCGCGTCGCGCGCAGCAGCCAGCGCGGCGGCAAGGCCCGGCTGGGCTTGCGGCACGGCGGGCTTCGGCAGGAACGCCGCTTCGCCCGGATCGAGATCGACCAGCAGCGCGGGCCTTGCGCCGTTGCAGGGCAGGACCGCAACCGCATCGTCGGTGGCGGCCGGATCGGGCACGACCGAACGGCCGTTGTCGATGCTGTCGATGGCGAACAGGGCTGCGGCCATGATGTCTTCGGTGCGGTTTGCAGGGGCGGCGGTGGTATTGACCGGCGAAGGGGGCGGCGCAGGGTCAGGAGCAGGTGCCGCGACCGGGGCGGTCGCAGCCTCTGCATCCGCCGGGCCGTCAACTTCGGCGGCGTCGCCCTTCGCGGCCTGGCGGGTCATCACCGTGCCCGCGACGATCGGCAGCGCCGCGACGCAGCCGGTCAGGCCGCAGCCCGCCAGCAGGGCACAGGCGAGCCGGAGGGCTCGGGCCGACACGTGCGAAAGCCCCCTGGCCGCCGGGATCAGGCCGCTTCGCGCTGGCGCGTGGTGCGGAACTCGATCTTCTTGTCGTAAGGCGCGCCGACGATCATCCGCTGCACGTAGACACCGGGCAGGTGGATGCAGTCGGGGTCGAGGCTGCCGGTCGGCACGATCTCCTCGACCTCCACCACGCAGACCTTGCCGCAAGTCGCGGCGGGCAGGTTGAAGTTGCGCGCGGTCTTGCGGAAGACGAGGTTGCCGCTCTCATCCGCCTTCCACGCCTTCACCAGCGCGATGTCGGCGAAGATGCCGCGTTCGAGGATGTAATCCTGACCGTCGAAATTCTTGACTTCCTTGCCCTCGGCGACCTGCGTGCCGACGCCGGTCCTGGTGTAGAAGCCGGGAATGCCCGCACCGCCTGCCCGCATGCGTTCGGCCAGCGTGCCCTGCGGGCAGAACTCGACCTCGAGCTCGCCGGCGAGGAACTGGCGCTCGAACTCCTTGTTCTCACCGACGTAGGAGCTGATCATCTTGCGGATCTGGCGCGTGCGCAGCAGCTTGCCGAGCCCCTCGCCGTCGATGCCGGCGTTGTTCGATGCCACGGTCAGCCCCTTGACCCCGCTTTCCACCACCGCATCGATCAGCCGTTCGGGAATGCCGCAAAGACCGAAACCGCCACTGGCGATCAGGATGTCGTCGGTGAGCAGGCCTTCGAGCGCGGTCTTGGCGTCGGGGTAGAGCTTTTTCATCGCCGGTTCGGGCCTTTCCTCATTCGATCTGTATTTTCGCGGCCTATGACATATGTGAGGGTTGCCTGTCACCATGCGGCAGTTGCGAAGCGCGCAGCAGGACTTGCACGCGGCGATTGGCAGCGCCTCCCAACATCCCGGGTAACTCGAAAGGCGCGGCTTGCATCGCCCGCGCGGCGGGGCCACGGTCTGGCTATGACGACCCCGCATCCGATCGACTGGACCGGCGCGATCGCCCGGGCGCGCAACCATGCGCCTTTCCTGGCCGGGCTGCTCGACAAATGGCCTGATCTGGCCGCCATGCTCGCCGATGGACAAGGGAACGAGGCGCTGGCCATCGCCCGCGTGGCCGGGGCGGAGGCACCTGACGTTGCGACCGCGCTTCGGCTGGAGAAGCAGGCGCTGGCTCTGGCGGTGGCGATCGGCGATCTGGCGGGTGCCTTTCCGCTGCTGAAGGTGACCGGCGAGCTGTCCGATTTCGCCAGCCGTGCGCTCGATGCCGCGATCGGCGAGGCACTGGCCCACCGCGTGCCGGGGGCGCAGAACACGGGCATGACCGCGCTGGCGCTGGGCAAGCACGGGGCGGGCGAACTGAACTATTCGTCCGACGTCGACCCGATCCTGCTCTACGATCCCGCCCGCCTGCCCCGCCGCGAACGCGACGATCCGGGCGAGGCGGCGCAGATGGCGGCTCGCCGCGTGGTCCAGACGATGAGCACACAGACGGCAGAGGGCTACGTCTTCCGCATCGACTTGCGCCTGCGACCCGCGAGCGAGGTCAGCCCGCTGGCGATCAGTTTCGACGCGGCGCTGACCCATTACGAGAGCAGCGCGCTGGCGTGGGAGCGGGCCGCCTTCATCCGCGCCCGTTCGGTGGCCGGGGACATCGCGGCGGGGCAGCGGTTCCTCGCCGCCATCCGGCCCTTCGTCTGGCGCAAGTCGCTCGATTTCGGAGCGATTGCCGAAGTCGGCAGCCTCGTCCACCGCATCCGCAATGACCACTCCGGCCCGCTCCGCCCCGGCCCCAGCTATGACCTGAAGAAAGGACGCGGCGGCATTCGCGAGGTGGAGTTCTTCGCCCAGATCCACCAGCTGATCCACGGCGGGCGCGATCCGACCCTCCGCGCTTCGGGGACTCGCGCCGCACTCGATGCGCTGGCCGCGGCGGGGATCGTCGCGGCCAGCGATGCGCAAGTGATGGGCGATGCCTACGACCGCCTGCGCGTCATCGAGCACCGCTTGCAAATGGTGAACGACCGCCAGACCCACGCACTGCCCGCAGGCGACGCGCTCGACAATGTCGCGCGGCTGGACGGTCTGGCGGACGGCGCGGCGCTGGTGGCCGAACTCGAAGGGATCTGCGGCGAGGTTTCGGCCCGGTTCGACCGGCTGGTCGAGGCGCACGGGGGCCCGCGCCCGGCGCCCGTTCCGGTCGGCGAGGAACGGCTGGACGAGCTGGGCTTCGACGATCCCGAGGAACTGGCGCGCCGCATCGGCAGCTGGGAAGCGGGCCGGGTCAAATGCCTGCGCAGCGAAGCGGCCCGTGCCGCCTTCGCCGCGATCCGGCCGCAGCTTCTCGCCGCGCTGGCCCGTGCGCCCGAACCCGAACGCGCCATCACGCGGTGGGAGAACATGCTCGCCCGCCTGCCATCCGCGATCAACATCTTCCACCTGCTGGAAGCGCGGCCCGCGCTGCTGGAAACGCTGGCCCGCGTGCTGGCTCTGTCCCCCGCGCTGGCCGATGCGCTGGCGCAGCGCGGCGACCTGCTCGATGCGCTGATCGATCGCAGCGCCTTCGACCTGCCGGGATCGGTGGACGATATCGTCGCCGCGATGGCCGACGACGCGCTCGACTACGAAGCCGCGCTCGACCGGGTGCGGCGCGTGGTGGGCGACTTGCGATTTGCCCTTGGCGTGCAACTGCTCGACCATGCGCGCGATCCGCTCGACATTGCCGCTGCCCTGTCGCGCGTCGCCGAAGCGGCCATCCGCGTCTGCAGCGCCGTCGCCGCCCGCGAATTCGCCGGCGCGCACGGCAAGGTCGAGGGTGCGCGGCTGGTCGTGCTCGGGCTCGGGCGGTTGGGGGGCGGGGTGCTGACCCATGCGTCCGACCTCGATCTTGTCTACCTCTTCACCGGCGATTTCGAGGCGGAGAGCGATGGGCGCAGGCCGCTCGGCGCAACGACCTATTTCAACCGCCTCGCCCAGAGGGTCAGCGCGGCGCTCACCGTGCCGACGGCGGAGGGCGCGCTGTTCGAGGTGGATACGCGCCTGCGCCCGTCGGGCACGCAGGGGCTGCTGGCAGTCAGCGTCGACAGCTTCGTGCGCTACCAGTCCGAATCGGCCTGGACGTGGGAGCACATGGCCCTGATGCGCGCCCGCGTGCTCGACGGACCAGAACAGGCACGCGCGGACGTGCGCGCGGTGATCGATGGGGTGGCCCGTGCGCCGCGTGATCCGGCAAAACTGCGCGAGGACGTGCTGTCGATGCGCAGCGAAATGGCGACGCACAAGCCCGGCAAGGGCCCGCTCGACGTGAAGCTGGCGCGCGGCGGGCTGGTCGATCTCGAGTTCCTTGTCCACTTCCTGCAACTGCGCCACGCCACCTGCATCGAGCCGGATCTGCGCCTTGCCGTGCGCTGCCTGATCGCGGCGGGCCACCTGCCCGATGCGCTCGCCGAGGCACACGACCTGATGACCCGCGTGCTGGTGACGCTGCGGCTGGTCTCGCCCGACGCCAAGCCGCCGCCGCCCGCCGCGCGCGCGGTGCTGGCCGCGAATGCCGGTGTGGCCGACTGGGATGCGCTGCTCGCCGCTCTCGACAAGGCGCGGGGCACGGTGGCAGAGGCATGGGCCAGGACTTTCGACGAAACGCTGGAGATGACCGCATGACCGACCCCGCGCGCCCCGATGTCGGCGACCCGTTCCCGACCATCGCGATGACTGCGCCCGACGGCAGCCCGGTCTCGATCAAGGATTTCGCGGGCAAGCCGGTCGTCGTGTTCTTCTATCCCAAGGCCAACACGCCCGGCTGCACGACCGAGGCGAAGGACTTTTCCGCCCTGCTGCCCGAATTCGCGAAGGCGGGGGTCGCGGTGCTCGGCGCCAGCAAGGACGCACCGGCGGCGCAGCAGAAGTTCATCGACAAGCACGAACTCACCACGCCCATCGCCAGCGACGCGGCGGAGAACGGCGTGACCGACGCGCTGGGCGTATGGACCGAAAAGCAGAACTACGGCCGCAGCTATATGGGGATCGAGCGTTCGACCTTCCTTGTCGATGCGGAAGGCCGGATCGCGCAAGTCTGGCGCAAGGTCCGTGTGAAGGACCACGCCGCCAAGGTGCTGGAAGCGGCCAAGGCGCTCTGATCGCAGTAATGACCGAACTGGCTACCGTCTCTGCCGCGATCCGTGGCGCGCTGCTGACCGGCGATGCGCGCGCCAAGGTGATGGCGACGCGCAAGCTGGTGCGTGACTGGCGTCAGGGGCGTCTGGCCTTCGCCTTTGATTGCGAAATGCCCGACGAACCGGCGCGTCCGGCCCAGCCCGAACTCCTGCCGCCCAACATGATGCCCAAGCGCGGGAAGGGCGGGTCGGAGCGTGGGCGCATCGCGCTGTGGCATGCGCTGGCGCATATCGAGTTTGTCGCAATCGACCTCGCGCTCGACATGGCGGGACGCTTCGGCGCGCAGATGGGGCGGGAGTTCGTCGACGACTTCCTGTCGGTCGCCGCGGACGAGGCGATGCATTTCGCCCTGCTTGACCGCAAGCTGGCGACACTCGGCAGCCACTACGGCGCGCTGCCCGCGCACGCCGGTTTGTGGTTGGCGGCGCGCGATACCCGGCACGATGTTGCCGCACGGCTCGCGGTCGTACCGATGGTTCTGGAAGCGCGCGGGCTGGATGTCACGCCGGGAACGCGCGACCGGGTGGCGGATCTGGGCGACGCGAATGGGGCGCGAATCCTGCAACGAATCCTTGACGACGAGATTCGCCATGTGCGCTTCGGCACCAAGCACTTCGATGAACTGTGCCGATCGAACGATGAATGCCCAAAGGAAAAATGGCGCGATCTGATCGGCTTGCACTTTCGCGGGCGGTTGAAGCCACCATTCAACGACTCGGCGCGTGAGACAGCCGGTTTGTCTCGCGATTACCGCGCCGGTATTGTCTGATTAACTAATCCGGCCATACCCCTAACTCACGAGAGCGACGGGGGGTTCCGACGATCTCAGATTTTTAGCTTTTCGCGACGGCCGCGATGCATGGCGCATCCGGTCGACGTGCCGAGGGGGATCACCCGGCGTTACCTGTGACCTTTTGGGGGGTCGGGCCTAACGCCGAGAAACGAGGTACTTGGCAGATGACGGACGGGTTCACGATTTCAGGTCTCAAGGCTGGCCGCGCGCTGGTGCTGGGCACGATGGCAGTCGCCACCATGGCGATGGCTCCTGCCCCCGCCCTGGCGAACGCAAGCGCCGCCGCGAGCGCCGGCATCAAGACCCCTGCCCGCGAAGCCGCCGAGATCCCGGCCAAGAACGACAGCAAGTTCAAGCAGCTCTTCGCCACCTGGAAGAAGAGCGAGAGCGAGATCGAGAAGCCGGCGATGAAGGGTGCCCTCGGCGTCGCTTCGATGCCGTCGCGCATGCCGATCGAAGGCGCGCGTTTCTCCAGCCTTTACGGTTCGCGCATTCACCCCGTCAGCGGCGGCCGCAAGAACCATGACGGCATCGACATGGCCGCGCCGACCGGCACGCCGATCTACGCCACCGCCGATGGCCGCGTTGAAATGGCGCAGTGGTACGGCGGCTACGGCAACTTCGTCGAGCTGGACCACGGCGGCAATGTCGAAACCCGCTACGGCCACATGAGCCGCATGAACGTGTCGGCCGGCCAGAAGGTCAAGAAAGGCGACCTGCTCGGCTGGGTCGGCAGCACCGGCCGCTCGACCGGCCCGCACCTCCATTACGAAGTGCGCATCGCCGGCAAAGCGGTGAACCCGCAGCCCTACCTCAACGGCGGCAACGTCCTCGAAGGTCCGAGCGAGCGTTTCCAGCAGTCGTTCGCCGAATTCGCGAACCTCGGCGCCGGCGGCCCGGAATAAGGTCTGCGGACAGCCCGCGGCCCAATTCAAAAAGCCATGACGCTTCGTTGATCGGAGCAGGAAGGCCCGGCTCTCCCAAGCGGAAAGCCGGGCCTCGTCATATCTGGAGCGACCGACGAGTTATCGGGGCCTGCCGACTGTCCGATACGCGCACGATCCTAGGCGACGGCCCGCAGCGATTGCCACTCGGCCTGGACCAGTTCGATCCGGTCGGCCCCATCGCCCGCATGGCGCAGCCGGTCCTCCAGCGTGCGAGCGAGTTCGCCCAGCCGGCTGTCGCCGAAATAGCCCGCGGTGCCCGCCAGCTTGTGCAACTGCATTGCCAGCGCGTCCCATTCGGGCGTGCCCTTCCCCTCGGCCACATCGGCCAGTTCGCGCAGCAGCTTTTCCTTGCGCGCCCGATAACGCGCGGCAAGGCCATCCTCGCCCGCGTCGGTCCGGGTTGCGGTGACAGGCGAAGCCGCGACCGCTGAGGGCGCATCGGGCGCGGAGGCAGGTGCCGGAAATCGAGCGGCCATGGCCGCCGGGGCCAGATGCCGCTGGATCGTGCGGGCCAGCGCATCCATCCGCAGCGGCTTGGCAAGGTGCCCCTGCATCCCGGCGCTGCGGCAGGCGGCGATGTCGTCGGCAAAACAGTTCGCGGTCAGGGCCACGATCGGCAGCCGGTCCGCCGCGAAGCCCGCAGTGCGCAGCCGCCGCGTCGCCTCCAGCCCGTCCATTTCGGGCATCATCATGTCCATCAGCACCAATCGATAGGGATTACCGTCGCGATCAGCCTCCTCGACCAGGCGGATCGCCTCCGCGCCATCGTGTGCGAGATCGGGGGCGACCCCCGCCCGCCGGGCCATCGCCAGTACCAGTTCCTGATTGATGTCGTTGTCCTCCGCCACCAGCACGCGCGGCGCTGCGCCCATCTGCGGCAGGGCCGCGCGTTGGGCCGGACCTTCGACGAGGTGGAGCAGGGCGTCCGGCGCGGTGCCGATCGCCTGCCCTTCCGCACCCGCGGCCACCAGCGGAATGCGCAAGGTAAACACGGTGCCCAGCCCCACGGTGGAGGCGACGTCGATCGACCCGCCCATCAATTGCGCAAGCTGGCTGGAAATCACCAGACCCAGCCCCGTTCCGCCGTAGCGCCGCCCGACCGATCCGTCGGCCTGCTGGAACTGTTCGAAGATGGCGGCCAGCCTGTCCTCCGGAATGCCGATGCCGGTGTCGATCACCGCCACCGCCAGCCAGTCGGCGCCATCGGGCCCGCTCTCGACCTTGGCCTCGACCGTGACGCTGCCCTCCACGGTGAACTTGACCGCGTTGCCGACGAGATTGAGGAGGATCTGCCGCAGGCGCAGCGGATCGCCCATCACCAGGTCGGGGACCGCATCGTCGACCTGCGTTTCCAGCAGCAGCCCCGCCCGGCCCGCGGCCGGCTGCATCAGCCCGACGCAGGTGGCAATCTTGGCGCGCAGGTCGACCGGCGCAGGCGAGATGACCAGCTTGCCCGCATCGATCTTCGACATGTCGAGGATGTCGTTCAGCAGCCGCATCATCGCCCTGCCCGAATCGGCGATCAGTTGCGCGTGGCGGCGCTGCCCTGCGTCGAGGTCGCTTTCGAGCAGGAGTTCGGTAAAGCCCAGCACGCCGTTCATGGGCGTGCGGATCTCGTGGCTCATGTTGGCGAGGAACCCCGCCTTGGCCTGTGCCGCGTGTTCGGCCCTGCGCCGCGCATGCGTCAGGTCATGTTCCAGCCGTCTCGCATCGCTGATGTCGCGGACGGATGCGACGACCGCGTCCACTCCCTCTGCCCCGGCGACAGTGGCGAAGTGCGCGTCGACCCAGATCCCCCTGTCGCCCTCCGCACCGGTGCGGAACTGCAAGTCGCAGGCGCTTTCCTCGCCCTGCCATAGCGCCCGCAGGCGCTGGCCGATGGCCTCGCCCGCTTCCGCTCCGAAGAGTTCGGCGAAGGCGTGGCCGACCAGTCGGTCCGGCGATACACCGAACATCGTTCCGGCAAACGGCGAGGCATAGCGGCATGTGCCATCGGGCGCGATCATGAACAGCGCGTCGCGGACGGTGTCGGTGATCGTCTTGAGCCTCCGGTCGCGCGCGGCGATCTCGGCCTCTGCCGCCCGGCTTTCGGTCACGTCCATGTTGATGCCGATGAAGCCGACGATCTCGCCGTTCTCGTCGCGCTGCGGCGCGGCGGCGCTGCGGGCGAAGACGACCTGTCCGTCGGGCCGCAGCCACCGCCATTCGCCGCCGAAGGTCCCCCCGGCGGCGGCGGCGGCGGTCCATTCGTAATGGACCCGGTCGAAATCGTCAGGGTGGATGGCATCGGCCCAGCCGGCCCCCTGCCACGCACCGTCCTTCATCCCGGTGGATTCGATCCACGCGCGGTTGACCCAGGTGCAGCGCCCCTGCGCGTCGGTGCGATAAAGGCCCGCGGGCGCCAGTTCGGCCAGGGTGGCGAATTGCCGTTCGCTCGCTTCCAGTGCCCGGCGGTTGCTGGCCCGGTCGGTCACGTCGATCATCTGGCCGACCATGCCCTGCGGCTGGCCGCTCGCCGAATGGGCGAGCCGCATCCGGATCTCGACATGACGCACCTCTCCATCCGGGCGGTCGAACGACAGTTCGCTCTCCACCATCGGGATCGTCCCGACCCGCAGCCGCTCGATCTCCTCGGCCAGCCGGTCGCGTTCGCGGATCGAAAGAAAATGATCGAACGGACGACCGATGCATTCCTCCCTCCCGCGGCCCGAAATACGCTCCCACGCCAGGTTCAGGGTCTGCCACCGCCCCTCCCAATCGATGGAAAAGATCACTTCGCCGATGCCGTCGAGCACGCGGCGCTTCTCGTCACGGCTGGCGCGCAGGGCCTCGCGATCGCGATTGCCCTGCTCGATCAGGCCGGCGAGTGGGATGCCGACCACCGTCAGGCTGGCAAGGAACAGTTGCAGCGAGACCAGTTCCAGCGTCATCCCGCCGCGCGTCAGCACGATCGGCCCGTGGCCCATCGCGGTGGCGAAGGAGGCGATCCCGGCAATGGCGACGAGGATGAAGGCGGTGCCGCCGATCCCCGAACAGATGCCCGCCAGCACGACGAAGGGCGTGGCGAGGAACAGGAAGGGAAAGCTGGTCTGCCAGAGGATCAGGCAGGTGCCCGCAAGGACGACCGCGACGACCGGCATGGGCACGAGATTGCCGCCCTGCCCGCGTTGCCGCCATGCCGCCATCGCCACCATGACGAGCGGGCTGAGGAAGAGCAGGCTGCTGCCATGCCGGGCCAGGAAAAGCGGGCCGCTGGACGGGTCGGCCACGATCGCGCCGGTCGCCGCCGTGGCGATCAATGTGGAGGCGAGCGCCGCCAGCAGCATCGCCCCGACAAAGCGAAAAAAGCCCTGGGCATCGGTGAAGTCGAAACGCGGCCCGCACCACCGGCGCGTGAGAAGCACGGCAATGGCGATTTCCGCCCCGTTCGCAGCCGTGAGCGCCAGCGCGGAGGCGAGCGGCACCTCGCTGACATATTCGCCGCCGAACAGCCCGATCAGCGATCCTGCCAGCGCCGCGCCGAAATCCGACCGGCGGATCGACAGCATGATCCCGACGATCGCCGCGGTGGGTAGCCACAGCGTCGCGAAGATGCCCGCTTGCGGGAACGACAGGCTGATCAGGGCCAGCCCGAAGGCCATCGCCATGCAGCCCAGCGCGGCCACCGCCATGGTGAACCAGTCCGCGCGCGGCGTGCGCACAAAATCTTCGCGTTCCATGAGCCCTCTGGTTCTCCGCCGACAAGTCCGAACCCGTCTCATAGAACGGGCCCTGCAAAGTCATGGAAAACAGGGGACTAGGTAGTCTCCGTTAGCGAATCAGGCCAGGAGCCGCTGCGCGATGGCGCGCACTTCGGCGGCCATGTCCTCACGCTCCAGCGCCAGCGCCAGCGTCGCCTCGACGAAGCCGAGTTTCGAGCCGCAGTCGAAGCGGCGACCTGCGAAGGTCACCGCGTGGAACGGCTGGGTGCCGATCATCCGCGCCATCGCATCGGTCAGCTGGATCTCGCCGCCCGCGCCCTTGCCCTGCGTTTCGAGAGTGCGCATCACTTCGGGTTGCAGGATGTAGCGGCCCGACACGATCTTGTTCGACGGCGCGTCCTCCACCTTCGGCTTCTCGACCAGCCCCTTCACCTCGGTGAGGTTGCCATTCACCGCGCCGGGCGTGATCACGCCGTACTGGAACACCTCCTCGTGCGGGACTTCGAGCACCGAGACGAGATTGCCGCCGACCTGTTCGTAGGCATCGACCATCTGTTTCAGGCAGCCCGGCTGGCCCCACATCAGTTCGTCGGGCAGCAGGATGGCGAAAGGTTCGTCGCCGACGACGGCGCGCGCGCACCAGATCGCGTGGCCAAGGCCCAGCGGCACCTGCTGGCGCACGGTGACGAGGTTGCCCGGCACGAAGCGCGTATCGTCGAGCGCGCTCAGGTCCTTGCCCCGCTCGCGCATCGTCGCTTCCAGTTCGTAGGCGATGTCGAACTGTTCGACCAACGCGGTCTTGCCCCGTCCGGTGACGAAGATCATCTGCTCGATCCCCGCCTCGCGCGCCTCGTCGATGGCGTACTGGATCAGCGGGCGATCGACGATCGGCAGCAGTTCCTTGGGGATCGCCTTGGTCGCCGGAAGGAACCGGGTGCCGAGGCCGGCCACCGGGAACACGGCCTTACGGATGGGCTTGCGGGTGGCGTTCATGGCGATGGCTGTAATCCTGTGCTGCGACTGCGTAATGACACTAGGCGGTCCTTCCCCGAACGCGCAACCGGCGAAACGGCTCCGACCCGACCGCCGTCATTCAGGGATTCTTGCCCGCGCGGCAAAACGGGCTAAAGGCGAAGGGATGGACAAGATCATCATCGAAGGCGGCAAGCGCCTGACGGGCAAGCTGCCGATTTCCGGCGCGAAGAACGCCGCTCTCACCCTGGTGCCCTGCGCGCTGCTGACCGAAGAGCCGCTGACCCTGCGCAACCTGCCGCGGCTGGCCGACATCGACGGGTTCATGCACCTGATGAACCAGTTCGGCGTGTCGACCACCATCGCCGGATCCCGGCCCGAGGATTTCGGACGGGTCATGACGCTACAGGCGCCCCGCCTTACCAACACCACCGCGCCTTACGAACTGGTGCGCAAGATGCGCGCCTCGATCCTGGTGCTCGGCCCGCTGCTCGGCCGGGCGGGAGAGGCGACCGTGTCGCTGCCCGGCGGCTGCGCCATCGGCAATCGCCCGATCGACCTTCACCTGAAGGCGCTGGAAGCCTTCGGCGCGACGATCGAACTGACCAGCGGCTACGTCCGCGCCCATGCGCCCGACGGCGGCCTGCCGGGCGGCGACTATTCCTTCCCCGTCGTGTCGGTCGGCGCGACCGAGA
>CAYRLC010000033.1:0-22645 GCA_964424995.1 uncultured Croceicoccus sp.
GCGCGCTGATCGCCATCGGCATCGCCGGTTCGGCCTCGATCGACAAGGTCGCCGGCCCGGTCGGTGAAGCTCTGATCATGACCGCGCTCGGCCTTCTGGTCGCCGTTCCGGCCGTGCTCGCCTACAACTACCTGCAGGCCCGCAACAAGCGCATCGCCGAGCAGCTGGTCGGCTTCTCGACGGACGTCCTGGCCAACATCAACTCGGGCGGCGCTGTGAAGCCGGTCGTGGTTGCTGCCCCGGCCAAGGCCGCTCCGGCGACCACCGCCGCTCCGATCAAGAAGTAAGCGTACGGGATCGGGGCGCGGCGCCGGCCGGCACCGCGCCCCTCTCCCCGCCCCGGCGGCGGAGAGCCTTTGCAAGGCATCAAGGTCCGGCCGAACGGACCCCAGTACGAGATAGGATGAGATAATGGCGATATCTGCGGGACCCGGCGGCGCTGAAACGCCGATGTCCGACATCAACACCACGCCGCTCGTCGACGTGATGCTGGTTCTGCTGATCATCTTCCTGATCGCGGTTCCGGTCGCGATCCAGTCGATCGAGCAGCTCAAGGTGCCGATCCTCGTTTCCGAGGAATCGAAGGACAAGGTCGAGAACCTGTCCATCTCGGTCACCGCGACGGACGCGAACGGGGTCAGCCCCGGCCAGCCAGGTTACTCGGGCGCGGCGCGCAACGGCGAATGCCGCGTCTACATCAATGCCAGCCCGGTCGATTCGGCCGAGCTGAACAAGAAGGCGTTCGACCGCCTCGACCAGATCATCAAGCGCGAGGGCGGCATCGAAGCCCTGGCCGAAGATCCGGACAAGATCCCGCAGGTCCACATCCGCGGCGACGTCAATGCACCCTGGCGGTGCGTTGCCGGCACGATCTACCAGGTCCAGACCGCCGGTTACCCGACCGTGGGCTTCATCTCGAACCCCGTCGACCCCAACGGCTGACGGCCGCAGACAAGTTAAAGGAGACATTCCATGGCAATGTCAGGCGGCAAGGACGATGGCTCGCCGATGATGGAAATGAACACGACGCCGTTGATCGACGTCATGCTCTGTATGCTCATCATCTTCATTCTCTCAATCCCGGTGGCGACCCACGCGGTCAACATCGATCTTCCGGCTCCTTCCGACGTTCCCTCGAACGCCGTGATTAATCCGATCAAGAACAAGGTCGTGATCACGCAGAACGACGTGATCCTCTGGAACGGCACTCCGTTGAACGAGGGCCAGTTCGTCGCCACCCTGCAGCAGGCGGTGGCGATGCAGCCCGAGCCGGAACTGCAGTTCCAGCCGGAAGAATTCGCGAGCTACGAGACTTCGGCCAACGTGCTGAAGATCATCAAGGGCTCGGGCGCGACGAAGTTCGGCTTCGTCGGCAACGAACAATACCGCGATTTCGCGTCGGCTCCGAAGGACGTCAACGCGGCCACGACGGTTCAGTAACCGCTCGCGGCAGCAAAATGAGATGGGGCGGGCCGCGAGGCTCGCCCTTTTTCGTTGGGTCGCACGCCACGTCAGCGCCTGCCGACCGGCTCGTCCGGCCGCATCGCGAAGCCGCCCAGTGTCTCGGCCTCGAGCAGCAGTTCGTCGTCGGCGGAGCCTGATGGCATCGTCTCGCGCCCGATCACGACCATGACCGGCACCGCCAGCGGGCTGACCCGTTCGAGCCGGACATGCACCATCTGCTCCGCCGCCCGGTCGAGCACGCCGGCGAGCCGCCCCACATCGGTCATGCGGGTCCGCGCCTCCGCCCAGGCCGCTTCGATCAGCACGTGATCGGGCTCGTACTTCTTCAGCACGTCGTAGATGAGGTCGGTCGAGAAGGTCACCTGCTTGCCGGTCTTGCGCTTGCCTGGCTGCTGCCGCTCGACCAGCCCGCCGATCACCGCCGCCTCGCGAAAGGCGCGGCGCAGCAGGTGCGAATCCTGCACCCACTCGACGAACTCGTGCGCGAGGATGTCGGGCGAGAGGATCGCCACCGGGTCCTCGATCGGCTTCAGTCCCCAGACCGCAAGCGAATAGTCGTTGGCAACGAAGCCCATTGGCGACAGGCCCCGCTCCTCCATCCGCCGCGTGACCAGCATCCCCAGCGACTGGTTGGCGTTCCACCCCTCGAAGGTATAGAACACGCTGTACTCGCGCTTGGCGTGGGGAAAGCTCTCGACCAGCAACTGCCCCGGACCCGGCAGTTGGCTGCGCCAGTCCTGCACCTCCAGCCATTCGCGCACATCGTCCGGAAATCGCGCCCAGCCGGGCCGGTCGACCAGCATGGCTCTCACGCGATCGGCCAGATGGGTCGTCAGCGGCATCCGCGCTCCGCCGTAGCTCGGGATCATCGCCGATTTCTTGCTGCCCCGGACGATGACCTCGCTTTCCTTGAGGCAATCCACCTCCAGCGCGATGCCAGCGAACTGGAAGGTATCGCCCGGCCGCAGCGCGGCGGCAAAACGTTCTTCCACCTTACCCAGGGACCGGCCGTTGCGAAACCGGACAGTCAGCATCTCGCCATCGATGATGATCCCGGCGTTGAGCCTGTGCCGCGCGGCCTGTTCGGGATGGGTCAGGCGCCAGGTCCCGTCTGCGTCGCGAGTGATGCGCTTGAACCGGTCGTAGGCGCGAAGGGCATAGCCGCCATCGGCGACGAAGTTCACCACCCGCTCGAACACCGCCTCGTCTACCCAGGCATAGGCCCAGCAGGACCGGATCTCGCGCAGCAGGTCCTCTTCGCGGAAAGGCGCGGCACAGGCGCAGCCCATGACATGCTGGGCGAGCACGTCGAGGCTGCCCGGCCGGAAATCCTCGCCGTCGCGCACCCCCTCCTCCACCGCGTCCTTGGCGGCCTGCGCCTCGAGGAATTCGAAGCGGTTGCCGGGGACGAGGATGGCGCGGCTGGCCTGGTCGAGCCGGTGGTTGGCGCGGCCGATCCGCTGCAACAGGCGCGAGGAACCCTTGGGCGCGCCCATCTGGACCACGCAGTCGATATCGCCCCAGTCGACGCCGAGATCGAGGCTGGCCGTTGCCACCAGTGCGCGCAGTTCGCCGCGCGCCATCGCGCCCTCGACCTTGCGGCGCGCCTCCACCGACAGCGATCCGTGGTGGATGCCGATCGGCAGCGTGTCCTCGTTCACGTCCCATAGCAGCTGGAAGATGTATTCGGCGAGAAAGCGCGTGTTGGTGAAGATCAGCGTCGTCTTGTTGCGGCGGATCTCCTCGTAGAGCTGCGGCACGGCCCAGGCGGCGGCATGACCGCCCCACGGCACCCGCTCCTCGATCGGGAGCAGGATATCGATCTCGGGCTCGGCCCCCGGCTCGCCGATGACGTGCGAGACGCTGTCGATATCGCCCCACGGGGCCAGCCATTCGCGGTAGAATTCCGCATCGGCAACCGTCGCCGACAAGCCGATGCGCCGCATGTCCGGTGCGATGGCGGAGAGGCGGGCCAGCGCGAGCGCCAGAAGGTCGCCCCGCTTGCCGGTGGCAAAGGCGTGAACCTCGTCGATGACCACCCGCTGAAGCCCTGAGAACATCGCGACGCTCTCGGGATAGGACAGCAGCAGCGAGAGCGATTCGGGCGTGGTCAGCAGGACGTGCGGCGGCCTTGCCCGCTGCCGCGCTTTCTTCTGCGAGGGTGTATCCCCGGTCCGGCTTTCGACCCGGATGGGCAGGTCCATCTCCTCGACCGGCAGCATCAGGTTGCGCTGGACGTCGGTGGCCAGCGCTTTCAGCGGAGAGACGTAGAGCGTGTGCAAGCCATGAGGCGGCGCTGCACCGCCCAGCCGCTCAGGCGTAAAGGCGGCCAGCGTCGGCAGGAAACCCGCCAGCGTTTTGCCCGCACCCGTATCGGCGGTCAGCAGCGCGCTCTGCCCCGCATCGTCGGCGGCGAGCATGTTCGACTGGTGCCGCCGCACCCGCCAGCCGCGCGCGTCGAACCAGGATTGGATGGTGCCGGGGATCGCCATGGTCCGCATGTAACGAACGAACCCGCCAATGGATGCCGTCAGCCTACGATGGGCAAAAAAAGACCCGGCTGGTCAGACCGGCCGGGTCGTATAAGTTTGGGAGAGGATGCCTGAAAGGCCTGATCTTTGTGCATCGCAACACGGTTCGTTGCAAGAGCGAAATGATCAACTGCGATGACATTTTTGCAAGAGTGTCAGTAAGCCGCCCATCGGCATTTTGCATAAATCTGCAAAACTGGCTGAAAAGCTTGGTTTTCTTCCAAAATACGCGGCAAATGAGCGCATAAGGAAAAGGCCCACCCTGACCTAAAGTACAGGGTGAGCCTTTCGCAGGTTCATATCGCAGATGCGAGGCAAACGTGTGAATCGGTTGGTCAGTGACCCGCTTGCGGACCGCGTTCGAGGCCCGATTCTGCAAGCTGGCCATCGATCTGGGCCATCAGACGGTCCAGCCCTTCCTGTGAATCGCTTTCGGCCCGGGCCACAAGCACGTCCTGCGTATTGGACGCGCGGAGCAGCCACCAGCCGTCCTTGCCCGTTACGCGCACGCCGTCGGTATCGTCGACCCGGTCCTCGCTGCCCGCGAGGCGTGCCTTGACCTCGTCGATCACCGCGAACTTGCGGCTTTCATCGACCTGGAAGCGCAGTTCAGGCGTATTCATCATCGCCGGCATCGCGCCGCGCAGTTCGGTCACCGAACGGCCCAGCCGCGCGCTAGCCACCAGCAGGCGGATCCCTGCGTAGAGCGCATCGTCGAAACCGTAGTATTCGTGGGCGAAGAAGACGTGACCGCTCATCTCGCCGGCCAGTGGCGCACCTGTTTCCTTCATTTTGGATTTGATCAGCGAGTGGCCGGTCTTCCACATCATCGGCTTGCCGCCATGCGCCGCCACGCTCTCGAACAGCGCCCGGCTGGCCTTCACGTCCGCTATGATGGTGGAACCGGGGACGATCTTCAGCAGGTCCTCGGCGTAGATCATCAGCAGCTGGTCACCCCAGACGACCCGCCCTTCGCCATCGATCGCGCCGATCCTGTCACCGTCCCCGTCGAAAGCCAGTCCGAAGTCGAGGTTCTTCTCCGCGACAAGGGCCCGCAAGTCGGCGAGGTTCTTCTCCTCGGTAGGATCAGGATGATGATTAGGAAAATTCCCGTCGACCTCGGTGAAGAGGGTGAAGTGCTCCCCTGGGAGTTTCGTGACAAGCGCTTCGATCGCCGGCCCCGCCGCGCCGTTCCCCGCGTCCCAACCGATCCGAAGAGCGGACAGCCGATCGTGGCCTGCCTGGTCGAGGGAGAGCAGCGGCTGGACGAGACGATCGACGTATTCGGCCAGGAGGTCCCGGCTCTCGACCGTGCCCGACCCGTCGAGCCAGTCACCCGCCTGCGCCATCTCACCCAGCTTGAGGATGTCGGGGCCAAAAAACGGTCGCCCCTGAAATACCATCTTGAAGCCATTGTAATTGGGGGGATTGTGGCTGCCAGTTATCTGAATGCCGCCATCCACATCTTCGGATGATGCCTCGGCGTAATAGAGCATCGGCGTGGCGCCCAGCCCCACCTTCACCACGTCGCAGCCGCTGGAGGTAAGACCTTCGCACAGCGCATGTTCCAGCATCGGCGAACTGATGCGGCCGTCGTAACCGATCGCCACCTTCTTGCCGCCGGCCCGGCGCAACAGCGTGGCGAAGCCGCGGCCGATGGCGCGGGCATCGTCGGGCCCCAGCGTTTCGCCGATGATCCCGCGGATATCGTATTCGCGCAGGACGGTGGGGTGGAAACTGTGCGTCATGAAGGGCCTTTCGCTTGGAAGGATATGCTCTGAAAGACAGGCGCGCGGGCTTGTTCGCCAACGCAGCATGATGATTACATGCCTCTAGGCGTTTTTCGAGCGTCTTTGTTCCAAGAGAATGTCGCGGGCGGCATCGATTTCATGCACCCGGTCGGGCGAACCGCCCTTGTCGGGGTGCGCTTCCAGCATCGCGCGGCGGTGCGCGGCCTGGATCTCGGCCTCGTCCGCGTTGCGCGACACGCCGAGGAGTGCCCGCGCCTGCGCCTGCTTCTGCGAACGTTCGGATGCCGCCCATGCCTGCCACGGCCATGCGCCGAACAGCAGGCGAAAGCCGATCCCCACCAGCACGGCGAGGATGACGAGCTTCATCACGCGGCGCGCGCCTTGCTGGCGGGCGTCTCGTCCTCTGCCACCGGTTTCGCGGCGACCGGCGGCAGGTTCAGCCCCTTGACCAGGTTGCGCAGTTCCTGCCGCGCGACGAGGTGGCTGGTACCGAGATCGCCGAGGTGCCCCTTGTCGAGCAGCGTCAGGCCGGAGGGAAACAGCTCGCGATAGATGACGCGTTCCGAAAGACCCGGCGCGACGCGGAAGCCGACTCGGCGCGACAGTTCGGCCAGTGCTTCGTCGATACGGCGCATGTTGCGCGCCTCGACATGCTGGACGCGGTTGCGCAACACCACCCAGTCCATCTCGCGCTTGCCTTCGTTGACGGTGGCAAGGCCGCGCTTCTTGCGCGCCTCCCAGATCAGTTCGGCATAGAACGACAGCTTCTTCACCTTGAACGTCTCCGCATCGACCTGACCGATCAGGTCGAAGTCGACGAAGCTGTCGTTGAGCGGGGTGACGAGGGTATCGGCCTGGGTCGCGACATGGCGCGCATACTTGTCGTCGCGGCCCGGCGTGTCGAAGACTAGGAAATCGAGGCCCGGGCTGATCTCGGCGATCATCTCGTCCAGCACCTCCACGCTGGGCCCGCCGAACACGCCGACCGATGCGCCGGGCAGTTCGATCTCGCGGCGCTTTTCGGTATCGAGCCGGTTCTCGAAATAGCGGTAGAAGGTGCGCTGCCGCGGATCGAGGTCGATCGCCCCGACCTTCGCCCCCTGATAGGCAAGCGCAACCGCGACGTGGACCGCGGTGGTCGACTTGCCGGTGCCGCCCTTTTCATTGGCGAACACGATTTTATGCGGGCCGGAAGCCTGCTGGTTCGTCTTTGGACTTGGGCTCATCGTCGATCCTGTCTGGGGCCAGCCTCTTGCGAGGGTGGGCGCTCTCATGCATTCGGTCGCTGTTTTACCGGAAGGGCCGAAGCACATGCAAACAATCCGCGCGCTCAATCCACTACGGCAAGCGTGTGCCGACTTGCGAGCGGCGGCGGGACCGGGCGCAAAGCTGGCGCTGGTGCCCACCATGGGCGCGCTGCATGACGGGCACATGACGCTGGTGCGGCAGGCAAAGACCATGGCCGACGTGGTCGCGGTGTCGATCTTCGTGAACCCGAAGCAGTTCGGCCCGAACGAGGATCTCGACGCCTATCCCCGGCAGATGGAGCGCGACAGCCGATTGCTGGAGACAGAGGGCGTCGACCTGCTCTGGGCGCCCGACGTGGCGGCGATGTATCCGGCGGGGTTTGCCACCAACGTCTCGGTTGAAGGGGTCAGCGACGGGCTGTGCGGGGCGGCGCGGCCCGGCCATTTCGACGGCGTGGCGACGGTGGTGTGCAAGCTCTTCAACCAGGTTGCGCCCGATATCGCGCTGTTCGGAGAGAAGGACTGGCAGCAACTGGCCGTCATTCGCCGCATGGCCCGCGATCTCGACCTGACCGCGCCCCACGTCGATAACATCATCGGCGTGACGACAGTGCGCGAGGACGATGGCCTCGCCCGGTCCTCGCGCAACGCCTACCTCTCGGCAGAGCAGCGCGCGGCGGCGGTCGTGCTGCCCGATGCCATGCGCGCGGCGATCGCGGCGATGCAGGGGGGCGGCGATGCCGGGGAGGCCCTGGCGGAGCTGAAGGCGGCGCTGCTGGCGGGCGGGTTCGCCAGCGTCGATTATGCCGAGCTGCGCGATGGCGATTCGATCGAACTGCTGGACCAGCCCAACGGCAAGGCAAGGCTCTTCGTCGCGGCCCGCATCGGCGGCACGCGGCTGATCGACAACATGCCCGTCGGCTAGGCCAAGAGCGCCTGGATCAGACCTGCATCAGCACGCGGCCGAAGGGGTGCCCCTCGGCCACGAAGCGGTGCGCCTCGACAGCTTCGGAGAGCGGGAAGACCCGTTCGATCGGCATGACCAGATCGCCCCGGGCCATGCGGCGCGCGAAGCTGGCGATGAGGGCATGGGCGCGCGGGGTGTGCATCTCGCCGCCGAAGGAAATGGCATGAACGGTCGCGCTGCGGCGGATCAGTTCGAAGAATTCGAAGCGCGGCGTATCGCCCGTCGCCGCACCGATCACCTCGTACCGTCCGCGATAGCGCATCGCCTTGAGCAGGGTGGAAACGCCCTTCCCGCCCGCCATGTCGAGCACCATCGACACCCGTGTTGCCGGTCAGTTCGCGGCAGACATCGGCGATGTCCTGCGTGCGGTAGTTGATCCCGTGGTCGAGGCCCCATTCCTTCAGCTTCGACAGGCGCTCGTCGCTCGACGCGGTGCCGATGACGGTCGCCCCCGCCTTCGACGCGAGCTGGACCGCCGCGAGGCCGACGCCGCCCGCCGCGCCCTGGATCAGCACGGTCTCGCCCGGCTGCAGGCGCCCGAATTCGAACAGCGCGTCACTCGCGGTGCCGAAAGCGACGGGGATGGTCGACGCATCCTTCAGGTCGAGATCGTCGGGCACCGGGTAGCAGTACTTTTCGGGCACCGCGAAGAGCGAGGCGTGGCTGCCGTGCCAGTCGAAGCCGATGACCCGGTCGCCCGCCTTGAACCTGGTCACGCCGCTGCCGACTTCGACCACCGTGCCCGATGCCTGGTAGCCGGGCACGAACGGCTTGACGCGCGGCGGGGTGACGAGGCGGTTCAAGAGGTCGCCGCCCTCGATGCTGATCCATTCGACCGCGATGACGACGGTGTCGGCGCGCACTTCGGGATCGGGCAGGTCGCCGTACTGCATCACGTCGGGCCCGCCGTTCTCGGTGTACCAGGCTGCCTTCATCGCATCGCTCCCGTCAGGATTGGTTCGTGACGGAGGTGGCGGTGCGGGCGGCGCTTGGCAACCTGACGAAAAGGGCGGGATCAGTGCCCGAAGATGCGGGCCTTCATCCGGTGGATGGCGAGCCAGGTCGCCAGCACGACGAACGGCACGAGGATCGCGATCACCAGCCCCGCCGAAACGTTCGGCAGTTCCTTCTCGGCCCCTTTCAGCACATAGCCGATGAGACCGATCAGGTAATAGCTGAGCGCGACGACCGACAGCCCTTCGACCAGTTGCTGCAGGCGGAGCTGGGTGCTGATCGACTGCTCCATCGAATGGAGCAGACGCCCGTTCTGGTTCTCGATCCGCGTCTCGACCCGGCTGCGGAACAGCGAGATGAACTGCGCGGTGCGCTGGGCCAGCTTGTCCTCCCGCCGGCGATGGGCGGCGCAAGTGCGGATCGCGGGCAGGAAGCGTCGCTGGGTGAAATCGCCCAGTGACAGGAAACCGGGGCACGGACGAATGGCGAGGTCTTCGAGCCGTTCCTCGACCAGGCGGGCATAGGCCTCGGTCGCGCTCATGCGGAAATCGCTGGCCGCCGCCTCGGTCATCAGTTCCATCGACAGGCCGGTGACTTCCTGCAACAGCGCGTCGTCGGTCACGTCATCGCTGCTGACCCGCTGGCCCAATGTAGCCAGTTCGCGTTCGATCCCGTCGAGCACCTTCCACCCCCGCTGCGCCACCGGCAGGCCGAGCAGCGCGAGATTGCGGTAATTGCCGAGTTCCTGCAGCCGCTGGACCGTGCGCGACAGGTCGCTGGCGGGCATGCCGTTGGCCGCCACCAGCACCGCGCCGAACCCGTCATAGCGCAAGTGGAAGTCGGACCAGATCCGCGCGCCCCCGCCTTCTCCGGCCCCGACATGGCACGAGACGAGATCGTTTTCCTCGAACGCGAAGCGCGGCAGCAGCGCCCGTGCCGCCGCTTCGTCGCCCACCACCGCGATGCGGGTGGCGCGCACGACCTTGCCCGGCAGGTCGAGCATCCAGTCGAGCGCGCGGGCGACGTCGGCGTCGGTGTGCGGGTCGAGCGCGACCTCGGCCCCGCGGCTGACGAACAGGGTCGCGGTCGTCGCCTCGCTATGCCGTTCCCAGCCAAAGGCGATGCCGGGGCCGAAACTGGCCTGGAAGTGGCGGGGATTCGGAGCAGGCTCGGGCTCGGCGCCCATCGGCAGGCTGGCGAGCATCGCCATCTCCGCCTCGCGCTCGCCCTCCGCCACCTGCCGGAGGAACTGGATGACGGCGCAATCGGGCGCCAGTGCGGGCCAGCGACGCAAGTGCATCTCGCTGACGACGGATCGCCGCAGTTCGTGTTCGTTGCGCATGGGTGCCCTCCTCGCGGGAAAACATCCATGCCGCAGCACGGTTCGGCAGGCATCCCGCCCAAAGGGAGGATGCCGCCGATTCCGTCAGTTTGCGGGCGTCAGCCCTTCTGCTTGATCCAGCCGATACCGCGGCGCAGCAGGTCGTAGAAGACCGGCAGTTCCCAGGCGCAGCGATCGACCGTCGGCCACCAGTCGGCCAGCGGTTGGAGATCGTAGTGCCCGCGGCAATGGCCGAGCGTGTTGTAGAGCACCGCGCCCTCGCCCCGGCGCTTGATGTACATCACCGGGTGGACGCCCAGCGCCGCCTCGGCCTCGGCAAAGCCGGTGCCCGGTTCGGTGCACTCGGTCTCCAGGAGGACGTGCAGGTTGCCGTGCTTTTCGAGATGGTAGAGCTCGTCCGTGGTCTCGAACGCCTCGACCCCCTGCGTCAGTTCGTGATCCGGGTCCGCGACCGTTACCGTATAGGGGGCGATCGGCGGGTGGGTGATGAACTGGCTGCCCAGCACGTCCATGAACAGCGGCGCATCGCGCATGGCGTGGAACAACCCGTCGTCCATCAGCTTCAGGATCGAATTGGTGCCGTGCAGCGCATACCAGCGTCCGCCGGCCTCAACCCAGTCTCGCAGGGCTTCCTGCGCCGCCTGCGAAGGTACGACGTTGCAGGTGTAGCTGATCAGGATGTCCGCGCCCTTGATCGCGTCGAGGTTCTCGTAATCCTCGAACACTCGGGTGCGCACGCGCGGATCCTCGGCCAGCAGCTTCAGCAGTTCGAGCCGCGCGAAGTCGATGTCGTGCCAGACACCGCCGGCGATCAGCACGCAATCGATGCGGTCGGGGTGATCCCTGGCGGTCGATGCCGCCAGCGGATCGGGTCCGTGGTCGATCTTGCTCATTTGTCCTTCCAGCCTCCCAGTTCGCCGTCGATGTACTTCATCAGCGTGTCCTGGAACTGCCGGATACGGATTTCCTGGTAGTTGCCAAGCTGGACCTCGCGGTTCTTCGAGGCGTGGAGCCCTTCCTGCACGAACGGCAGGTTGTCCATGTCCTGCTCGAACACGTCGGCCAGGATGCCCAGTTCAGGCGCCTCGGTCCACTTCTGGTCGAGGGTCAGGAACTTGCGCGGCGCGGCGGCGGGGCGGGGATCGCCTTTCTTCACGCGGGCGAGGATGCGCACGTCCATGACGCAGGTGTCGGGCGTCTTGCCCGGGAACCAGCTGTAGACGATGTTCGGCATGAACCCGCCCCACGGGCCGAAGTTCGGGAAGACGTTGTAGACAAGCGCGTCGAGCACTTCGGCATCGGTCGCGTCCATGTGGTCGTAGCCGGTCGTCTCGGTATAGACGACGCGCATCTTGTCGCCGAGCGCCTCGCGCGCGGTCTTGCCCTCGGGCACCTCGACCGCCATCGGGTTGCTGGTGTCGTAGTTGTCCGAGCTGCGGCCGTTGTACTTGATGAACTCGTCGACGATCCACTGCTCGCCCTGGCCCTCCTGGATATGGGGGCTCATGATGCCGAACGGGGTCAGGTTGACGTTGATGTTGTCGCCCCAGGTCCGGTAGGCGGCGTTGGAATCGCCGGTGAAGGGCAGCAGCTGCGGGTGCGTGACGATGGTGTGCCAGGCTTCCATGAAAGCCTCCATCACCACCTTCCAGTTGGCCGGCACTTCCTTGGCGACGCGCATCACGGTCACGCATTCCTCGTGCCGCCAGCGCTTGAAATGCTCGGGCAGCGGATCGAGGTATTCCATCAGGCTGGGGCCGCCCTTCTCCTCGCGGATGAAGATGTAGCCGGCCCAGCGCGCCACTTCGGCATCGGGCAGGTTCATGTTCTTTTCAGCGAGGTGCGGGAAGTCCCACTGGCACGGCGCGTGATTGAAGCTGCCGTCCTTGTTCCAGGTGAAGGCGTGGAACGGGCACACGAACTTGTCGGCGCTGCCATCCTCTGTCCGCAGCTTGCGGCCGCGGTGAAGGCAGACGTTGTGCATCGCGCGGACCGAACCGTCGTCCTGGCGCACGATGAGATAGGAGCGACCGGCATTCTCGTAGACGACATAGTCGCCTGGCTCGTTCAGCTCTTCCTCGCGCGCGGCGAACTGCCACACGTAGGGCCACATCCGCTCGCGCTCCAACTTGGCGAATTCGGGGCTGGTGTAGCGTTCGGCCGGGATCGGGGCCGACCCGCGATAAGTGTACGATTCCTCGGTCAGGATCTCGGGAACCGGCTTGGAATCGAGCTTCATCAGGTCGTTCCAGCTGATCCCTTCGCTGCGATCCTCGCCGAAGGACGGGGTAGGGTCGATATCGGCCATGGCACGTGCATCCTCTGGGTTGAAAGTAAACGGCTACGGGCGCGTTTCACGCCATTCTTGCCGACACCTTGGCGAAGCGTCCGGATGGCGTAAACTTGCGCAAGTCATAGGTTGTTTATGGGCGGCATCGGCGCAATCTCCGATGAACGAAAACGCTCTGAAAAAGATGGGAGCAGGAAATGTCTGACAGGCTTGCGGGCAAGGTCGCCCTCGTCACGGGTGGCACCGCGGGAATCGGTGCGGGCGCGGTGCGCCGGCTGACCGCCGATGGCGCAAAGGTCATCTTCACCGGATCGCGCGCCGATGCCGCGCAGGCGCTCTGCGAAGAGACCGGCGCGACGTTCGTGTCGCACCGGGTGCAGGACAATGCCGCGTGGGAAGACCTGACCGCGATGATCCGCAAGGATTTCGGCCGGCTCGACATCGCCTTTGCCAACGCGGGTGTCGAAAAGGGTGACGGCAGCATCGAGAGCATCACGCTCGACGGCTGGAACGGCATCGTCGAGGTGAACCAGACCGGCGTCATGCTGACCTGCCAGCACGCCATCCGCACGATGAAGGACAACCCCGGCGGGCCGACGGGTTCGATCATCGTCAATTCCTCGATGAACGCGCTGCGGGCGATGGGCAACTACATGGCCTATTCGGTGACGAAGACTGCGGTGCTCGCCATCACCAAGTCGGCTGCGATGTATTGCGGCCAGGCCGGCTACAAGATCCGCGTCAACGCGATCCTGCCCGGCGTGGTGGAAACCGATCTCATCCTCAACATCATGAATTCGCAGCCCGACCCGGCGCTGGCGCGGCAGATGTACGAGGGCATGAGCCCGATGAAGCGCATGGCGCAGGTCTCCGAAGTGGCAGGGCTCGTCGCCTATCTCGCTTCGGACGAAGCGGCCTTCATCTCGGGCGGCGAATATACCATCGACGGCGCGTCGACCGCCGGCACCCTCGGCGTCTGATTCGGGCCTTTCGAGGAACCAGCACATGACCCATCTTGCAAACACCGTCGCCCTCGTCACCGGGGGCCTGCGGGGCATCGGCCTCGCCTGTGCCGAAGGGCTGGCCAGCCGCGGCGCGAAAGTGTGGATCGGCGATCTCAAGCCCGAAACCGACGGCGAAGTGGCGAGCGTCCTGTCGTCGATCGGCAACGGCGCGGCCTACGTCCGCCTCGACGTGACCGAAGAACAGTCGTGGATCGATACCGTCGCCCGGATCGCCGCCGCCGATGGCCGCCTCGACGTGCTGGTCAACAACGCGGGCATCGACGGCACCGGCAGGATCCAGGACATGGACTTCGCGCTGTGGCGCAAGGTTCAGGCGGTCAACAGCGACGGCGCCTTCCTCGGCACCAAGCAGTGTTACGCCCTGCTCGAGAAGTCGGGCAAGGATCGCAAGGGCGGCTCGTCCATCGTCAACATCAGCTCGATCATGGGCTTCGTCGCCTTTCCCGAAAGCAGCGCCTATGTCGCGTCGAAGGGGGCGATCCGCCTGTTCACCAAGGCCGCCGCGCTCGAATTCGCGACTTATGGCGCGCCTATCCGCGTGAACTCGGTCCACCCCGGCTTCGTCCAGACCCCGCTGCTCGACGAAGGGTTCGAGCGGATGGTCCAGCGCGGCGTGGCCGAAAAGGCCGAGGAGCTGAAGGCGCAGGTCGCCGCGTCGACCCCGGTCAACCGGCTGGCCGACGTGGAAGAGATCGCCAATGCGGTCGCCTTCCTCGCCAGCACCGAGGCCAGCTACATGACCGGCAGCGAAGTCGTCGTCGACGGCGGCTACCTGACCCGCTGATCGCCCGATCGAACCGAGGACCAGCCCCGTGACCATTGCCCTTTCCGATTGCATCGCCCTTGTCACCGGCGCCACCGGCGGCATCGGCAGCGAAGTGGTGAAAGCCATGAAGGCCGCCGGCGCAACCGTCATCGCCACCGACCTTGCCGACGATGCGAGCGTGGAGGGCGCGGACCACTATTTCCGCCACGACGTCACGAGCGAGGACGACTGGCACGACATCGGCGCGTTCATTTCCGAAACCTATGGCCGGCTGGACGCGCTGGTGAACAATGCGGCAGTCTCCATCGTCACCCGGTTCGAGGAAACGCCGCTGTCGGAATTCCACCGGCTGAATGCGGTCAACGTCGATTCGATCATCATCGGCACGCAGGCACTGCTGACCCTGCTGCAGGCGGGGGGCCAGGCGCGCAAGGGCGGCGCCTCGGTCGTCAACTTCTCCAGCGTCGGCGGCCTGCGCGGCGCGGCCTTCAACGCGGCCTATTGCACCAGCAAGGCGGCGGTGAAGATGCTGACCGTGTGCATGGGCGCCGAATTTGCGGCGCTGGGCTACAACATTCGCGTGAATTCGGTCCATCCCGGCGGGATAGACACGCCGATGCTGAACGAGATCCTCGACCGCTACGTCGAACTGGGCGCGGCCCCTTCGCGCGAGGCAGCGGACGCGGCGAACAACGCGCGCCACCCGATCGGCCGGCTGGGTCGCCCGGACGAGATGTCGGGCGGCGTGGTGTTCCTGTGTTCGGAAGCGTCGAGCTTCATGACCTGCGACGAGCTGGTCATGGACGGCGGTTTCTCGCGGGTCTGACCCCGGCGGGGCGGCGCGCGGCTGCCCTTCCTCAGGCCATCTCGTCGTCGAAGACGCGCAGTTCGGTGGCGATCAGCCGGCGCAGGCTGGCCAGCGACCAGTCGGTCGGCGCCAGCACCGCCTGCAACGCGATGCCCCCGACGGTGGCAATCAGCCGCCGCGACAGTTCGTCGACCTTGGCGTCGATGGTCTCTGTGCCGCGCCCGTAGCGCTGCGCGAGCATGCGATAGTAGAGATCGAAGCTGGCCCGCGCGTTGCGCTGCGTTTCGGCCATGTAGTCCGGCTCGACATGCGCACGGCCCCAGAAAGCGAGCCAGACCAGCCAAGTCCGCCGCGTCTCTTCCGTCACCGGCAGCACCACGGCGATGACATCCAGGATGTCGAGGTCCTGCATGAACGCCGCCTCCAGCCGCTCCATCATGCGGTGGTTGGCGATGCGATAGACCTCGAACAAGAGGTCGTTCTTGTTGTCGAACCAGTTGGAGACGATCGCTGTTGAGGTGCCGGCCGCGCCCGCGACCTGCCGGAAGGTAACCGCCTCGATCCCCTGTTCGGCCACGAGGTCGAAGGCGACCGACGCGACCTTCCGGCGGCGTTCCTCGCGGTCGACGATCAGGGGCATCGGCGGTCGGTCTCCTGCTGCCGCCGGGCCATGCCGGCAGGCGGTCGGGTGTCCTTGCCCCGGCCGGGCATGACTGGCAAGCCCGGCCGGAATTCGGGAACGACCCGATAGCGCAGCGTCAGCCGCGGCGCCCTTCGAGGTAGTCGCTGATCACTTCGTGGAAACGCCGCGCGCGGGTTTCCTGCCGCGCCAGCCGGTAGTGAGGTCGGTCTTTTCGAGGGCGATGGCCATGGCGGTCGCTGCAGCCGATCAAAGATTGCTCACGCTTCTCCGTGGATCTGCGTCAACGAGCCGGGGAGAGGCATCATCGGTGTGATCGTATAGTGGCGGCACTTCCACGTGCCGTCCTGTTGCAGGCATTCCATGCGGTACTTGACCTGCACGGTGACGGTGTTCCCGTCCTTGGCGCGGCCCATGCCGATGACGTAGCTGGTCATCGCGCCGACCGTGCCGTCCCAGCTTTCGGGGCGGAAGTTGCTCATGAAGTGGAAATGGTGGCTCATCGTCGCAAAGACGGTGTCGAAGAACGTCCTGATGTCGCCGCGCCCGTGCATCATCGGCAGGCCGATCGCGGTCATGTCGACTTGCGCATCGTCGGTGAACAGGGCCAGCAGGTCGTCGATGTCGGTCAGGGCATCGACGGCATAGGCATAGTCGACCAGCACGTCCTGGATCGCGGTGCGGACGTCATCGGGCATCTGGGTCATCGGGTTCTTGTTCCTCTCCTGGGTCGTGTTCGCGGGCAGGCTCAGCCGACCGGCATCATCGCCTTCAGCGAGAAGTGGCGGCACTTCCACGCGCCGCCCTCCTGCACGCATTCCATCCGGTAGCGGACCTGCACCTCGACCGATGTGCCGTCGTTGGCGCGACCCATCCCGATGACGTAGGCGGTCACCGCGCCAACCTCGCCGTCCCAGCTTTCGGGCCGGACGGCGGCGGGGCAGTGGAATTCCCACGCCATGTTCTCGACGAGCATGTTGTAGAACCCGCGGATCTCTTCCTTGCCGACCATCTTGGGGAAGGCGACGTCGGAGAAATCGATGACCGCGTCATCGGTGAACAGCACCGCGACATCCTCGCCGCTGCGGCGATTGTCGACGGCGTAGGTATAGTCCGTCATCAGGTCGCTCAGCGCCCGGAAGACGTCCTGCGGCATGTCGCATCGTGCCATGGTGCTGTTCCCGTCTTTTGCGCTCAGAGGTGCGGCGGCGGGCCGAGCACGACGTCGTTGAGCAGCTCGTGGAAGCGCTGGATGCGCTTCTCCTGCTGCGACAGGATGCAGCCGGTGAAGCCGCGCGAATTGAGACCCTGCTGCTGCGTCGTACCGATCGACAGGTCCTGATCGGCGACATAGCCGACCGAGACGCCATCGCCGTAGACCGAGTGGCGGGCCAGCGCGTCGTGGCGCAGCGGCAGGTCGCCCATCGGCGTGCCCTTCACCTCGGTCTGCCCTTCGACGGGCGGATAGAGGCACCAGTGCTGGAACACGCACTTGGCGGGATCGGTCGGGTGCGGTTCGGTGCGCAGGATCTGGCACTGCTCCGGGCTCATCGTGATGGTCAGGTTGGGAAACAGGGTGCAGTGGAAGTAATCGACCAGCTGCTGGTCGGTCATGTCGTCGTAGTTCTTGTAGCCGCGCCCCGGGCCCAGTTCGCGCTTGGCCTTGATGATCGCTTCGCGCAGGTCGCCGGTATGGCCCTTGTAGTCGGCGGGATCGAGTCCCCATGCCTTGGCGACGTCGTCGAGGATCGCGGGCACTTCACCGGTGTGGAAGTCCTGCCGCGTCGTCGCCTGGTGGCCCACCATCCACATCGCGTTGTGGCCGTTGTCGTACATCTCGAACAAAGTCGTCGGCAGGCCGTCGTTGATGAAGGTCGACAGTTCGGGATGGATCGTCGGGAGGTGGTAGCTCTCGTTGAAGTTGTCGCGGATGATCTTCCAATTGAACTCGCAGTCCGCCGACACGTTGATGACGCGGATCCAGTTCTCGAGCCCGTAATTGGCGAGGCGTTCGGGGAAGGGCTTCAGCCATTCGAGCAGCGGCGCGGCATTGGGGTCCATGTTCCAGAACACGAACGGTCCCCACGTCTCGCAGCGCAGCTCCGACAGCTTGACCTTGCCGCAGGGATTGCCGCCCTCGAAATCGTCGGGATCCTGCACATTGACCAGCGTGCCCGCAGGGTCGAACTGCCAGCCGTGGTAGCCGCAGGTGATGCGCGGAGTCGAACCCGCATCGCCGAGGACGAGGCGGTTACCGCGGTGCGGGCAGGTGTTGTAGAAGGCGCGGATCGAGCCGTCGGCCTGCTTGACCATGATGACCGATTCGCGGCCGAAATTGTGGCGGATGAAGTCGCCTTCCTCCTCCAGCTCGGCGGTCACGCCGCCCAGGTGCCAGATGTGCGGCCAGAGCTTCTCGTATTCGCCTTCCATCCACTCTTTCGAGGTGTAGCGGTCGGCGGTGATCGTGTCGCCGCGCACGGGCTGGTCGAACTCTGGGGAGTAGCGGGCGGCGCCGGTCTGTACGTTCATGATCGGGTTCCTCGTCTTCTGCTCCGGTGGGTCGGAGAATTCGGTGGTTATGCGGGCCAGTCGCGGGTCTGGCTGAAATCGCGGCCTTCGCGCTGCCCGCTCGGCGCGGTCGGGTTGCCTTCGAAGAAGGCGCGCGTGCCCTCGCCATCGGTCATCCAGTCGGCGACGAGCGTGCGCTTCCAGATGCGCCATGCGCCGTCGCGGCACTGGTACTCGTCGACGTAGCGACCGGAGATGAACAGATCGCGCGGCTCGCCGCCCTCTCCCGTCACGTCGTGATAAGCCTGAAAATACCACTCTCCGCTGGCATTGGCGAGATCGTGGAGTTCGAGCGTGACCTGCCCCAGCATGTGGTGGGTTCGGTTCATCGAGCCGAGGAAACCCAGCGCGAAGTCGGCGAACTCCTCGCGGCCGCCCTGCATCGCGCCGCAGTTGACGAAGGCATCCTCGTGAAAGGCGGAGAGCAGCAACTCGCGGTCGATCCGGTCCAGCCCGCGCATGTAGCGGGCTGCCACCGCCGCGATGTCGCGGCGTGCGGCAAGGTCGCGGATCTCCGCCTCGAGATCGAAGGCGCTCACGCTGACAGACCCCCGGCGTCCCACTCCAGGCAAAGGCGGCGAACGCTGGCGACGATGCCGCCGTCGTTGGTGAGATCGCTGTCGGGCGCGACGCGGAAATCGGGAATGCGGTTCAACCACTCCTCGATCGTGATGGCCACTTCGGCGCGCGCCAGTTCCTGTCCCGGACACATGTGGATGCCGCTGCCGAATGTGGAGTGCGGCGCACGGCGACGCGTCGGGTCGACCGAGAACGGGCATTCGTTCTGGGCCGGATCGATGCCGTGCACGGCGGTCGGTATGGCCACCATCTCGCCGGCCTTCAGCTCGACCCCGCGGAAGACCATGTCCTCGCGCACTTCGCGAGCGATAGTGACCAGGCCGAAGCGGCGGAACAGTTCGTTGGTGGCGGTGACCGTGCCGCCCGGATTGCCGCGCAGCGATTCGCGCAGTTCCGGCTGACGGGCCAGCTCGAGGAAG
This sequence comes from uncultured Croceicoccus sp., assembly GCA_964424995.1. Taxonomy (GTDB): domain Bacteria; phylum Pseudomonadota; class Alphaproteobacteria; order Sphingomonadales; family Sphingomonadaceae; genus Croceicoccus. The sequence goes on from CAYRLC010000033.1 coordinate 19,352, forward strand.
GCGAAGCCCATGAAATTGACGACGGTATCGAGGCCCGCGATCAGCAGCTGCGTCACCAGGGCCAGCGCCTCGTCATGCGTTAGCGGGCGGCTGGTACCGTCGGGCTGCGTCAGGCCGGCGCGCAGCATCGAGCTGATCATGTCGTCGCCGGGGTTGGCGCCGCGCTCTGTCACCAGCGGACTGACATAGTCGTAGAAACGCGCCTTCGCGTCCTCGAAGCTCATGTCCATGTCGGGCCGGGTCATGCACAGCGCCCAGTGCCGGATCATCTCCGCATCGGATTGCGGCACGTCGACGATCGCGAGGAAGATGCGGATCGGGAAGATCTGGGCGAATTCCTCGGTGAAATTGCAATGTCCGCGGGCGCGGAACGATTTGATCAGTTCGATCGCCACGTCGCGGATGGGCTGGCGCATGCCCCGCACTTCGGACGGGCGCAGGCTGTCGTTCAGCAGCTTGCGATAGGGCCGATGCTCGGGCGGGTCGATGGTGGTGGGGATGAGGCCGTGCAGTTCGCCCACCGACTTGGGAAGGACGATGACCCGGTTGCTGAACTTCTCCCAGTTCGACTGCACTTCGGCCAGCACCTCGCCGCCCAGCGCGATCCAGTGCCCTTCGTTGCGCGGGGTCCAGACCAGTTCCGGGTTGGCCGACTGCAGCGCGGCCCAGGCGCGGTGATAATCCTCCGCCTGGCCAGCGGGTGCATAGATGTCGACATCGACGATGCGCGCGGGATCGACGTGCGCGGGTGCGCCCTCGTTCGGAAGGGTATCGCTCGTCACACTCGCCATCGCAGTTCTCCTTGCCCATGCTGCACGACCGCGGTGACCCGTTCGAACCGGGCTCTGTCCGCCATCCTGTCGTGCCTGCCGATCATCGTGTCTTCACGTCGTCTTGCCCGCAATGCGAGAGGGCGGCAGGCATCGTACCCGCCGCCCCCTGCGTTCAGAAACTGTAACGCAGATCGAGCCCATAGGTTCGCGGCGCGCCGATGGAGGCGAGCGTACCGATACCCGCCAGATCGAGCTTCTGGTTGTAGTACTTCTTGTCGAACAAGTTCCGCCCCCACACGCCGATCCGCCAGCCGCCCTTGTCAGGCCCCCAGCTGAGCGCGGCATTGACCAGCTCGACCGCGCCGACCCGTTCGATCGGCTGGTTGGTGTAGCTGGTGAACTTGGCTGCCGTGTAGGTGTACTGCGCACTGGCATTGATGGTGCCAGGCCCGACCGGGGCTTCGTAGTTGAAGCCGAGCACAGCGTTCCACTTGGGCGAATTCATCAGGCTGTTGCCGGCAAAGCTGATCGGCACCAGCCCCCCTGTCGTCGGATCGAGGACCTTGGTGTCGTATTCCTCGTACTTGGCATCGAGATAGGCGAGCGCACCGCTCAGCCGCAGCCCCTCGATCGGCACCAGGGTGGTTTCCAGCTCGAAACCCTTGGTCTCGGCCCTGCCCGCGTTGGCGATCGTGGCCGAGTTCGCGCCGGACGGGTAGGTGATGTTCTGCACCACCTGCATGTCCTTGTACTTGTTGAGGAAAGCGGCGAAATTAACGCGCAGGATCCGGTCAAGGAGGTCCGCCTTGAAGCCCACTTCGAACGTGTCGAGGTATTCGGGATCGAACGGGCCGATGTCCTCGGCGATCACGATGCGCCCGGTAAACCCGCCCGACTTGAAGCCGCGCGCGTAGTAGCCGTAAAGCAGGACATCATCGCTCGCCTGGTAGTCGAGCCCGACTTTGTAGCCGACATTGTCCCAGCTCTTTTTTCCGCTCGCCACGATCAGCGATCCGGGGATGATGGGGTCGTCGAACTGCGCTGGGCCGTTGGGGTTGATCGAGTTGGCGGTGGTCGACACCGCCTCGGTCTTTTCATGGCTGTAACGGATGCCCGCCTGAAGAGTGAGGGCCGGGGTCAATTCCTGATAGACCTGTGCGAACCCGGAAATCGACCAGTTCTTCTGGTCCTGCGTCTGCGGCTGGCCAAGGCCGGGCAGGAATCCGTCGAGCTTGCCGTCCTGATCGAGGAAATACTTCTGGCTGAAGAAGTAGCCGCCAACGATCAGCCGCGTCGTGTCGGTCACCTCGGCGAGGGTGCGCAATTCCTGGCTGAACTGCTGGTGTTCGGTCTGGCGCCGCGTCTGCAGCAGGACCAGCGTCGTTGCGTCATCGTCCGAATAGAGGTCGCTGTTGTATTCGCGGTAATTGGTGATCGAGGTGATCTGGCCGATGCCGCTGTCGAGGTTCTGGGTGAGCGTGGCGGAATAGGTGTTGCGGCGGTTGTAATCCGGCTGATCGTCCGACAGGCCGCGATAGAAATCGAAATCGTCGGTCGTTTCACCCGGCACATAGAACAGGTCGCCCGGCCCTGCGTTGATGATGCCGGTCTGCGAACCGTTGCGGCTGCGTACGTATTCGCCGATCACCGTCGCGTCGTAATCGCCGGCGGCATATTTCAGATAGCCGCGGAGCGACGTGATGTTGCGGCGACCGATGCGCTTGTCATCGGCATAGTTGCGGAAATAGCCGTCCATCTCGTTGTGCAGGACGCTGATCTTGCCCGACAGGTTCTCGCCGAGGGGGAAGTTGATCGCGGCATTCGCCTCCAGCTGGCCGTAGTTGCCGTACACGAACTGCGCATCGCCGCCGAATTCGCCGGTCGGCTGCTTGGTCACGACGTTGATGACGCCGCCCGTCGTGTTGGCCCCGAACAGGGTACCCTGCGGGCCGCGGAGGACTTCCACCCGATCGATATCGAACAACGAAAGGAGCGCGGCGGTGTTCACGCCGACGACGACGCCGTCGATCACCACCGACACCGTCGTGCCGACATAGGGGTCGGCATCGTTCACGCCGACGCCGCGGATGGTGAAGACCGCCGTGTCCGGGGAATTCGAAAAAGTGTTGATCTGGACGTTGGGGATCGAATTCGACAGGTCGGCGACGTTGTTTACCTGCTGGTCCTCGAGGGTTTCCCCGGTGATCGCGGTAACGGAAATCGGCACGTCCTGAAGGTTCTGCGCCTGCTTCTGCGCGGTCACGACGATCTCTTCGAGACCGCCTTCCTGCGCCGGCGGCTGGGCCGCGTCCTGCGCGTGCGCGGCACCGGCAAAGGCGAGCGCCGCGATACTGAGCCCGGACGCGAAACGGCTCTTGAGATTTTGCATGATTTTTCCCTCCCGTGTCCGCGGTTCGCACGCGGACTTTTTGGCCCGTGTCCGCGTTTCGCACGCGGACTTTTTGGCCCGTGTCCGCGTTTCGCACGCGAATTATTGGCACGCCGACAAATACCGGCGCTG
>CAYRLC010000034.1:0-22119 GCA_964424995.1 uncultured Croceicoccus sp.
ATGTGCAGCGCCCAGACGTGCATGATGACAACGCCGAGGATGACGAAGGGCAGCAGGAAGTGCAGCGAGAAGAAGCGGTTCAGTGCCGCGTTGTCCGGAGCGAAGCCGCCGAGCAGCCATTCGCGGAACGCGTCGCCAACCAGCGGGATCGCGCTGAACAGACCGGTGATAACCTGGGCGCCCCAGTAGGACATCTGGCCCCACGGCAGCACGTAGCCCATGAAGGCGGTGGCCATCATCAGCAGGAAGATCACGACGCCCAGCAGCCAGATCATTTCGCGCGGCGCCTTGTACGACGAGAACAGGAAGCCGCGGAAGATGTGGGTGTAGACCACCACGAAGAACGCCGAGGCGCCGTTGGCGTGCGCATAACGCAGCATCCAGCCCCAGTTGACGTCGCGCATGATATGTTCGGTCGAATCGAAAGCCACCAGTGCGTTGGGCGCATAGTGCATCGCCAGCACGACGCCGGTAATGATCTGCAGAACGAGGCAGAAACCGGCGAGTACGCCGAAGTTCCACCAGTAGTTCAGGTTGCGAGGCACCGGATAGCCCGCGCCGATCGCGTTGTAGACGAAGCGCGGCAGCGGCAGCTTCTCGTCCATCCAGCGCATGAGCGGGTTGGTCGGCTGGTAATGGTTCGCCCAGGGAAAGCTCATCTCTTCAGTCCTCAGCCGACTTTAACGGTGGTATCGGAAGCGAATTCATACTCCGGAACCTCGAGGTTCAGCGGAGCGGGGCCCTTACGGATGCGGGCCGCGGTGTCGTAGTGCGAACCGTGGCAGGGGCAGAAATAACCGCCGAACTCGCCCTTCACTTCGCCCTCGCCCGCGCCCAGCGGCACGCAGCCGAGGTGGGTGCACACGCCCATGGTGATGAGCATGTCCTCATGCCCTTCCTTGGTGCGCTCCTGCAGGGTCTGCGGATCGCGCAGCGAGCCCATATCGACGGCATTCGCCTCGGCGATTTCCTTCGGCGTCAGGCGACGCACGAACAGCGGCTGCTTGCGGAACACGGCCTTCACGGCCTGACCCGGCTGAATCGCCGAGACGTCGATTTCGGTCGAGCTTTCGGCCAGAACGTCCTTCGACGGGGCCATCTGGCTGATCAGCGGATAGAGCACCGACAGCGCACCGACACCACCGAAAGAAACCGCGGCGATTTCGATGAAGTCGCGGCGGCGCACGCCGCCTTCGTCACCGTCCGCCACCACGGGGGGATTGTCGATCGTCGCCTCTGCCATGCCTGGCCATCCCTGATCTGGCCGCCCGATAAGATCATCGGGCAGTAGGTTCGTATAACCCGGAGAGCGTCCGCCCCCGGACCCGCACGGAATCCCCGCACGCATGGGCAATTCGCCCCATGCAGGACCCGTCTTGGCGCGCCTCATAGACACGCCGCACGGATTTTCCAACAGGCATTTTACCCACTTTCCGCAACCGCGAACCCGGCACCTTCGGGCCATGCCGGGGCGCGGGCCGCGATGACGCGGAAAAGCGTCCCCATCTCGGCCGGATCGACGAGCCGCCGCAAGGCCGTCGCCACGCCCTCGGCCTGTGCCGGATTCGCGCGGGCCAGCCCCGCAGCACGCTGCCCGATGCCGAGGGCGAGAAGGAATTCGCCCTGCCCCATGATCCCGTCGACACGAAGCCCACCAGCGCGCGCCGCTTCTGCCAGCGCGCCGAAATCGACATGGGCGGTGAGATCGGCGGTGCCGGGCGCGTCGAAGGGATCGGCCGGGCGATGCCGCGCCACCGCCTGGAACGTCGAGCCATGGCGCAGGTCCTCGAACCCGTAGTCGATGGCGAGGATCGCGCCGCCCTGCGCGCTTATCCTTTCGGCCAGCGCTGTCATGATGGCGCTGGCGGCGGGGTTCGTCTCGATCAGCGCGCCTTCGTCCGCGTCGGCGAGATGCGCGGGCACGGCGGCGTCCATCGGTCTGTCGCCTGCCACCGGCACCAGCGCATCGCCGTCGAGCCCGACCATGCGTTCGCGCCAGCCGCGCCCGGTCTTCACCAGCTGCCGCAGCGGCAGGGCGTCGAAGAATTCGTTGGCGACCACCAGCAGCGGCCGGTCGCCGGGCAGGCTGTCGATGTCATGGTGGTGAATCACCGGCCCCAGCAGCCGCGCCTGTTCCGCGCGCAAGGCGGGCGAACCTTCGACCAAGTGGACATCGGGCCTGCCGCCCGCACGCTCCATCACGCGCAGCGAATCGCGCGCCAGCGTGCCGCGCCCCGGCCCCAGCTCGACATAGACGGCATCCATCCCGCCGGCCCGGGCGCGCAAGTCGGCCAGCCATGCGCCGATCATCTCGCCGAACATCTGGCTGATTTCCGGCGCGGTGATGAAGTCGCCCGCCGCGCCCAGCGGATCGCGCGAGGCGTAGTAGCGGGCGTTCGCCTCCGCCATGTATTGCGCCAGCGGGATCGGCCCGAACTGGCGAATCAGGCGGCGGAAGTGATCGCCGAGGTCGGTTCGGGACACGAGAGGGAGGTCAGGCCGGATCGCCCGTCGAGGCATCGCCAGCCCGCGTATTGGCCCCGCTATTGATCGCGCCCGTGCGCTGGCCGATCGGCGGGCGGCTCAGCGCCCAGAGTGCCATGCCGATGCCGATGGCGATCATCGGCAGCGTCAGCCACTGGCCCATCGACAGCCCGGTCTGCATCGCGAACTCGGCCAGCTGCTCGTCCGGCTCGCGGAAAAATTCGACGGTGAAGCGGGCGAGCGCGATGCACGCGCCGAACACGCCGACCATGAGGCCGGGGCGATAACGTGCCCGCGTCAGCCAGAACAGCGACAGCATGATGATCATGTTCGCCAGCCCCTCCAGCGCCGCTTCGTAAAGCTGGCTGGGGTGGCGCGCTAGTGGCCCCGCGCGCGGGAACACCATCGCCCACGGCACGTCACTGGGCCGTCCCCACAACTCGCCGTTGATGAAGTTGGCGATACGGCCGAGGAACATGCCGAAACCGACGTTGACCGAGATGTAGTCGCACACCCGGATGAAGTTCAGCTTGCCGCGCCAGCACACCCACGCGATCGCCAGCGTCACGCCGATCAGCCCGCCGTGGAAGCTCATCCCGCCATGCCAGAGCTGCACCAGCTGGTCCGGATTGGCCCAGAGCGAGGGTTCGTAAAACGTGGCATAGCCGAGCCGACCGCCGACGATGATGCCCAGCGTGCACCAAAAGAACAGGTCTTCGGCATGGCGCTGCGCCATCGGCGCGCCCGGCTGCTTGAGCATCTTCGTCAGGTGCAGGTAGGCGAGGACGATGCCGACGAGGTAGGCGAGCGAATAGTAGCGCAGCGTGAAGAAGCCGAGGTCGATGCCCGGACGCAGGCCGAGATCGGCCCAGTGGATCGGTTCGGGCGCCGTCTGCACCGCGGCGGCAAGCATGTCGAGCAAGGGGCTTCCTTCGTTTTCGGGCATTCCGGCGTTTCCGTCACCGGCGCCGGGCTGGCGACCGGCGTTTCGGGCGCGCTTTTGGCACAGGCATGCGTCGGATGGTAGGGGGCAGTCAGTATAGGGCAGTCGCGCGGCGGCACGGCACAGGTTCGGGTCCAAGCCCCCTTGGCGATGGCGCCCCCGTCCCGATATAGAGATCCGGTCCGCAAGTCCGGGCGCCACGAAGGATCAAGCTTGGCCACCTCCCGCATTCCCAACCAGCGTGCCATCGTCGACCGCAGGCGGCTTGCCGACCGGCTGGACGAGGCGGTGGCGGCCATGGACGCGTTCGACCGCAAGCCGATCGTGACGTTGCTGCGCGATGCGCTGGACATGGGGCGCAAGGAAATCGCAGCGCGCCTCGCCGAGGAACCCGCCGCCGGGCACAAGGCCGCCGCGGCGCAGGCCTTCCTGATCGACCAGCTGGTCCGGGTCATCCACGACCACGTCATCGAGCATGTCTACCCGCTGGCCAACCGTTCGTCGGGAGAGCGGCTGACCATCATCGCGGTCGGCGGCTATGGCCGGGGCGAAATGGCACCGCAGTCCGATGTCGATATCGGCTTCGTCACCCCGGTCAAGAACACCGCCTGGTGCGAGCAGGTGATCGAGGCGATGCTCTATTACCTCTGGGACTTGGGGCTGAAGGTCGGCCATTCCAGCCGCACGCTGGACGACATGGTCCGCATGGCGCGACAGGACCTGACCATCCGCACTGCGATGCTGGAGGCCCGCTTCCTGTGGGGCGACCAGGATCTCTATGCTCAGGCCCGCGACCGGTTCTGGAACGACGTGGTCAAGGGGACCGAGCGCCAGTTCATCGCCGAAAAGCTGGAGGAGCGCGAGGCCCGCCACAAGCGGATGGGCGATTCGCGCTATGTCGTCGAACCCAACGTCAAGGAGGGCAAGGGCGGCCTGCGCGACCTCCACACGCTCTACTGGATCGGCAAGTACATCCACCGCGTGCGCGAACCGGCCGAACTGGTCGACGCCGGGCTGCTGACACAGAGCGAGTATCGCGCTTTCCGCCGGGCCGAGAATTTCTTCTGGGCAGTGCGCTGCCACATGCACATGATCACCGGGCGGGAGGAAGACCGCCTGACCTTCGACCTCCAGCGCGAGGTGGCGGGGCGGATGAATTTCGTCGACCGCCCGGGGTCGAGCGCGGTCGAACGCTTCATGCGGTTCTATTTCCTGCAGGCCAAGCGCGTCGGCAACCTGACCGGCGTGTTCCTGGCGCAGATGGACGAGCAGTTCGCGAAAAAGGCCAGCCGCAAGTTCCTGTCGCGGCTGCGCGAACGCAAGCGGACGGTGAAGGGCTTCGTGATCGCCGGAGGGCGCATCAACGTGCCCAATGACACCTTTTTCCGGAAGGACCCCGTTCGCCTGATCGAGATCTTCGCCCTCGCCAACAAGGAAGGGGTCGAGGTCCACCCCGATGCCATGCGTATCGCCGACCGCGATGCCGCGCTGATCAACCGTGGGGTGCGCACCGATCCGCGCGCCAATGCCCTGTTCCTCGAACTGCTTGCCAGCCCCGACAATCCCGAACTCGCGCTGCGCTGGATGAACGAGGCGGGAGTCTTCGGCCGCATCATGCCCGAATTCGGCCGGGTCGTCGCGCAGATGCAGTTCGACATGTACCACCACTACACGGTGGACGAACACACCATCCGCGCCATCGGCACGCTGGGCCGGATCGAGGCGGGCGAGGTCGCCGATACCCACCCGCTGTCGACGCAGCTTTTGCCCAGGCTCAAGCATCGCCGCGCGCTCTATGTCGCGACGCTGATGCATGACATTGCCAAGGGGCGCGGCGGCGACCATTCGGTGCTGGGCGCGGAACTGGCCGAAAAGGTCGGCCCGCGCATCGGCCTGTCGGCGGAGGAGACCGAGCTCGTCGCCTGGCTGGTGCGCCACCATCTGCTGATGAGCGCGACCGCGTTCAAGCGTGATTTGTCCGATCACAAGACCATCGTCGATTTCGTCGAGGTGGTGCAGTCGCTGGAACGGCTGCGGCAACTGCTGATCCTGACGGTCGTGGATATCGGCGCGGTCGGCCCCGGCGTCTGGAACAGCTGGAAGGGCCAGCTGCTCACCGACCTCTATTACGCGGCCGAGGAACGCATTCGCCTTGGCCACAAGGTGCATGGCCGCGAGCGCCGGATCGAGATCAAGCAGCAGCAGGTCGCCGACCTGATGGGTGCGGACAGCGGGCTGGTCGCCAAGTACGGGCCGCAGATGCCGCCTGCGTACTGGATCGCGGAGGCCGAGGACGTCATCGCCGCCAACTTGCGCCAGCGCGAGGCGATGGGAACCGCGCCGCTGTCGATCGAGACGCAATATTACGCGGCGCGCGGGGCGACGCTGGTCACCGCGATGGCATCGGACCATCCGGGCCTGTTCAGCCGGATCTGCGGTGCGATCCACCTCGCCGGCGGCAACATCATCGACGCGCGCATCCACACCACCCGCAGCGGCCTCGCGGTCGACAACTTCCTGGTGCAGGACCCGCTGGGCCGGCCCTTCATGGAAGACGGGCAGATGCGCCGGCTGGTGAAGGGGATCGAGGACGCGCTCGCCAACAAGGTGAAGCTGGTGCCGCAGCTGGCCGCCCGCCCCACCGCGCGCACCCGCGCCCATGCCTTCGACGTGGCGCCCCGGGTCGAGTTCGATAACGAGGCGTCGAACCGCTATACCGTGGTCGAGGTCAATGCCCGCGACCGTCCGGCGCTGCTGAACCGGCTGTCGCGCGCGCTGTTCGAATCGAAGACCATCGTGAATTCCGCCCACATCACCAATTATGGCGAGCGGGCGGCGGACACGTTTTACGTGACCGATCTGCTGGGCGACAAGATCACCAGCGAAAGCCGGCTGAAGACGCTGGAAAAGAAGCTCCTCGAAGCGGTGGAGGCGACCGAGGAGGCCGCGACCTAGCGGTTCAGGCCGCCGCGCGCAGCCTCGCCACGGCGCGCGCCTGCCCGATCAGCGGCAGCAGCACGCCCATGTCGGGCCCGTGGTCCATGCCCGTCAGCGCCAGCCGCAGCGGCAGGAACAACGCCTTGCCCTTGCGCCCCGTCGCGTCCTTGAGCGCGCCGGTCAGCGTCTTCCACGCCTCCGCGTCCCAGGCCATGCCATCGGCCATGTCCGCGGCCGTGGAGGCAAAAGCGCGGTCGTCGGGTTCCAGCGCGGGCACGGCCAGGTCGCCCGCGATGACCTGCCACCATTCGTGCGCCTCGCTCACCTTTTCGAGGTTGGGGCGCACGGCGAGCCATGCTGCCTCGTCCATGCCATCGGGCAAGAGGCCCTGCACCTCGGCAAAGTCCATGCGGTGGACGATCTGCGCATTGATGCGCAGCAGTTCGGCTTCGTCGAAGCGGGCGGGCGCGCGGCCGAAGGTCGACAGGTCGAAACCCTCCGCGAGTGCAGCCAGCGAGGCTTCGGCGACGACCGGCTGCGACGTGCCGATGCGGGCCAGGACGCTCAGCAGCGCCATCGGCTCCAGCCCCTGTTCGCGGAAAGCATCGACGCCCAGCGAGCCGAGCCGCTTCGACAGCTTGCCCTCGCTGCCGGTCAACAGCGCCTCGTGCGCAAAGCGGGGCGGGGTGGCGCCCAGCGCGGTGAACATCTGCAATTGCACGGCGGTGTTCGATACGTGATCCTCGCCGCGCAGCACGTCGGTCACGCCCATGTCGATATCGTCGATGGCGCTGGGCAGCATGTAGAGCCACGATCCGTCGGCGCGGCGGATGACCGGATCGGACAGGCGGTCGCCGGCGAAGGTCTGCGGCCCGCGAATCGCGTCGTCCCAGGCGATGGCCTCGTCCCGGTCGATCAGAAAGCGCCAGTGCGGGGCGATGCCCTGCGCCGCTTTTTCGGCATGGTCCGCCTCGGTCAGCGCCAGCGCCGCGCGGTCGTAGATCGGCGGCAGGCCCCGGCCCAGCAGCACCTTGCGCCGCAGTTCGAGTTCCTGCGCGGTTTCGTAGCAACGGTAGATGCGCCCCGCATCGCGCAGCTTGTCGAACGCCGCCTCGTAGATGGCCAGGCGAGCCGACTGCCGCTCCTCGCCATCGACAGTCACGCCCAGCCAGCCGAGATCGCGGCGGATGGCCTCGACGTACTGCTCTTCCGACCGCTCGGCATCGGTATCGTCGATGCGCAGCACGAAGCGTCCGCCCGCTCGGCGCGCCAGCAGCGCGTTGTGCAGCGCAGTCCGGATATTGCCGACATGGAGGCGTCCGGTCGGCGAAGGAGCGAAACGGGTCACGGTAGTCATGCTTCGCCGCCTAGCCCTCCCCATGCGACAAGGGAAGGGGCGGAGAGTGCCTTATAGGGTTAACGGCAGCTGAATAGGGGCTTGCGGTCGTTCATGCTGCGCAGCATAACCACGCCAACGGGGCGGGATCGGACGCCGACCTCGGTACGGACGAGAGGTAGGCATGGTCGGAACGGTGCGGGTGCATTGGTGTCCAGCCTGCAGGTCGTGGGGACGAGCGGTGCGGACCCTGATCGACCCGGCGCAGGGGTTCGTGGCGCACGAAACGGGCGACCATGCGGTCAGCTTCGACTATGTCCGCGAGTAACACCGCTGCACCGCCTGCGAACAGCATTTCGCGACCGCCCGCATCACCCGTTGCGCGCCCCACCATGGATGGCGAGCGCGCGGCGTGCTGGACCGGATTCAGGCCGGGCACAACGTGCCGACACGGCGGCGCGCGATCCCGCTATCGTGGGACTATCATCCCGAACTGGCCGATTTTTCGGAGGCGATCTTGCGGCGCGGTTCCCTGAACGCCTGAAAGAGGCAGGCCCGATCGGCCTATTGCCGGAAGAGCAGGACCGACAGGTTGCGCGCGGGGCCGGTGATCAGCACCCCGTTCTGCTCGGTTCGCTCGACCCGTTCGGCCATGTCGATGGCGGCGACCATCGCGTCGATCTGCGGGGGCAGCTTGGCAGCGCAGGGCAGAGGCTTGGGGTTGATGTCGATCGTCACCGCAGGCGTGCGATCGGTGGTGATGCGCGCACCGTTCAGCGTGTAGCGCCACGCAATCTGTTGGCAGTTGTCGAACTCGATCCGATCCGGCCCGATGTGGATGGCCACGCCCTTGCTGCCGGAAAGCGGCTCTCCGCCGACGCCAGCCAGCCGCCAGTCGCCCCGCAGCGATCCGACGGGCGGACTTGGCGGCGGGATGTTACTATCCGGAGGAACGGGCGGAGCGGCGGGTGCGCCGGTCACCATCACCGGCGGGGGCTCTACCCACGGCGCATCGGCCGGGACCAGGCGCACGTCGCCGCCCATCCCGCGCAAATGCAGGCCCTGCGGATCGCCCGCGATGACGGCGAACCCCTCGCTCACCGTGTCGACCAGCTTCCGTTCGGGATCGGAGAGGCCGCGCAGGCACGTCATCCGGCCTTCGTGGAAGGTCAGCACCTTGCGGCCTTCGGCAAGGTAGCTCCACTCGTCCTCGACGCAGCCCGCCTTCAGCACGATGGTGTCGTCGATGGTGATGAGGATCGGATCGCCGCCGCGCACCGGCTGGCCGCCCGCTTCCTTCAGCCGCCATGCACCGCCGATGTCGACCGGCGCATCCTCGGCCCCCGCCTGCCCGGGATCACGCTGCGCCCCCTGCCCACAAGCCGCGAGCAGGATGGCCAGCACGAGCGGCGCGGCGCGGCGCATCAGCCCGACCGGAACCGGTGCGTGATCGGGTAGCGCCGGTCGCGGCCGAAATTGCGCGCGCCCAGCTTCACGCCGGGAGGCGCCTGCCGCCGCTTGTACTCGGCGACGTGCAGCAATCGCTCGATCCGGGTCACGGTGTCGCGGTCGAAGCCTTCGCCGACAAGCTGGTCGACGCTCTTCTCGTGCTCCACCAGCCCCAGCAGGATCCCGTCGAGCACGTCGTAGGGCGGCAGGGAATCCTCGTCCTTCTGGTCGGGGCGCAGTTCGGCGCTGGGCGGCTTGGTGATCACGCGTTCGGGAATGACGCGCCCGGCGGGGCCGAGGCCGATCCTGGGCTTATGCGCGTTGCGCCATTTCGCGGCGCGGAAGACGGTGGTCTTGTACGCGTCCTTCAGCGGATTGTAGCCGCCCGACATGTCACCGTAGATCGTCGCATAGCCGACGCTCATCTCGCTCTTGTTGCCGGTGGTGACCAGCATCGGGCCGAACTTGTTCGACAGCGCCATCAGCGTCACGCCGCGGATGCGCGACTGGAGGTTCTCCTCGGTGATGTCGATGTTCATGTCGGCGAAGTCTTCCTCCAGCATCGTGTCGAACCCGGCGACGGCGGGCTGGATCGGGATGGTGGATAGACGGCAACCGATGAGCCGTGCGCACTCCGCCGCGTCGTCGAGGCTTTCCTGGCTGGTGAAACGGCTGGGCAGCATGACGCACCACACCCGGTCCGGCCCCAGCGCGTCGGCGGCGATGGCGGCGCAGATCGCACTGTCGATCCCGCCCGACAGGCCGAGCACCACGCCGGGGAAGCCGTTCTTGTCGACATAGTCGCGCAGGCCCGTGACCATCGCGCAGTAGATGTCCTCCGGATGGTCGGACAACCGGTGCAGCGCGCCCGGAATGCACGACCAGCCGTTCTTGCCCTTCACCCAGCGGGTGGTGATCTCGACCTCCTCCCAGTCGGGAAGCTGGGCGGCGAGCGTGCCGTCGCCGTTGATCACGAAGCTGGCCCCGTCGAAGGCCAGTTCGTCCTGCCCGCCGACACGGTTGAGGTAGGCCATCGGCACCCCGGTATCGATCGCGCGGCGCTTGGCCACACCATCGATGCGCAGCACGTCCTTGTCGATCTCGTATGGGCTGCCGTTGACGCAGACGAAGATCTGCGCGCCCTGTTCGGCTAGGTGCCGGCAGACGGCGGGGTGCCAGATATCCTCGCAGATCGGCAGGCCGAGCATCACACCGCGAAACAGCACCGGATCGGGCAGGTCGCCGGGGCTGAACAGGCGCGCCTCGTCGAAGGTGCCGTAGTTGGGCAGCTCGTGCTTGAACCGGGTGGCGGTGATGCGGCCCCCGTCCAGCAGGGCAACGCCGTTGTGCAAGGCCCCGTCGCGCACGAAGACGCTGCCCACTAGCATCGCCGGCCCGTCCTTGTCGGTCGCTCTCGCCAGTCGCTCCAGCTCTTCCGCCGCGCGTTCGATCAGCGAGGGTTTGAGCACGAGATCTTCCGGCGGGTAACCGATGAGGTTCATTTCGGGAAAGACGACGAGATCGCTCTCCATCTTCGCCGCCCGTTCGCGCGCGGCGAGCATGGCGTCGGCGTTGGCGCGGATGTCGCCGACGGTCTGGTTGCACTGGACAAGCGTGATGGCGAGCGTTTCGGTCATGGCGTGGTCGCGGATTCCCCGTGTGGCGTCAGGCCGGATCTTCAAGGAAGCTGGCCGCGCCGCAAATGCGATGCGACAGCCGATTTTCCATCGGCTAGCGCATTCGTCGGCGGCTTAACAGGGGTTTGGCGCCGGGCAGAGCCGCCCTAGGCGCGTATGGCCCGCTCAGCGGCTCATCAGCCGGGCCATGCGAGCCTGCAGCGGCTCTTTCATCAAGGCGTGAAGGTGCTTCAGGACCATGTCGGTGAGGGCATGGCGGAAGCTGATGCCGATGAAGGCCCCGTTCTTCCAGCGCACGTCGGAGATCATCGGTCCCACGTCTTCGAGTGTCATGTGGAACACGTCGCCCGGCTCGCAGGCCATGTCGTGATCGCGGATGCGGCAGCCGGTTTCGGAAAACTCCACCACTGTGACGAGGCGGCCGACATAAGGGCCGGACTGGATGCGGCCGAAGGCGTTGCCCCGCCACCGCTCCTGTGTTCGTGCGTCGAGAGGCGACAATGGTCTGTAAGTCATGTCAGCCCCCGGCTAGCGAACGAGGAAATTTGTAGGGGTGTGTGCGGGCTTAACAAAGAGCAATTCGCAGGTGCAGCGTGGAATTGCGTAAATTGTCATCAAATGACGCAGTGTTCGATCAGCCCGCCATGTTCTCGGCGCAGGCGACCCCGCTCGCCCAGGCCCATTGAAAGTTGTATCCCCCCAGCCAGCCGGTCACGTCGACCGCCTCACCGATAAAATGGAGACCCGGGACTGCATTCGCCTCCATCGAGCGGGACGATAGCCCCGCCGTGGCGACGCCGCCTACAGTGACTTCGGCTTTGGCGAAGCCTTCGGTTCCGCTGGGGTGGAAGGCCCAGCGGCGCAACCGCTCCTCCGCCGCGCGAAGGGTCTTGTCCTTCGTGTCGGCAAAGGGCGCAGGCACATCGAGGCGCTGCGCCAGTTCCGCTGCCAGCCGTTCGGGCAGGCGCGCGGCCAGTGTCGAGCGCAGGGTCGCCTTGGGATGCGCTGCCTTCACGCCCAGCAGATGATCGGGCGCGGCATCGGGCAGGAAGTCGATCGTGACCGCCTCGCCCGGCTGCCAGTAGGAAGAGACCTGCAGGATCGCCGGGCCGGAAAGGCCGCGGTGGGTGAACAAGGCCGCCTCGCGAAACCGGGCCTTCCCGGCGCGGGCGACGACATCGGTGGCGACGCCGGAAAGCTCGCGGAACAGGGCATCCTCGCCGCCCAGGGTCAGCGGTACGAGCGCGGGGCGCGGCTGGACGACTTTCAGCCCGAACTGCCGGGCGAGGTCGTAGGCGAATCCGGTCGCGCCCATCTTCGGGATCGACGGGCCGCCGGTCGCCACCACGAGGCGCGGTGCGCCGACCTCGCCCACGGGCGTGGCGACGATGAAGCGGCCATCCGCGTGGCGCACCTGGCCGACCGGGACACCGCAGCGCACCTCGACCGTGCCCTTCGCGCATTCGGTGAGCAGCATCTCCACGATCTGCCGCGCCGAACCGTCGCAGAACAGTTGCCCCAGTGTCTTTTCATGCCAGGCGATGCCGTAGGCTTCGACCAGAGCGAGGAAGTCGCGCGCGGTGTAGCGGGCCAGAGCCGACTTGGCGAAATGCGGGTTGGCCGAAAGGTAGCGATCGGGAGTGACATGAAGGTTGGTGAAATTGCACCGCCCGCCGCCGGAGATCAGAATCTTCTTGCCCGGTTGGTCAGCGCCCTCAAGCACCAGCACGCGCAGGCCCCGCTGCCCGGCGCGGGCGGCGCACATCAGCCCTGCCGCACCCGCGCCAAGGACGATGACGTCGAAGTCCGACCCGCTCACTTGGGGGCGAAGGGGTTCTTCGCGCTGCGCAGCAGGATTCGCACCGGCACCGCGCCGAACCCGAGATCGCGGCGCAGCCCGTTGACGAGATAGCGCCGGTACGATTCGGGCAGATCGTCGAGCCGCGTGCCGAAGATCACGAAGCGCGGCGGGCGCGCGCCGGTCTGCGTGATGTAGCGCAGCTTGATCCGCTTGCCGCCGGGCGCGGGCGGCGGATTGGCCGACAGCGCATCGTCGAACCAGCGGTTGAGCGCGGCGGTCGGCACGCGCTTGTTCCAGATCTCGCGCGTCTCGAACGCGGCGCTCAGCAGGTTGTCGAGCCCCTTGCCGGTCCGCGCCGACACGGCGACGAGCGGCACGCCCTTCACTTGCGCCAGACCTTCGTCGAGCGCGTGGCGGATGCCGTTGAACAGGCCCGAGGGGTCTTCGGCCACGTCCCACTTGTTGATGGCCACGATCAGCGCGCGGCCTTCCTCGACCACGTGGCTCGCGATCTTCAGGTCCTGGTGCTCCAGCCCCTTGGTGGCATCGAGCAGCAGCACGACGACTTCGGCGAAATCGACCGCGTGGCGCGCATCGGCGACTGCGAGTCGTTCGAGCTTGTCGACCACCTTGGCGCGCTTGCGCATCCCGGCGGTGTCGATGAGCTTGACCAGCCGGTCCTCGCCCGCGCCGTCATTGGCTTTCGGGTCGTGCCAGATCCAGTCGATGGCGATCGAATCGCGGGTAATGCCCGCTTCCGGCCCGGTCAGCAGCCGGTCTTCCTGCAGCAGCTGGTTGATCAGCGTGGACTTGCCCGCATTCGGGCGACCGACGATGGCGAGCTGCAAGGGGCCGAGCGGCGCTTCCTCGCCCTCTGCCAGTTCGCCGAACGGATCGTCTTCGGGCTGCAACGGCTCAAGAATCGGCAGCAACGCCTCGAACAGGTCGGCCACGCCCTCGCCGTGTTCGGCGGACAAAGCGACGGGATCGCCGAGGCCGAGCGAATAGGCCTCGAAGATGCCGGAATCGCCTGCCTTGCCCTCTGCCTTGTTGGCAATGACGACGATCGGCACCGACGCGCGCTGCAGATAGCGGGCGATTTCTTCGTCCAGCGGGGTCAGGCCGGCGCGGCTGTCGATGACGAAGAGCGCGGCGGCGGCGCCGACGAGCGCGGCTTCGGTCTGCTGGCGCATTCGCCCCGGCAGGCTCTCGGCGTCCTCGTCTTCCCATCCGGCGGTGTCGACGATCTGGAACTTCAGCCCCAGCAGTTCGACATCGCCGAAACGACGGTCGCGCGTGACGCCCGGCTGGTCGTCGACCAGCGCGAGTTTCTTGCCGACGAGCCGATTGAACAGCGTCGACTTGCCCACATTGGGGCGTCCGATGATGACGACTTCCGGAAGCATCCGCGCCAAGTGGCGACTTGGCGCGGTTTAGGCAAGGAAATTAGCCCGGACGACCTGTCTTTGGCGCGCTCCTCCTCCCGACCAACCCTTCGGACAATGCCATGGGTGGTCGGCCATCCGGGGGATGCCTTCCCCCGGAAACCATCGCGGCACCGAATGCGGGAGCGGGCCGGAGCCGGGCGCAGCGACCGCAGGGCGCGGTCAGACGCCGATCAAAGCGTCGTGAAGATGCTGCCGAAGTCCTTGCCGCCAAGGCCCGCCTTGTCGGCCTCCTCGTAGATCTCGGTCGCCTTGCGGCCCAGCGGCACCTTGGCGTCGCTGGCCTCGGCCGCCGCCATGGCGAGACGCAGGTCCTTGAGCATCAGCGCCACCGCGAAGCCGCCGTTATAGTCGTTGTCGGCAGGGCTTGCCGCGCCGACGTTGGGGACCGGGGTGTAGTCGTTCAACGACCAGCAGTAGCCGGTCGACTTCGAGCTGATCTCGTAGAACTTCTGCGGGTCGAGGCCATTGCGCTCGGCCAGCTTCATCGCCTCGCACGTGCCGACCATGTGGGCAGCGAGCAGCATGTTGTTGCACATCTTCGCGACCTGCCCGGCCCCGGCCTCGCCGGCGCGGATGACCGCCTTGGCCATCGGTTCGAGCACGGGTTCGGCGCGGGCAAAGGCCGAATCGGTGCCGCCGACCATGAAGGTCAGGTTGCCGCCGTTCGCCGCCGCGATGCCGCCCGAAACCGGCGCGTCGACCATCTCATAGCCAGCCGCCGTCGCCGCATCGATCATCTCGCGCACCGTGGCGACGTCGATGGTGGAGCAGTCGAGGATCAGCGCGCCCTTGGGCGCATGGCCGATGACGTCGTTGGTCAGCACGGCGCGCACGATGTTGCCGTTGGGCAGCATGGTGACCACTGCGTCGACGCCCTGCACCGCTTCGCGCACGGTGCCGAAGGTGGCGCAGCCGTTTTCCTGCGCGCGGGCGACCGCCTCTTCGGAAAGGTCGAATGCGGAGACTTCGTGGCCCGCTTTGACGAGGTTCGCGGCCATGCCGCCGCCCATGTTGCCAAGGCCGATGAATGCGATCTTCATATGTCCAATCCTCTTAGGGGATGCGCCTTCAGCGCCCCTTCCAGTTCCCTGCGCGCTTTTCGACAAAAGCGGCCATGCCTTCGGCCTTGTCCTCGGTGGCGGTCAGCACCTGGAACATGCGGCGTTCGGCGATCAGGCCTTGGTCGAGCGTGGTCTCGAACGCGGTGTTGACCATTTCCTTGTTCATCATCGCGGCCAGCGGCGGCATCGACGCGATCGTCGCGGCGGTCTTCATCGCGTCCTCGACCAGATCGGCCAGCGGCACGACGCGGCTCACGAGGCTGGAACGCTCGGCTTCCGCCGCGTCCATCATCCGGCCGGTGAGGCACATGTCCATCGCCTTCGACTTGCCGACCGCGCGGGTCAGGCGCTGCGACCCGCCCATGCCGGGCGCGACGCCCAGCTTGATCTCGGGCTGGCCGAACTTCGCGGTGTCGGCGGCGATGATGAAGTCGGCCATCATCGCCAGTTCGCAGCCGCCGCCCAGCGCAAAGCCATTCACCGCCGCGATCCACGGCTTGCGGACCTTCTTGACGATGTCGGCGGTCCAGCCGGCGAAGAAATCCTCGATGTAGAAATCGGCGGCGGGCTTGTCCGACATCTCCTTGATGTCCGCGCCGGCGGCAAAGGCCTTTTCGCCGCTGCCGGTCAGCACCGCGCAGAGCTGCGACTTGTCCGCCTCGAACGCGGCGAAGGCCTGGGTCAGTTCGGCCAGCACCTGCGAGTTGAGGGCGTTCAGCGACTGCGGGCGGTTCAGCGTGATCAGCGTGACCGCATCGCGGGTTTCGACAAGGATCGTCTCGTAGGTCATAGCGGCTTCCATTCCTGGTCTGCGGGCAGCGGCGCGAAGAGGCTCTCGACCATCTCGTCGGTCACGTCCTCGGGCCGAGCGGGCTGCCACTGCGGGTTGTTGTCCTTGTCGACGAGCAGCGCGCGCACGCCCTCGGCGAAATCGTGGCGGGTGATCGCGCGCGATGCGCCGCGCAGTTCCATTGCCATGTTGTCGGCAAAGGTCTCGCATGCCGCGCCGAGTTCGAGCTGCTTTAGGACGTTCTTGCAGGCCGACGGGCTCTTGGTGCGAAGGGTGGCGAGCTCCTTGCCCGCCCATTCGCCGCCATCGGCCTCGAGCGCTGCAAGGATGTCCTCCAGCCGGTTCGAGGCAAAAAGCCGGTCGATGAGGTCGAGATTGCCGCTGATCCGCGCCGGCGGCGGAGCGAAGGACTGGCCTTCCAGCGTCGCCTCGATATCGTCGGGGTGCGAGATGATCCGCGCCTTCGCCTCGGACAGGCGTTCGTGCGGCAAGTAGTGGGTGGCAAGGCCCACCGCGAGGCATTCCGCCCCGTCCAGCCGCGCACCGGTCAGCCCGAGGAACTGGCCGAGCCGTCCGGCAAGACGCGGCAGATACCAGCCGCCGCCTACGTCGCAAATGAGGCCGATGCCGGTCTCGGGCATGGCAAAGCGGGTGTTCTCGGTCGCGACGCGATACTTCGCGGGCTGCGAGATGCCGACCCCGCCGCCCATCGTGATGCCGTCCATGAAGGCGACGATCGGCTTGGGGTAAGTGAACATCAGGTGGTTGAGCTTGTATTCGACATCGAAGAAGTGACGCCCGCTCGCGCCCTCGTCTTCCAGCGCCGACTTGCGCAGGAGGGTGACGTCGCCGCCCGCGCAGAAGCCGCGCCCCTCAGCGTGGTCGACGATCACCGCCTTCACCGCCGGATCGTCGCGCCATTCGAGCAGCGCGGCGGTCATCGCTTCGCACATGTCGAGGGTCAGCGAATGGATCGCCTTGGGCCGGTTGAGCGAAAGGTGCCCGACCGCGCCGTGGCGGTGGATATGGACGTTCTCAGTCGTCTGGGTCATTGGCGCACCAGGTCACGGCCCACGATCATGCGCATGACCTGGTTCGTGCCTTCGAGGATCGAGTGGACGCGCAGATCGCGCAGCAGCTTCTCGATCGGGTATTCCTTGAGATAGCCGTACCCGCCGAAGAGCTGCAGCGCGCGGTCGACGACCTTCGAGCCGGTCTCGGTGGCGATCATCTTGGCCATCGCGGCAAAGCGCGTTTTGTCGGGCGCGCCGCTCGTCACCTTGACCGCAGCAAGGTAGAGCAGCGCACGCGCCGCCTCCAGCTCCGCCGCCATGTCGGCCAGGGTGAACTGCGTGTTCTGGAAATCGGCGATCGCCTTGCCGAACTGCTTGCGATCCTTCGTATAGGCGATGGCCTCGTCCAGCGCGCGCTGCGCCCCGCCCAGCGAGCAGGCGCCGATGTTGAGGCGACCGCCGTCAAGGCCCATCATCGCGATGCGAAAGCCTTCGCCCTCACCGCCGACGAGGTTGGCCTTGGGCACCTTGACCGCGTCGAAATTGACCGCCGCCGTCGGCTGCGAATTCCAGCCCAGCTTCTTCTCGTTCGCGCCGAACGACACGCCGGGCATGTCCTTGTCGATGACGACGCAGGAAATGCCCTTGGGACCATCCTCCCCGGTGCGGACCATGGTCACGTAGACCTCGTTCTCGCCGCCGCCGGAAATGAACTGCTTCGACCCGGTGATTTCCCAGTGGTCGCCCTTGTCGACCGCGCGTGTGCGCAGGGCCGCCGCGTCCGATCCCGACGAGGGTTCGGTCAGGCAGTAGGATGCCATTCGGTCCATCGAAATCAGGTCAGGAAGGTAGCGATCCTTCACGTCCTGCGACCCGAAGCGGTCGATCATCCACGCCGACATATTGTGGATCGAGATGAACGCGCTGGTGGAGGGACAGCCATAAGCCATCGCCTCCATGATCAGCGCCGCTTCCAGCCGCCCCAGGCCGATGCCGCCCGATTCCTCGGACACGTAGATCGAGGCGAAGCCGAGCTCGGCCGCCTGCTTGATGACATCGCGGGGGAAGATCTTGTGCTCGTCCCACTCGGCCGCGTTGGGCGTGATCATGTCGGCGGTGAACCTCTGGGCCATCTCCTGGATGGCGAGCTGGTCCTCGGTCAGGGCGAACTGATCGCTCATGTCGCTGCGTCTCTCCCCTCTTGGCGCCGATCAGCCGCAGCTGATCTGCGTGATGATCATGTTGTCGTCGTAGGACACCGAAACCCGGTCGGGCCGGTAATCCATCGTCACCGCGGTGCGCGGCGGTATCCAGCGCAAGGTGCGCGAACCGGTCGAGGTCAGCAGCTCCGCGCCCATCTCGGTCGTGGCCATCTTGCCCACCCGCACCTGCGCGGCGCTGGCATCGCACTTGCCTTCCGGTTCGTAGGCGACCGGATCGGACGGTGACGTCGCGGTCGTGGCGCAGCCGGACAGCGCGAGCGGCGCGGCGGCGAGGATCATCAGGCGGTTCATGCAGGGCACCTTTCGTAGTTCAGCGGCGCGGCCAGCGCACCTTCTCCGGTCTCGCTGCGGACCAGCGTCTTGCCGCCGTCCGCGACCGCGAGCGTCATGTCGCGCGACCATGTCTGGCCTTCGCCGGTGAAGGCGAACGTCGCGCGGATGCGATCGGCGCCGCGTTCCGCGACCTCGCCCAGCGTGGCGGTGCTTTCGTAGAAGCGCAAGCGCTGCGATTCTATGGTGAGCAGGCCCTTGGCGTCGCCGCGGGTGGAAGTGCAGTCGGCAGCGACGAGGCCCCAGCGTCCCTGGATCGGGCCGGGGATGGTCATTTCCATCTCGTCCTCGGCGGGCGCGCCCGCCATCTCCGAAGGCTGCGAAGCCGGGCTGGCCGACGCGGGGGGCATGGGCGCGGCATCGCCGGCATCGGCGGTGTCCGCTTCCTGCGATGTCGTGTCGCTGCCGCAGCTCGCCAGCACCATCGCCAGCGTTGCGGCAAGGATCAGTCGCGATCTCATCGGGTTCTCCTCTCAAATTAGGCAGATGGCCCGCTACGCGCGGGCCATCTCCTGAACGATGGAGGCGATCAGATCGTTTCCATGATCTCCTTGCCGAACAGCTCCTCGTCGCTCGGCAGGGTCTTGGGCGTGGCGAGCGGCTTCGAGACCCAGGTCTCGTTGATCAGGTCGCGCCAGGTGATGTTGTTGTTGGTGCCGTTTCCGCCCCACGAGCCGCAGCCCAGCGAGAAGGTCTGGCGCATGCCGTTCCACAGGTTGCCCGAGTTCGACGGCGCCTGCGGCTGGTTCACCATGACGCGGCTGGTGCGGGTACCCTCGGCCAGCTTCATGATGTTCTCGTCGGAATTCGAGTAGATGCCGCACGAGTGGCCCTGGCCCTGGTAGCCCTGGATCTTGTTGGTGAGCGCGATCGCCTCGTCGATGTCCTTCACGCGGTAGAGCGCCATCGTGACGGTCATCTTCTCGCCCGAGAACTTGTGCTCCGGACCCGCACCCGTTTCGGGCACGATGAAGAACAGGGTGCCTTCGGGAATCTCGAAGCCCGCGTAGCCCGCGATGAACTTCGCGTCCTGCGCGACGACCTTGGCGTTGATGTGTTCGCCGTCTTCCCAGATCGCGTTCTGCAGCTTGCTCTTCTGCTCGTCGTTCAGGACGTAGCCGCCTTCGGCCTTCAGCTTCTCGAGCATCTCGTCGTAGATCGCGTCGAACAGGATCACCGAGTTGTCCGACGAGCACGAGGCCGCGTTGTCGAGCGTCTTGGAGATGCGGATCTTCTCGGCCGCGAAGGCGAGGTCGGCGGTGTCGTCGACGGTGATGACCGCATTGCCGACGCCGACGCCCAGCGCCGGTGTGCCGCTGGAGTATGCGGCGGTGACCATCGCCGAACCGCCGGTGGCGAGGACGCGATCGCACTGCTTCATCAGTTCGTTGGTCTTGTTGACCGACGGGGTCTCGATCGCTTGCACCAGATCAGCGGGCGCGCCCATCTTGACGATGGCGTCGCGCATCAGGTCGACGATCTTCTTGTTTGTCAGCTTGGCGCGCGGGTGCGGCGCGATGACGATGGCGTTGCGGCCCTTGACCGCGCTGATCGCCTTGATCACCGGGGTCGCTTCGGGGTTGGTCGAGGGCGAGAGCGCACCGATCACGCCGACCGGCTTGGCGATCTTGACGATGTTGCGCTCAGGCAGTTCCTCGATCACGCCGACCGACTTGTCGTGGATGATGTCCTGCAGCGTGGCGCGGGTTTTCACCGAGATCTTCAGGAACTTGCCCTGGTAGTTGCCGAGCTGCGTCTCGTCGACGGTGAATTGGGCGATCTCTTCGGCGACGCCCGGCTTGGCGACGGCCCAGACCATGGCGGTGATCAGCTTGTCGACCTGTTCCTGCGTGTAGTGCGCGATCTGTTCCTGCGCCACCCGGCCGCGTTCGATCATCGCCGCGATTTCGGCGGCATCGTCGTTGGTTTCCATCTGAAGTGCGGTAGCCATGGCAGGTATCCTCGAATTACGCGTTCTGGGCAATTCGGCCGTCTGGCGAGCCGCGGAGGGCGCGGCGCGGAAGCGGTCGTGCGACGACACGTCGCCGGTATCGGCAACGGGTTGGGATCGCAGATGGCACCGGCGTTCTGTGCACACAACCTTTGATTGTGCAGCTTCAACCTGCAATAATGCAGCCGAGCTCGACCCGCTGCGCTGCAGCATAGGCGCATCATGGAGGCACGGTGCAGACGCTGAACTGGAACGACCTGCAGGATTTTCTCGCCATCGCGCGCACCGGGCAACTGGGCCGCGCGGCAGAGGCGATCGGCGTCGACGCGACCACGATGGGCCGCCGCCTGCGCCGCCTCGAACAGAGGCTGGGCCGGACCCTGTTCGAGCAGACCCGCCAGGGCCAGACCCTGACCGAGGCGGGCGAGGCGATCCTGGCCGAAGTGGAGGCGATGGAGCAGGCCGCCAGCCGCATCCACGAAGCCAGCGCCGAGGGCGAGGGCCCGGTCGGCACACTGCGCGTGTCGCTGTCCGAAGGGTTCGGTTCGTGGTTCGTCGCCGATAACCTCGCCGATTTCATCGAGGGGCACCCGCGCCTCGTCATCGACCTTGCGATGTCGAGCGGCTTTCTCAGCCCGTCGAAGCGCGAGGCGGACGTCGCCATCGTCCTGTCGCGCCCGCGCGCCGGACCGCTGATCGCGGGCAAGCTGTCGGACTATTCGCTGCGGCTCTACGCCTCGCCCGCTTATCTGGAAAGCCATGGAAGGCCGGGGGGAATCGCCGATCTCGCCCAAGCTCATCGGCTGGTCGGCTATGTGCCCGACCTGCTCTTCGCGCCGGAGCTACGCTATCTCTCGCGCCTGCATCCGGATCTGGAACCGAGCCTGCGCTCCACCAGCATCAATGCGCAGCATCGCCTGATCGCGGCGGGGGCGGGCATGGGGGTGCTGCCGTGCTTCATCGGCGACCGCGATCCGGCGCTGGAGCCGGTTCTGCCCGACAACCGCATCACCGGCAGTTTCTGGCTGGTCACGCACAAGGACACGCACCAGCTGGCGCGTGTGCAGGCGTTCAGGAACTGGCTGACCCGCCTCGTCCGCCGCCACCGGGAACAGCTTGTCCCGGCGTGACGGGATCGGGCGCGCTCAGGTCCCGCTTAGAATCAGGCCTTGGCGACCGGCGGGTTGTCGCCCAGATCCTCGAACCACGCCTCGACCGGGCCGTTCAGCTTGATCGTCAGCGGGTTGCCCTTGCGATCCAGCGACTTGCCGGCCTGAACGCGGACCCAGCCTTCGGAAATGCAGTATTCCTCGATATTGGTGCGCACGGTGTCCTTGAAGCGGATGCCGACCCCGCGGCGCAGCAGGTCCCCATCGAAATGCGGGCTGCGCGGGTGGATCGCCAGCCGATCGGGCGGCACGTCGTTGGCGGCAGCCGGCGTCTCGGCGGTTTCGGCGCTTTCGGCGGTTTCAGCGGTTTCAGCGGGAGTGTTCTGATCTTCGGTCATGGGGCGCAGCCTCTACGCGTGCCGACGATCTTGTCAATCGGGCGCTTGCCAAGCCCGAACCGCTCTGGCAAAGGCGCGCCTCTGTTGGCGACGGGCACGATTCTGATCGGCTCCATCGATCGCGAACGGGCGCGTAGCTCAGTGGTAGAGCACACCCTTCACACGGGTGGGGTCGCAGGTTCAATCCCTGCCGCGCCCACCATCCTTTC
>CAYRLC010000035.1:0-21688 GCA_964424995.1 uncultured Croceicoccus sp.
GCATCGGTTTCCCGGTCGCGCTCGCGATCGGCTGGCAGGCGTTTGACGCGATGCTGGCGGGCGCGCGGGTGATCGACGACCACTTTCGCGACACGGATGGCCGGGCCAACCTTCCGCTGCGCGCGGCGTTTGCCGACCGCTATTACGCACAGGTGCGCGGATGCCAGACGCGGGCTGTGTTCGCCTATGACGAGCGGTTAGCGTTGTTTTCGGGGTATCTCCAGCAGCTGGAAATGGAATCGAACGGCAAGCGAGTGACCGCGGACGGGGCGCCGGTTCGCGGCGCCACCGCGCCGATCACCTGGGGCGGCACGGGCACCGACGCGCAGCACGCGGTGTTCCAGCTGCTCCACCAGGGCACGGTCGAGGTGCCGGTGGACTTCATCGCGGTGAAGGTGCCCGGCCACGATCTCGATCCCGAACACCACAAGATCCTCTTGACCAACTGTTTCGCGCAAGGCGCGGCGCTGATGGCCGGGAAGGACAGCGTCGACGCGGCGCGCGCCTATCCGGGCAACCGCCCCTCGGCGACGATCCTGTGCGACGCGCTGACCCCCGCGACGCTGGGCGCGCTGATCGCGTTCCACGAACATCGCACGTTCGCCAATGCGGTGCTGATCGGCATCAACCCGTTCGACCAGTTCGGCGTGGAACTGGGCAAGCAGATCGCCAACCAGATCGCGGCGGGAGAAGGCGAGGGCTTCGACCCCAGCACCGAGGCGCTGCTGGCGGCGGCGGGCCTCAAGGACTGAAAAGGGCAGTGGCGGGGCCGCAAGACCCCGCCACTTGCGACCCTGTTGCGACCCGCACTGACGCGCGCCCGAACTCTCAGGCGACCAGCGTCGGCATCCCGCATTTCATCGCGTTGACCCGGCTGTCGGCAAGGCCCAGCTGGATACCCATCGTCCGCGTTGCGGCGTTCAGCACCTGATCCAGCGCCGGGGCCGCACCGGTCAGCGCAGTGCCGACCGAACTGGTGATCGTGCTCGACGGAGTGAGCATAAGCGGGCCCGATTCGACGGTCAGCGTCAGGTTGCGCACCAGCGATCCGACCAGCGCGGTGACCGCATCGTCGGTGGCGACCGACTTGACCGTACGGGCGGCCACGTCTTCCTTCGAGAAGAACACCGACTTGGCCGTCGCACCGCCGAAGTTGAGGATCGAGCTGCCCTTCACCTTCACGCCGATCACGCTGGCCAGCGTGGCGGTGCTGAGCGTCGGGGTTGCGGTCAGGTTGCCCAGCGCGTCGGAAGAGGTCTGCGCGATGGCGACCGTGCCGATCGACGGCGTCACCGCCAGCGTCACACCGTTGGTCGTGCTGCTGCAGCGGATCGAGCTCAGCTTCGCCTGTGCAGAGGCGATTTCCGCATAGATCGGCACCTTCAGCGAGGCGATCCCCGCCACCGACGCAGGTATGGTGGTTTCGAGGTAGATCCGCATTCGCCCGGTACGCACCGTCACGTTGTCGCTGTCGGTCACGGTGATGAGCGGCGATGTCGCGACGACGTTGCCGCCCACCACCCGCATCTTCGTCGCGCTCTGCCCGGCGACGGTCAGGTTGGTCTGCACGTCATAGCCGTCGGTGCCGTGCGCATATTCCAGCGCCCCGCGCATCAGCGTTGCCGCATCGACCGTGATATGCCCCGTTCCGTCGTTGAATTCGGTATGGGCATATGGCCCGAGGTCGATCATGTCGGCCAGCGTCACCACGTCGCCGCCGACTTTCGACGATACGCCGTAGAAGATGGTCTTGGTGTCGTCGTTCGGCGACACGTCGCCAAATGCTTCCATCAGGTCGTTGAGCGGCATCCCTTCGCGGAACACCTCGCCATAGGTCGCGTCGGTCAGTCCGGTCTTTTCGCGGGCGACGTCGGCGAAATCCATGACGTCGATGGCGGTCCCTTCAAGGTCGCTGAAATCGTCGGCGGTCAGCTGCAGGTCCTCTCCGCCGATCGCCGACAGGAGCGCGTTGGGCACGCCGCCCGACAGCGAGCCAAGCCGCGCGCCGACTTGGAAGGCCGCCCGGTCCAGCCGCGCGGCGGTGGCGACGGCCTCGACCGTCATCGTCGGCTGCCCGGTCAGGATGCGCCCGAAATAGAGCGGGACGATCCGCGACACGGTGACCCGCGCCGCCGTGGGGCTGACCTGATCGGCGATGAACCGCTGGTCCAGATCGACGCTGCCGGTGCGGCGGTAGTCGCCGTGTTCGATTCGGTCGACCGTCACGTCCTGCGTTCCCCGGCGGCGCAGCAGTTCGCGCACTTCACCCCCTGCGTCGACTGCTCCGTCGCTTCCCATGACGTCGACCGCGACCACCGCGGCGGCGTCGGCGGCGTTCTGCAAGTCGCGCTTGGCGAGATAGACCGCGCCCATGTCGACGGCCAAGGTGCTGGCGGCCAGCATCAGGGTGATGCCGGCGGCGCCGAACAGCCCGACGGCGGCGGTATCGTCGTCCCGGAAACTCCGGGCGTAGTGTTCGAGCATCGACTGTCTCCTAGATCCCGGCCAGGCGCACCACGGCGCTCCGCTGGATCGTGCTGTCGGGCAGGGGCAGGAGGGACGTCGGGTCCATCAGCGTGTCGCTGCCGTCGTAGGTGATCGTCACCGTGTAATAGGCGCCGTCCATGGCGGTCTCGACTTCCAGCCGCGTCGGGTCGAGATGGCCCTCGCCGATGACGCTGTGCTGAATCGAGCTGGCGACGAGCCTGCCGCGTTCCGAGGCGTCGAGCCCCGATAACGCCGCGCGGGCCGCGTCGTTGGCTGCCGATTGCACGTTGTGCGCGGTGATGAACCAGCTGCCGTAGCTGACCAGTCCCAGCAGGACGGTGACCATGATTGGCAGCGCGAACGCGGCCTCCACGATGACCGAGCCGCTCTCGTCACCCCACATTTCCCTCGACCATCCGCATCGACGCGGTGGCGTTCGATGATCTTTTCTATCCATGCTCACACTTTGCAGGCGCGAGATGAAGAAGAATGTTCTGAAATTGTAATGCCTATCTACGCATTTTGTGAAAGGGTCGCGCAGGTTTCGTCATGATCGTGACGTACCCCGGCGGCCTTGCACGCGCTGTCCGGAGGCCTATCTGGGCATCCGGCAAAGGAGCGACGCATGGCTGACTACGACTACGACCTTTTCGTCATCGGTGCGGGCTCGGGCGGGGTGCGCGCGGCGCGCGTTGCGGCATCGCACGGCGCGAAAGTGGCCGTGGCGGAAGAACACCGCGTCGGCGGCACCTGCGTCATCCGCGGCTGCGTGCCCAAGAAGCTCCTCGTCTACGGCAGCCATTTCGCCGAGGATCTGGAGGACGCCGAAAATTACGGATGGTCGTTCGAAAATGCCAAATTCGACTGGAATCGGCTCCGCGACCACGTGCTGAGGGACGTCGACCGGCTCAACGGTCTTTACGAAAAAACGCTCGAAACCCACGGTGTGGAGCGGATCATGGAGCGCGCCGTGGTTAATGGCGCACATACCATTCGGCTCGCATCGGGGCGCGAGGTCACCGCAAAATACATACTGGTCGCCGTGGGGGGCTGGCCCTTCGTTCCGCAATTCGAAGGGTCCGAGCACTGCATCACCTCGAACGAGGTCTTCCACCTCGACAAGCTGCCCAAGCGGCTGGTGATTGCCGGCGCGGGCTACATTGCGCTCGAATTTGCCGGGATATTCAACGCGCTCGGCTGCCATGTCACGGTGGTCAACCGGTCGAACGTGATCCTGCGCGGTTATGACGAGGGGCTTCGCGACCGGCTGCTGCAGATCACCATGAGCCGGGGCATCGAATACAAGTTCCACTGCCCGTTCCAGAAGATCGTGCGGCGCGACGACGGCGCGCTCGACGTGCATCTGGAGGGGCAGGACCCGATCGTCGCCGACCAGGTGCTGGTCGCCACCGGCCGCAAGCCCAACACTGACGGGCTGGGGCTGGAGACCGCCGGCATCGAACTGGGCGAAAAGGGCGAGATCCCGGTCGACGAATATTCGAAGACCAGCTGCGACAGCATCTATGCGGTGGGCGACGTCACCGACCGCGTCCAGCTGACCCCCGTCGCCATCCGCGAGGGGCAGGCCTTTGCCGACACCGTCTTCGGCGACAAGCCGACCACCGTCGATTATTCCTGCGTGCCGAGCGCCGTGTTCTCGCAGCCGCCGCTCGCCGGAGTCGGCCTGACCGAGGGCGAGGCGCGCAACACCTATGGCAACATCCGGGTCTATTCCTCCGACTTCCGCCCGATGAAGAACGTCTTTGCCAACCGGGCCGAGCGCGGGCTCTACAAGCTGATCTGCGAGGAGCCGACCGGCAAGGTGCTGGGCCTTCACATGATCGGGCCCGATGCGCCGGAAATCCTGCAGGCCGCCGCCATCGCGGTGCGCGCCGGGCTGACCAAGGCCGATTTCGACGCGACCATCGCGCTGCACCCCTCGATGGCCGAGGAACTGGTGCTGATGAAATGACCCGGGAGGATCGCAACCGGGCCAACGTCATCGCCTTCTACGAGATGATGTTCAACGACTGCCGCCCGCGCGAGGCGGTGGAGCGCTACGTCGGCGCGAGCTACACCCAGCACAATCCGGCGGTGGCGGACGGGGTCGAGGCCTTCGTCACCTATTTCGAGCGGATGGCGCGCGAGTATCCGGGCAAGCGCGTGACGTTCGTGCGCACCGTTGCCGAGGGCGATCTGGTGGTCCTGCATTGCCATCAGGTCTGGCCCGGCGACACCGACTGGGCCGGAATCGATATCTTCCGCTGCGACGACGAGGGGCGCGTGGTCGAGCATTGGGACGTGCTGCAACCCGTGCCCAGGACAATGGCGCACGGCAACGGGATGTTCTGAGCGCCCCCATCCGGGCGATGGCGCGCGAATAATTAACGTGCGCGCTGCTAGCGCGAGGCGCGGACATGACCTA
The DNA here is from genome assembly GCA_964424995.1 of uncultured Croceicoccus sp. Taxonomy (GTDB): domain Bacteria; phylum Pseudomonadota; class Alphaproteobacteria; order Sphingomonadales; family Sphingomonadaceae; genus Croceicoccus. The sequence continues at coordinate 4,913 of CAYRLC010000035.1, forward strand.
ACCATGCCCGCATTCGCGCACTGCCGAGAGGGGGATCGATGGCCGCGCCTGACCTGTCACTGCTGGCCAAGCGCCGGTTCGGGCCGATCTTCGCGGTCCAGTTCCTCGGCGCGTTCAACGACAACCTGCTGAAGTTTGCGCTTCTCTTCCTGGCCAGCTTCACGATCTACGCTGCGGAACCCGGCAAGGCGGAGATGCTGGCGAGCATCTCGGCGGGCCTGTTCATTCTCCCTTATTTCCTGTTTTCCGCGATGGCCGGGCAGGTCGCCGACACCATCGACAAGGCGAAGCTGGTCCGCTGGGTCAAGACCGCCGAGATCGCGATCATGGGCGTGGGGCTGGCGGGCTTCTGGCTGCAGTCGATCCCGATCCTGCTGGTGGCCTTGTTCGGCATGGGCGTGCATTCGGCCTTCTTCGGCCCGGTGAAATACTCGATCCTGCCGCAGCACCTGGGCCGGGACGAGGTGATGGGCGGCACCGGCCTGATCGAGGCGGGGACGTTCGTTGCGATCCTGGGCGGGCAATTGCTGGCGGGCCTCGTTCCGCCATGGGAAAGCGGGCTGATCGCAACCGGGCTGGCAGTCGTCGGCCTGATCGCCTCTTTCGCGGTTCCGTCGGCACCGCCGATCCGCGCGGCGCACCGGATCGATCGCAACCTGTGGCGCGGCACGGTGCACATCCTGTCCATAGCGCGGGGCGGGCGCGGGGTATGGCTCGCGATCCTGGGCATCAGCTGGTTCTTTGCCTGCGGGGCCGTCGTGGTTTCCGAATTCGCGCCGCTGGTGAGCGGTACGCTGAACGCGCGGCAGGAAGTGGTGACGCTGTTCCTCATTGTCTTCTCGCTCTTCGTTGCGCTCGGCTCGCTGCTGGTGAATCGGTTGCTGCGGGGCGAGGTCTCGGCCCGCTTCGTACCGCTGTCGGCGGTGCTGCTGGCGCTCGGGCTGGTCGACCTGTTCTTCTCCACCCGCGGCTACGGCCCCGGCGTGCCCGGCGCGACGATCGGCCAGTTCCTCGACGCGCCGGGATCGTGGCGCATCCTCGTGGACCTCGCCGTCATCGCGCTGGCGGGCGGGATGTTCGTGGTACCGCTCTACGCGATCCTGCAGATCCATTCGGACGCGGAGGAACGCTCTCGCGTCATCGCGGCGAATAACATCGTGAACGCGGGCGTTACCGTCGCGCTTGTCCTGCTGACGACCGGGTTGCTGGCCGCCGGGCTCGATGTGCCCGCGCTGATGGGCGTGCTCGGCGTGATGACGCTGGTGATGGCCGCGATCTCGATCTGGCTGCTGCCCGAATACCTGTTCAAGCAGGTCATGGCCTTCGTCCTGCGCACGCTCTACCGCGTGGAGGTCACCGGCATCGAGAACATGCCCAAGCCGGGCGAGCGGGCGGTGGTGGTGGTGAACCACCTCTCCTTCCTCGACGGGGTGTTGTTGGGCGCGTTCCTGCCAGGCAAGCCGACCTTTGCGGTCCACACCGCCATCGCGCGCAACTTGTGGCTGAAGCCCTTCTTCAAGCTGTTCGAGATCTTCCCTGTCGATCCGACCAACCCGATGTCGGCCAAGGCCATGGTCAAGGCGGTGCGCGAGGGGCGAACGCTGGTGATCTTTCCCGAAGGACGCATCACCGTCACCGGCGCGCTGATGAAGGTGTTCGACGGCCCCGGCATGGTGGCGGACAAGGCCGATGCGCCGATCGTGCCGGTGCGGCTGGACGGGCCGCAATATTCGATGTTCAGCCGGATGAAGGGCAAGGCCCGCCGCCGCTGGTTTCCTAAAATCACCATCGACGTGCTGCCCCAGCGCCGCTTCGCCATCGCCAATGAAGGCAAGGGGGGCGAGATGAGCGCCCGCGAACGCCGCGCCATCGCCGGGCGGCGGCTCTATGACGAGATGAGCGGCATGATCTTCGACACCACCGACGTGTCGCGCACGCTCTTCGCCGCACTGTGCGAGGCGCGCGAACTGCACGGCGGCGGTACCTTGGTGGTGGAGGACGTGACCCGCAACGCGCTGTCGTTCGACAAGCTATTGGTCGGCGCATCACTGCTGGGCAAGCGGCTGGCGCAGGGCACCGAGGTGGGCGAGGCGGTCGGCGTGCTGATGCCCAACGTCAACGGCGTGGCGGTCGCCTTCTTCGGGCTTCAGGCCATGGGCCGCGTGCCCGCAATGCTGAACTTCACCGTGGGCGAGGCGAACCTCAGGTCCGCCTGCGCGACAGCCCGGATCCGCACCGTCGTCACGGCCCGCGCCTTTGCCGAACAGGCGAAGCTGGAAGGCGCCATCGCCGCGCTGGAGCGTGAGGGCATCGCCGTCCGCTATCTGGAGGACATCGCCAGGTCCATCGACGCGGACGAAAAGGTCTGGGCGATGCTGACCGTCGGGCGGATCGAGCGGCGGCACCTGAAGCTCGGCATCTCGCCCGACAGTCCCGCCGTGATCCTGTTCACCAGCGGGTCGGAGGGCGTGCCCAAGGGCGTGGTGCTGACCCATCGCAACCTGCTGTCGAACTGTGCGCAGCTGGGCGCGCGGATCGACTTCAACGCGAGCGACGTGGTGCTGAACGCGCTGCCGGTGTTCCACAGCTTCGGCCTCACCGGGGGAACGCTGCTGCCGGTGCTGAACGGCATCCGCACGGTGCTCTATCCCAGCCCGCTGCATTACCGGATCGTCCCGGCTCTCGCCTACGACGCCAACGCGACGATCATGTTCGGCACCGACACCTTCCTGTCGGGCTATGCCCGCATGGCGCATTCGTACGACTTCTATTCGCTGCGCTACATCTTCGCCGGGGCCGAGAAGGTCCGCGAGGAGACGCGGCGGGTCTATGCGGAAAAGTTCGGCCTGCGCATCCTCGAAGGCTACGGCGCGACCGAGGCAGCGCCGGTGATCGCGGTGAACACCCCGATGCATTTCAGGGCGGGCACGGTCGGGCGGCTGCTTCCGGCGATCGAGGCGCGGCTCGATGATGTGCCGGGCATCGACGAAGGCGGCAGGCTGTTCATCCGCGGCCCCAACGTCATGGCGGGCTATTACCTGGCCGATGAACCGGGCGTGCTGGCCCCGCCCGAGGGGGGCTGGCACGACACCGGCGATATCGTCACCATCGACGACGAGGGTTTCGTCACCATCCGCGCCCGCGCCAAGCGTTTCGCCAAGATCGGCGGCGAGATGGTCTCGCTCCCGGCCGTGGAAGGCTACGCGGCACAGGTCTGGCCCGATGCGCAGAGCGCGGTCGTCACGCGGCCCGATCCGAAGAAGGGCGAGCAGCTCGTGCTCTACACGACGGCCAAGGATGCCGAGGCCCGCGCGATCCAGAAGTGGGGCAAGGACAACGGGGTCACCGAACTGATGATCCCGCGCGAGATCAGGGTGGTCGACGTGTTGCCGGTGCTGGGCACGGGCAAGATCGACTACGTCACCCTGAATGCCATGGCGCGCGAAGATTGACCATGCCGCAAACGGGAGAGGCCGCCCGGACGAACCGGACGGCCTCTCCCGAAATTGCGGCGCGGTTATCGTTCCGCGCTGGGTGACATCAGCCGCGGATCAGGCGTTCCCAGAAGCTGGGCGGATCCATCGGCTGCAGCGCGCCGAACTTGTGAAAACGCTGCGAAGCATCGGAGAAGGGACGCGGGAGAGTCCACCGGTCGGGCGAACTGCTGCGATAGCTGGGAGTGAACATTTCAACACCTCATGCATTCGTTACTTGTCCGTTAAAATTCGCAATCGCGGAAAAAGTTTCCGGCGTCGATCCGATTAACCAAGCCGACCCGTTACTCAAGGGCGATGAAACGACCGAAAACCGGGGTTGACCGGAGCGGTCGATGGTTAATCGGCGCGCGAAAAAATTTTTCCATCGTGTCGATTCGCCGTGCTCTTCCACGCAATCTTAACGGACGCGGTTGGCCTGACCCCCACTGGATGACGAGGCCGAGCCATGCCCTGCGCATCTCTGTCGCTGGCCGGGAACCACGTGCTTGAGGCCGACTGTGGCACAGGCTAAAGCCCCGCACATGGGCGGACGGGTCAGCTACATCGACGGATTGCGAGGCATTGCAGCAGTGTTGGTGCTCGCCCAGCATTCGCTCGAGATCGTCTATCCGTGGATGTTCCCTTACGTGAACCTCGGCCGGTTCGGGATCGTCCTGTTCTTCATGATCAGCGGTTTCGTGATCCCCTTCGGACGATGGGAAAATGTCGACCAGTTCCTGCGATCGCGCTTCTTCCGGATCTGCCCTGCGCTCTGGCTCTCCATCGCCGTCGCCATCGTACTGCAAGGCGGGGCGCCGCCCGCAACTATCCTGGCCGACATGACGATGACGGCACGACCGCTCGGGATACCTACTCTTAACGGCGCGTACTGGACCTTGAGCTACGAACTTGGCTTCTACATCATTGCCAGCGTGCTGATGATCTTCGGCGTGCTCCGCAATCCACGGGTCGTCGGCATCCTGGCCCTATTGGCGCTTTATCACGCCAGCTACGGCGACAACCGTTTCCTCTACTATGCCTGCTTCGCCGGCGGGGCGCTGCTGCGCATGGCGGAAAGGGATCGCAGCGCGCGGACCTGGGCGGTGACGGTGATCATGTTGCTGATCGCGGTCGCTCTTCAGCACGGCACGGGCATGAACAGTCCGCCGCTCTTCAACGATGTCTCGCGCCGGCTTTCGACCGCGCTGCCGATCATGCTCTTCGCCGCCGCCGTCATCGTTCGGCCACGGGCGCATCCCGCGCTCGTCTGGCTGGGATCGATCAGCTATTCGATCTATCTGTTTCAGGGCGTGCTTATAGCGCCGCTGCATCCGGTGGCGGAGTTCTCACCGGCGCTGTTCCTGATCTTGAGCTGGACCGGCACGATCGCTGTCGCAGCGCTCGTCTACCGATATGTCGAGCAGCCGTTCATCGCGCTGGGCCACCGGCGCAGATCGCCTGCCGCAGCCTGATCTCAGATGGGCAGGCGCTAGGCGAGGCGCGCTATCAGTGAATCGAGGCGACGACGCATCGCATGAGTTCGGCAGCTCCATGCGGCAGGTGGCACATCAACTGCCCCTCGCTCCACAATTCGAGCCACCGACCGTCGTAGAAACGATGCAGGGTTTCCACGGCGGTATCGAGATCTGTCGCATCGAATTCTTGCGAGCAGGTGGGGTCCGCGCTCTTCAGCGAGAAAGAAGGCATCGTGGTTCAGTCCGTCTAAGTCCGGCCGCCACAGTACCATCAACTTGATATTTCTCAACCGAGCGCCAGAAATACGGGTTTTCGTCAGCGCCCCCTTACGGACCATACACCGGAACCGCCCGCGTCCTGGCTCAAATTGCAGACGAATTTGTCTTCCTGCCAAAGTTCGGCCCGGCTGCCGACGTCGAGCCTGCCGAGGACATGGAGTGCGGCGGCGCTGTCCTCGCTCTCGAAATTCATGACATGCGGGTCATGTCCGCGCCGAGCGGCGATACGAAGCTGATATCTGGGCATTGGTCGCGATCCTTCGACCAAAAGCACGGCAGGGCAGATCCAAACGGGATCCGAATCGTCGCCGAGCGTCTGATAAGCGAGTGTATCACCAGGTCTGCCTTTACCGGGCATGAATTCTGTTAATCTCAAAGCAATGAGGTCGCAATGACTTCCCGCAAGGTTGGAGATGACCCAAAATCCGGTACTGACCGGAAAGCTTGATTTTCTAAATTCGCCCGACAAATACTCGTACGGCCAGGCCACTTAGCGCCCAATAGTGGGGCGCTATTCAGGCGATTGCGTCGGAAGATGGCGCGCCCTGCAGGATTCGAACCTGCGGCCCCAGACTTAGAAGGTCCGTGCTCTATCCAGCTGAGCTAAGGGCGCGTGCCGGTGGCCATAGCGATCTTTTCGCGTCCCGCAAATCGCGATACGCAGGGTGCCGTGGACAGCGACCAGACCCGAAACAGCCCGCCGGCCGACCATGGCCATCACCCTGCCGCCCGGCTGGACGGCAGTGCCGCGGGGCACCGGCTGTTCCGCTATTTCGATTTCGTGATGGCGGCCTTCGTCACAGTGCTGCTGTTGTCGAACATCATCGGCGCGTCGAAGCGGGCGGTCGTCGATCTGCCGGTCTTCGGCGAATGGTATTTCGGGGCGGGCGTGCTGTTCTTCCCGGTCTCCTACGTCATCGGCGACGTGCTGACCGAGGTCTACGGCTATGCCCGCGCCCGGCGGTGCATCTGGGCCGGATTCGGCGCGCTGATCTTCATGGTGGTGATGGCAGAGATCGTCGTCGCCCTGCCGCCTGCCGAGGGCTGGCCGTTCCAGTCCGATTACGAGAATGTCTTCGGCCAGGCCTGGCGCATTGCCGGGGCCTCTATCATCGCGTTCTGGGCGGGGGAATTCGTCAATTCCTACGTTCTGGCCCGGATGAAGGTGTGGACCGCGGGCAAGGCATTGTGGAGCCGCACCATCGGATCGACCGTGGTGGGGCAGGGCGTGGACAGCGCGATCTTCTACCCGCTGGCTTTCCTCGGCACCATGGGGTGGAGCGCGGAGCAGGTCATGTGGGTCGCGCTGACCCAGTGGTTCCTCAAGGTGGCGTGGGAAGCGCTGTTGACGCCGGTGACTTATGCGGTGGTCGGCTTTCTCAAGCGGCGGGAGGGGGTCGATGTCTTCGATACCGACACCGATTTCTCCCCCTTTGCCAAGACCGCCTGAGTAGCATCATCAAGGCCCTCGAGGCCCGATCGCTCAGTTCGCGATCAGGCCGATGAGCAGGTAGATCAGCAGCAGCGAGCCGAACCCGGCCAGCGTGCCGACCACCCAGAGGATGCGGACGAGCGTGACGTCCACGCCGAAATAATCGGCAATGCCCGAGCAGACACCCATCAACTTGGCGTTCTGCTTGTCGAGGCGAAAGCGGGTGCTGACCTGGTTCACGCGATGGTCTCCTGCTGGAACGCGGTGGGGGCGACCGGCTGAACCGGTGCGACCGTGACCGCGATGGCCGAAAGAGTCAGGGCGACGGCGGCGAGGCCGGCGCTGATCTGCGAGGCGAAGTTCGAAATCTTTTCCATGATATGTCCCCTTTTTTGATGTCGAGCGGCTTGTTGGCCGTTCATGCAGGGTACATTGCAGGGACCGTGCCAATTCGATTTATTGCCGATAAACAAGGACTTGGCTGAGCGCGACTGTTTACCGAAAAACGATAAATTCCTAAAAGATGGCGATTTTCGCCAACATCCGGCATCGGCATCATGGCTCGTTTTCGCTTTGCCTCTCCGTATGCCGATCCTAAGCGCGGAAACATGGTCCTCGACCGCATCCGCCTTGCCGATTTCCGCAATCACGCCGCCACCCGGCTGGAGGGGGCGGGGCGGTTCAACCTGCTGATCGGACAGAACGGAGCGGGCAAGACCAACGTGCTGGAGGCGCTTTCCCTGCTCGCCCCTGGGCGCGGCCTGCGGCGAGCGCAGCTGTCCGACATCGCGCGTGAGGGGGCGCATGGCGGCTTTGCCGTGGGCGCGGATCTCGTCAGCGGTGTTACCCCGGTGCGGATCGGCACGGCGATGCGGGTGGAAAGCCCGGGCAGGCGGGTCGTGCAGGCCAGCGGTGCGCCGCTGCCTGCCGCGCGGCTGGCCGAATGGCTGAGCGTCGGGTGGCTGACCCCGGCGATGGACCGCCTGTTCACCGACAGCGCAGGTGGGCGCCGGCGTTTCCTCGATCGCATGGTCCTCGCGCTCGATCCGGCCCATGCCACCCATTCGGCCCGCTACGACAAGGCGCTGCGCGAACGGAATCGGCTGATGGGCGGCGATGCGCGTCCCGATCCGCAGTGGCTCGACGCGCTGGAACGCGAAATGGCCGAGGCGGGCGCCGCTGTCGCCGCCGGACGGGCGCAGACGGTGGAGCGGCTGCGCGAGGAACTGGCCAAGCTGCCCGAAACGCCGTTTGCCCGGCCCGACTTGCGCGTCGACCCTGCCGCCCCTGTGGATGCCGGTGAGCTGGCCGCGCTCTGGCTCAAGGGCAGGGGGGCCGATCGAGGTGCGGGCCGGACGCTGGCGGGGCCGCATCGCGACGATCTTGCCGTGACGATGGCCGGCACGGGCCGCGCGGCGGCGGAATGCTCTACGGGCGAGCAGAAGGCGATGCTGATCGCCATGACCCTCGCCCATGCCGGGCTGTCAGCCGGTTCGCGCCCGCTGGTCCTGCTCCTCGACGAAGTGGCCGCGCATCTCGATCCCGTGCGCCGCGCCGCGCTTTACGAGCGGCTGGCCGGAACCGGGGCGCAGGTCTGGATGACCGGGACCGAGATGGAACCCTTTGCCGGACTGCCCGAACGCCCCGCGGCCTGGCGAGTGGCGGGCGGCGCGGCGGACCGGCTCGACTGATAGGCTGAACTCAGCGCGTCTTCAGTCGAGCGCCTCGGCGATGTCGTCGACCGAATGGTCGACCATCGCTTTTACTCCCGCCGCGGTCGGGTGGATCTGGTCGTTCTGGACCAGTGAACGGTCGAAGATCAGCGGTTCGATGAAGAAGGGGACGAGATCGGCGTCGTATTTCTCGGCAAGCTCGGGGTACATGCCGTCGAACTGCGATACGTAGCTGCTGCCCAGGTTCGGGGCGGCGCGCATGCCCATGATGACCACGTCGATCTCGCGGCGGTCCAGCTCGGCGACGATCGCCTCGAGGTTCGCCTTCGCCTCTGCCGGGGGCAAGCCGCGCAGCATGTCGTTGCCGCCGAATTCGACCAGCGCGAGATCGGGCTTGGTGGTCATGGAATCGAGCACGAAGGACAGCCGCTGCCGCCCTGCCGCCGTGGTGTCGCCCGAAACGCCCGCGTTCTGCACCCGCACGTTCAGCCCGCGCTCGCGCAGCGCCGTTTCCAGCTGCTGCGGATAGGCCTCGGCGCGGGGCAGGTTGTAGCCTGCGAACAGGCTGTCGCCGAGCGCGAGGACCAGCACCGGCTTGCCCACCGGCGCATCGGCCCCGACAGCGCCCGCGTTTCCCCCAGCGCCGTCACCGTCGGTCTGGCCGCAGGCGGCGAGCAAGAGTGCCACGGCCAGCGTGATACCCTTGCGGGCGAAAGCGTTGCGGCAGATGGACATCATGGGCGATCGGTTCCTTGTATCGTGCGCGCTTCATGCCAATCTTGCGCTCGCATGCAAAGCTCTCCTCACGGCTCCGTTCCCGCCATCACCGCGCAAGACCTCCGCCTCGAACTGGGCGGAACCGGCGCGCCGGTCTCGATCCTGCGGGGTATCGATCTCGTCGTCCCGGCGGGGCAGACGGTGGCGCTGCTCGGCCCGTCGGGTTCGGGCAAGAGCTCGCTGATGGCGCTGCTGTCCGGCCTCGAAAGGGCGAGCGGCGGCAAGCTGGTTGTGGCGGGAGAGGATTTTTCCGGCCTGTCCGAAGATGCGCTGGCGCGGGCGCGGCGCGGGCGGATCGGCATCGTGCTTCAGGCCTTTCACCTGCTTCCCACCATGACGGCGCTGGAAAATGTCGCCACCCCGCTCGAACTCGCGGGGCGCGACAACGCGTTCGACCGGGCGGCGGAGGAACTGCGCGCGGTCGGCCTCGGCCATCGGCTGGATCATTACCCGGCGCAGCTATCGGGCGGGGAGCAGCAGCGCGTTGCCATCGCCCGCGCGCTGGCGCCCGATCCGGGCCTGATCTTCGCGGACGAGCCGACCGGCAACCTCGACAGCGAGACCGGTGCGCAAGTCGTCGAACTGCTGTTCGCGCGGCGTGCGGCCAGCGGCGCGACGCTGTTCCTCATTACCCACGATCCGATGCTGGCCGAACGGTGCGAACGGGTACTGGAGATGGCCGACGGACGCATCGCATCGGACCGGACCGCCTGATGCAGGACACGCGCCGCCGCTGGGCGACCGCCATACGGCTGGCGATGCGGGACTTTTCGTGGCGGTTTCGGGGCCTGCGCCTGCTGGTCGTCTGCCTGTTCCTGGGTGCAGGCGCGTTGGCGGCGATCGGCACGCTGGAAAGCGCGATCCGCAGCCAGCTCGGCGATCGCGGACAGGCGATCCTGGGCGGCGATGTCGAATTCGGCGTCTATGGCCGCAGTGCCACGGCATGGGAACGCGCGGCGATGGCATCGCTGGGCACGGTGTCGTCGGGAATGCGGATGCAGGCGATGGCATCTGCGGCCAACGGCTCGGTCTCCCCGGTGCAGCTGAAGTCGGTGGACGAGCGCTGGCCGCTTTATGGTGAGCTGACGCTGGACGATGGCCGGCGGGCCGGGGCACCGCCCGACGGCGCGGCATGGGTCGATCGCGGCGTGCTCGACCGGATGGCCGTGAAGGTCGGCGACACGATCCGTCTCGGCAGCGCGCAGGTTCGCATCGCAGGCGTCATCGGCAACGAACCGGATCGCCTTTCCGAAGGCTTCGCTCTCGGCGCGCCCGTGCTGGTGTCGGACCGAACCTTGGCGCAGACCGGTCTGGTGCAGGTCGGCTCAATGGCACAGACCAAGTACCGCGTCGCCTTGCCGCGCGGTGTCGACCCGGGCGACGTGGCCGAAGCCTTCGACAAGCGGTTTCCGACCGGCGGCTGGTCCACCCGTACGCGCGACAGGGCCTCGCCCGGCGCGGACCGGCTTATGGGCAACATGGGGCAGTTTCTCGGCCTTGTCGGGCTGGCGGCGCTGGTCATCGCCGGGATCGGCATTGCCGGCGCCGTATCCTCGTGGCTGGAAAGCCGGCGCGGCACCATCGCCACCCTGAAGGTTCTGGGCGCGACGAGCGAGGACGTGCTGCGCATCTATCTCCTGCAGGTCGTGATCGCGTCGCTGGTCGGGATCGGCGCGGGGCTGGTGGTCGGCGTTCTGGCGGTGCCGGGGCTGGCATTGCTGCTACAGGGTTTCCTGCCGGTAGAGGCAGGGCTGGTCGTCGATCCGGTCGCGCTGTTGCGGGCGGCGGTCTTCGGCCTGTTGGTGGCCTTGGTCTTCGCCGCACCGCCGCTGCTGTCGGCGCGGGTCGTGACCGCGATGGCCTTGCTGCGGGCGCGGGTTGCGCCGCCGCGCGGATTGTGGCGAAGTGCGGCGCTGCCGGTCGGGCTGGGGCTGGCGGCGATTGTCGCGCTGGCGCTGGTGACGACGCAGGAACGCCTGCTGACCGCCGCATTTCTGGGTGCGGCAGCGGCGGTGCTGGGTGTGCTGGCGCTGATCGGCGTGGCGGTGCGGCGGCTGGCGGCGCGGCTGCCTCGGGCGCGGGGCGGGCTGGCGCTGCGCATGGGCGTCGCGGCGCTCGACCGGCCCGGCGCGCCGACGGTGGCGCTGGTCACCGCGCTGGGCTTCGGCCTTTCCGCCTTTGCCGCGATCGCCGCGATCCAGACCAGCCTCGACGCTTATATCGATGGGACGGTGCCCGCGAAGGCCCCCGACTATTTCGTCCTCGACCTGCCGCGCGACCGCGAGGAGGTGTTCCGCACTGCCGTCCAAGAAAAGGCACCGGGGTCGGACGTGCGCACGGTTCCGGCGCTGCGCGGCGCGATCCTGGCCTATGGACCGCCGGATCGGCTGACGTGGGTCAGCGACCTTGCCGAGATACCCGAGGGCGCGTGGGCGCTGCGCGGTGAGCGGGGCCTGACTTATGCCGCGAACCTGCCGGACGGCAATGTCGTAACCCAAGGCCGGTGGTGGCCCGCCGATTACGATGGCCCGCCGCTGGTCTCGGCGGACGAGACGCTGGCAGAGGCGCTTGGCCTGAAGGTCGGCGACGTCATCGCGATCTCGCTGCTGGGTGTCGAGCGACAGGCGACCATCGCCTCGCTCCGCCGCATCGAGTGGGACGACATGGGCTTCAATTTCGTGCTCGTCTTCTCCCCCGGCGCGATCGACGATGCGCCGCATGCGCTCTCGGCCTCGGTCTCGCTGCCGCCGGGTGAGCGGGGCGGGGCGCTGCTGCGCTATCTGGTGCAATGGTTCCCGACCAGTTCGGTGATCGAGATCGGCGGGGTCTTGCGTCAGGCGCGCGAGATTCTGTCCAGCCTCTCGGTCGCGATCCTCGCGGCAGCGAGCGTGACGGTGCTCGCGGGCCTTGCCGTCTTGCTGGGCGCGGTCGCGGCGGCGCGGGCGCGCGAAACTTACGATACCGTGATCCTGCGCGTGCTGGGCGCCAGCCGGGCACAGCTGCTGGGCGCGCTGGTGCTGCGCTATGCCCTGCTGTCGCTGATTCTGGGCGTGATCGGGCTGGCCATCGGCGCGGGCACCGGCTGGTACGTCATCGACAAGCTGTTCGAGTTTCCCTTCCGCCCCGACTGGCCGGTGGTGCTGGGCGTGACCGGCGGCGGCGCGGCCCTGATCGTGCTGGCTGCGAGCCTCGCCTCGCTACCCGTCCTGTCGGCCCGCCCGGCGCGGGCGCTGCGCAGCCTCTAGCCTAGACGCCGCGCGGCAGGCCTTCCTTCGGATCGGGGCCGAACAGGTTGGGCCCGCGCGTGCCTTCGATCAGCATGAAGTAGAGGAGGACGATGGCGCCGAGGAAGGGCACGAAGCCGATCAGGATCCAGAACCCCGAGCGGCCCGTATCGTGCAACCGCCGGATGGTGACGGCAAGCGACGGGATCACCGTGGCGATGCCCCACAGGGACATCACGGCCAGGATCATGATCGCCAGCGCGCCGGGTGCTGCCTCTGCTCCTTCGAAATTCAGGCCTCCGCCGGCGATGACCATCGCGGCCATCATCGCGAAATAGGCGAGCACGATGAACAGCTGGAACATCCAGTATTCCTTGCGCCGCGAACGGCCCGCAAAGTCGAAATAGCGCGCGTAAGGCAGCAGCATCCAGTTCATTGTCGGTGATCCCCCAGTCGTATGCACAGTCGTTTGCCCAGTCGTTTGCCCGGGCGGGACTATCCGCGATCGGCGCCTTTCTGCCAAGGGGCCGCGCCATGCAAAAAGGGCCGCGCCGGCGGCGCAGCCCTTTCGCTTGCCGATCGGAAGGAGAGACCGATCAGAACTTGTAGCGCGCGGTCACGCCGTAGGTGCGCGGCTGGCTCGGGTAGCCTGAGATGCTGAACGGCTGGATCGGCGTATCGAAAACCGACAGCAGGTAGCGATCGTTAGTGAGGTTGCGGCCCCACGCGCTGATCGAGAAGCCGTTCTGCATCGCGTAAGTCAGCGAGGCGTTGACCTCGTTCACCGTGCGCTTGAACTGCGTGGCAGCGGCGATGGCCGCATCCTGACCGAGCGAGATGAAGCCCGGCAGGCCTTCGACCGGCGGCGTGTCGCTCTCGTAGTGATAGTCGCCGCGGGCGATCAGTTCGTCGCCGTTGCCGAATGCGTGCGTGTACTGCGCCGACCACGTCGCCGAGATCGGCGGCACGCCGGCGACGTCGTAGCCGGTGAGATCGCCGACGCCCGAAACCGGGAAGTCCTTGTACTTGCTGTCGAGATAAGTGACCGCCATGCCCAGCAGCAGCGGCTCGACCGGGCGGACGCTGCCCTCGAACTCGAAACCGGTGGCCTGCTGCTTGCCCGCGTTGGTCAGGAAGAAGCCGGTGCCGGTGAAGATGTTCGACTGGAAGCCGGTGATGGTCTGCCGGAACAGCGCGAAGGTGAAGTTGGCGACGCCGAAGTCGCCCTTCAGGCCCAGCTCCCACAGCTTCGATTCTTCCGATCCGGCATAGCGGCTACCGTAAGTGAGGTTGGGAACGGTGAGGTTCGCCGCCTCGATCGCCGCGCGGTCGGCGGGGAAGGGGCGGCTGTCGCGCGACAGGTTGACCGACGGCGCCTTGTAGCCGGTCGCATAAGTCAGGTACGCGTTAAGGCTATCCGAAATGTCATAGGACGCGCGCAGCGTGTAGGAGATGTTGTCGTCCTTGATCTTCCCGTCCTCGACCGAGTTGGGCACGTTCAGGAACGGCGGCAGGTACTGCAGCTGCGTGAGCTGGCCGATCGGCGCGGCGGCGGCGGCGGCCCCGGTGGCGATCTGCTGGTAGAGTGCGGGCTGGGCCAGCGCGAAGGCACCGATCTGTTCGGCCGTGGCGAAACCGCCGGGCACCATCAGGATGCCGCCCACCGTCTGCGAGATGCCAGCGGCGGTCGCGCCCGCGACGAAGGCATCGAGATCGAGCGCCGAGAACACGTCGGTGCTGGTGACGTCGGTGGTGAAGGTCTTCTTGTCGCGGGTGTAGTTGATGCCCGCAGTCAGGGTCAGGCGGTCGGTCACCTCGAAGTCCATCTGGCCGAACAGGCTGATCGAGTTGTTGTCGAGGGTATAGGCCTCGGTCAGGCCGCGGTCTCCGATGAAGAACTGGTTGGTGAAGGCCGACGGATTGCCGACAAGGTTGCCGAACAGGCTTTCGAGGCCGGGCACCGTCAGCCTTCCGCCCGACAGGCCGAAGATGCCGAAATTGGCGAACGCGCGCAGGTCGTCACCGTAGAGCAGCTGGTTCGCCTGGTCGATGCTTTCATCGAAGTAGAATGCGCCGAGCAACAGGTCGACCGGCCCCAGCGTGGCCGTCGCGCGCAGTTCCTGCGTGAAAGTGCGGATCGACAGGTCCTGGAAGTTGCGGCTGATGAGATCGGCGCTGGTGAAGTCCGAATCCTGGTTGGTGATCGCATCGACGCCGCGGTAGGCGGTGATCGAGGTCAGGTTGAAGCCGCCGAGGCCGAAGTCGATCTGGCCGGAAAAGCCCCAGTTCTTGATATCGTTGGTGCTGGGGAAGTTCGAATAGATGACGTCGGCATAAGGGTTGTCCGGGTCCGAATTGCCCGCGCCCAGGCCGAACGGCGGCGGCGCGGTGATCGCGGCACCCAGCGCGCCCTGTTGCAGCAGCACGTTGGCGCAGCAGTTCTCGTCGGTCCTCTCGTAGTCGCCGATGAGGCGGACCTTGATCAGCTCGCTCGGTTCGAACAGCAGCTGGCCGCGGGTGAACCAGCGGTCGCGCTCGTTGGTGCGGCCGCCGGTGCCGAGATCGCGGACATAGCCGTCACGCTTGTTGATGCCGCCGCCGATCGAGGCCGCGATGGTCTCGGTCAGCGGGCCGTAGACGTTCGCCTTGGCGACGATGGCGTTGTAGTTGCCGTAGCTCACTTCGGCCTCGCCGCCGAATTCGAAGCGCGGCTCGGCCGTGACGACCGAGATGACGCCGGCGCTGGCGTTCTTGCCGAACAGCGTCGACTGCGGGCCCTTCAGCACCTCGATCCGCTGCAGGTCGGGCAGGTCGTTGATGCGGGCGGCCGAACGCGAACGATAGACACCGTCGACAAAGACGCCGACCGACGGTTCGATCCCTGCGTTGTTCGCGCCGTTGCCGAAGCCGCGGATGATGAAGTTGGTGTTCGCGCTCGACTGCAGCTGGGTCACGCGCAGCGAGGGGGCGATGCTGGTGAGGTCCTTGAGATCGCGGATTTCAGCGCGTTCGATCAGTTCCTCGGTCGCGACGGTGACGGCGACGGGCGTGTCCTGCAGCGTCTTGGCGCGCTTGGTTGCCGTGACGATGATCGCGTTGCTGTCGGAGCCCACCTCGCCGTCATCCGCGCTCGCAGCTGCGGCATATTCGGTTTCGCCGGAAGCGGCCATTTCGTCTTCGGTCTGGGCCAGAACCGGCGCTGCGCTGAGCGCCGCGATGGCAGTCCCTGCCGAAAGCGCCGAACGAAGGGCCATCTGGCTCACGAGAATCGGTTTCATCAGTAATCGTTCCTCTTCACTGCAAGCGGCGAAAAACGTAACGTTTTTCGGGGTTACCCCGCTCTTATCCGATTTGTAACTTACGGTTTAAGGCGAATCCCGACAACGCGAGTTTGGGGCTTTCCACCGCCAAGGAGACACATTGTTGCGCGTCTGCAACGCTTCCGCGCTTGCTGCGGCGCATCAATTCGGCTAGGGGCGCGCGGCGCTTCCCCGTGGGGATTCAGGGCCGGTGGATTCGGGCCCGCGTTTGCTAGCATCCTGATCCCGACACGAACCCCGAGGCTTTCGACCATGTCCGCCGAGCTGCGTAACATCGCCATTATCGCCCACGTCGACCACGGCAAGACCACGCTGGTCGACCAGCTGTTCCGCCAGTCCGGCACTTTCCGCGACAACCAGCGCGTCGAGGAACGTGCCATGGACTCCAACGATCTGGAAAAGGAACGCGGGATCACCATTCTCGCCAAGCCGACTTCGATCGAGTGGGAAGGGCTGCGCATCAACATCGTCGACACCCCCGGCCACGCCGACTTCGGCGCCGAGGTGGAACGCATCCTCTCGATGGTCGACGGCGTGATCCTGCTGGTCGACAGCGCCGAGGGCGCGATGCCGCAGACCAAGTTCGTCACCGGCAAGGCGCTGGCGCTGGGCCTGAAGCCCATCGTCGTCGTCAACAAGATCGACCGTCCCGACGGCCGCCCCAGCGAAGTGCTGGACGAGGTGTTCGACCTCTTCGTGAACCTGGGCGCCAATGACGAGCAGCTCGAGTTCCCGATCCTCTACGCATCGGGCCGCAACGGCTATGCGAGCGAGGACATCGACGCGCGCGACGGCACGCTGACCCCGATGTTCGAACTGATCCGCGACCATGTCCCGTCGCCGGGCCTCGACGTCGACGCGCCGTTCACGTTCCTCGCCACCCTGCTCGACCGCGACAACTTCATGGGCCGCGTGCTGACCGGTCGCGTCCAGTCGGGCACGATCCGCACCAACGACCCGATCCGCGCCATCGACATGGACGGCAAGGTGATCGAGACCGGTCGCGCCTCCAAGCTCCTCTCGTTCCGCGGGCTCGAGCGCGTTCCGGTCGAGGAAGCGCGCGCCGGCGACATCATCGCGCTCGCCGGGCTGTTCACCGCCCTGTTCGACCGGGGCGTGA
>CAYRLC010000036.1:0-3873 GCA_964424995.1 uncultured Croceicoccus sp.
CCGATCGGGATCAGGTATTCGCCGGGGTAAAACCCTTCCGGAATCTCGCCGATGTCCTCGCCCAGTGCCTCGCGGTAACGAAGGTGGACCGAGCGGCCGAGCGTCTGCACCTGCGCGCCCGCGTCGTTGACGTAGTATTCCTTGACCACCGCGAACCCGGCGAATTCGAGCAGGCCCGCCAGCGCATCGCCCACCACCGCGCCGCGGCAGTGCCCCATGTGCATCGGACCCGTTGGGTTGGCGGAGACATATTCGATGTTGACTGTCTGCCCAGCGCCCAGCGCGCTGCGGCCATAAGCGTCGCCCAGCGCAGCCACGGCGGCAATCTCGCCCAGCCATGCGGCGGGGGCGAGGCGCAAGTTGATGAAGCCGGGGCCGGCGATGCTCGCCTCGGTCACCAACGGGTGCGCGGAAAGCTGCGCGGCCAATGCTTCGGCCAGCGCGCGCGGATTGGTCCCGGCGGGCTTGGCCAGCACCATCGCGGCGTTGGTGGCCAGATCGCCATGGCTGGGATCGCGCGGCGGTTCGACCGCGACGGCGGCGCGGCTGACGCTCGCGGGCAGCGTGCCGGCGGCAACGAGCGCATCGAGCGCGGCATCGACGGCGCGCGACATGATGCCGTGGATGGTATCGGTCTGGATCATGCTATCAGTCATGCCCGCGCGCCTAGCCGACTGCGCAGCGAGAGGGAAGGCACGTTAGCCGGGGCGCCTCAAGGCTCGTGTAAATCAGGTAATCAAAAGCCCCGCACTTGAGAGCCTGGGAGATCCGGGCCGCGAAGCGAGTCCCGCAAGGCCGAACGGCCGCCGCGCCTTATGGCGCGAAGCCAAGCGGGCCGGACGGCCCGCGCCCGGCGTCTGAGGGTCCCAAACAAACAATCCGCGAAGCGAGTCCCGCAAGGCCGAACGGCCGCCGCGCCTTATGGCGCGAAGCCAAGCGGGCCGGATGGCCCGCGCCCGGCGTCTGAGGGTCCGATAATTTATCTAGTAGCGTTATACGCCAGCTGGTCCTGCGTCAGCTGGAAGCCGATCAGCACCTCGAACGTCGAGCGCGCGATCGCGGCCTTCACCTCGGGATCGGCCAGCGGGTCGAGCGCGGCATCCTCGTCGCCGGCTTTGCGGCGCTTGGTGATGCGCTCGCGGATCTCGGCGGGAAGAGTCGCGGCGGCGGCATCGACATAGGCGCCGGCGCGGGCCGACCCCTTGCCGCGTTCCGAACCGGCGGCGAAATCGACGCGCACGGTGCCGACCTGCTTGGTCACCACCACGCTGCCGCCCTGCAATACGGTCACGAAATAGGGAAGGTCGACGCTGCGCGCGGCAGAGGCGTCGCGGCGGTTGGCCAGCACGTCGAACGTCGCGTCGGTATAGACCTGCGCGCCGCTGTCGTCGCAAGTGCTGCGCACATTGGTGATCACCGCCGTCACGTCCAGCGCCGACTGCGTCTTCGCGCCCGCCTGGTTGAAGGTGGTGACGTCGCCCAGATACTCCGGCACGCCGACTGCCGGGCACACGCCGCGTACCGCGGTGATGCCCACGCCCTGGTCGACGATGATGTCGCCTTCGGACTTGCAGCCTGCCAGCGTGGTTGCGGCGGCGATCGCCAGCGCGGCGGAGGCTTTGAAACGGAAGGTCATCTGTGGCGGTACCCTGTGCCCTTGAGCGGTCTGGTTGAACGGTCTTGCGCGCATGCCCTAGCCCGATGGCGGGCGAACGGCAATGCGCCGCATTGTAACTTTGCCCGCCCGGTGCGCGCAAAGCGGCGCAAGCCGAAACGCGGGCGAGCGGACG
This sequence comes from uncultured Croceicoccus sp., assembly GCA_964424995.1. Lineage (GTDB taxonomy): Bacteria > Pseudomonadota > Alphaproteobacteria > Sphingomonadales > Sphingomonadaceae > Croceicoccus. Next base: position 1,791 of record CAYRLC010000036.1, read on the forward strand.
CGCCCCTGTTGACCGGGCGAACCTGTCTGCACGGTTTATGGGGCCGTCCGTCCCGTGGCCGCGCCTTTTGCAGCGGGCTGGCGCTTTACCTTGGCCCGCCGCAGTGGCTAAAGGGCAGACCATGCCCGACACCGCCACCCATTCGCCCGCAACCGCCGCGCAAACGCCGCTGCGCCTGCTGATCGCTGCCCCGCGCGGCTTCTGTGCCGGGGTCGACCGCGCGATCGAGATCGTGGAGCGGGCGATCGCCCGTTACGGCGCACCGGTCTATGTGCGGCACGAGATTGTGCACAACCGCTTCGTCGTCGATTCGCTGAGAGCCAAGGGCGCGGTCTTCGTCGAGGAACTGGACGAAGTGCCCGATGGCGTGCCGGTGGTCTTTTCGGCGCACGGCGTGCCGAAATCGGTGCCGGCGGACGCGGAAACCCGCGGCCTCGACTATCTCGACGCGACCTGCCCGCTGGTCAGCAAGGTGCACCGCCAGGCCGAGCGTCAGGTCGAAGCGGGCCGCCACATCATCTTCATCGGCCACCGCGGCCACCCCGAGGTCATCGGCACGTTCGGCCAGGTGCCCGCGGGCGCGATGACGCTGGTGGAAACGGTGGAGGATGTCGCCGCGCTGTCATTCGGGCCGGACGACGGCCTGTCCTATCTCACGCAGACGACGCTGTCGGTCGACGATACTGCCGAGATCATCGCCGCGCTGGAGAATCGCTATCCGCACATCGTCGGGCCCAAGGCCGAAGACATCTGTTACGCGACATCGAACCGGCAGGCGGCGGTCAAGGCGATCGCCGGCGAATGCCAGCTGGTGCTGGTAATCGGCGCGCCCAATTCGTCCAATTCGCTGCGCCTCGTCGAAGTGGCCGAGCGGATGGGCGCGGTCGCCAGATTGGTCCAGCGCGGCAGCGAGATCGATCCGGCATGGCTCGACGGCGTGGACACCGTGGGCCTGACCGCCGGTGCTTCCGCCCCCGAACTGCTCGTACGCGAAGTGGTCGAGGCGCTCGCCGCGATCCGCCCGCTGACCGAGGAAGTGGTCCGCACCGCGCAGGAACACATCACCTTCAAGCTGCCCCGCCAGCTTCAGGACTGAGCGCCGGGCTTCGGGGGGAAGACATGGCCGTCTACACGCGCATCGGGGCCGAGGCGATGGCCGCGCTGATCGCCGAATTCGACGTGGGCGAACTGGTCAGTGCCAAGGGCATCGCCGAAGGGGTGTCGAACAGCAACTGGCTGGTCGACACGCGCAAGGACCGGGTCGCCGCGCGCTACATCCTCACGGTGTTCGAGGGGCGGACCGAAATCGCGGACCTGCCCTTCTTTCTCGGCCTGCTCGACCATCTCGCCGCCGCCGGTTGCCCGGTGCCGCGCACGATGCACGACCGCACGGGCGCCTCGTTCCGCAGCTTCGATGCCGATGGCAAGAGCAAGTCGCTGGCCCTTATCGAGTTCCTGCCCGGCATCTCCGCCGACTGCCCCACCCCGGCCCAGGCAGAAGCGGTCGGCAAGGCCATGGCGCAAGTGCACCTTGCGGCGCGCAGCTACGACGCAACACGGGCCAATTCGATGGGACCGGACGCATGGCGCATGTTCGCGCAGCAATGCGCCGGCCGCTGGCACGAGATCGATGCCGCGATGGAAGCGGTGCCCGCCATCGTCGAAGAGGTGATCGCCGCCCTGCCCGATGACCTGCCACGCTCGATCATCCATGCCGACCTGTTTCCCGACAATGTCCTGCTGGTCGGCGACACGGTCTCGGGTCTCATCGACTTCTATTTCGCCTGTTCGGGGCCGATGGCCTACGACCTGGCCGTGGCGCATGCGGCGTGGAGCTTTTCGTCCGACGGGCGGACGCATGATCCGGCGATCGGCGCGGCGCTGCTGCGCGGCTACGAATCGCTGCGGGTGCTGGAGGCTGTTGAGCGGGCCGCCCTGCCGCTGCTGGCACAGGGCGCTTCGCTGCGGTTCCTGCTGACCCGGTCCTACGACTGGCTGAATACGCCTGCCGACGCGCTGGTCACGCGCAAGGACCCTTGCGCCTTCTTCCGCCGGTTGCAGTTCTATCGCGCCAACGGGGCGG
>CAYRLC010000036.1:3973-21542 GCA_964424995.1 uncultured Croceicoccus sp.
AAGGACCCTTGCGCCTTCTTCCGCCGGTTGCAGTTCTATCGCGCCAACGGGGCGGCCCTTTTTGCGTGAGGATGTCCGCGTGACTGGGCGTCCGGCCAGCCGGGTCGAGATCTTCACCGACGGCGCGTGCAAGGGAAATCCCGGGCCCGGCGGCTGGGGCGCGCTGCTGCGCAAGGGCACGACCGAAAGGGAACTGTCGGGCCGCGAGAAGGCGACCACCAACAACCGCATGGAAATGACCGCGGTGATCGAGGCGCTGAAGGCGCTGAACCGCCCGTGCGAGGTCGATCTCTACACCGACAGCAAATACGTCATCGACGGCATCACCAGCTGGGTGCACAACTGGCAGAAGCGGGGCTGGAAGACCGCGGCGAAGAAGCCGGTGCTGAACGAGGACCTGTGGCGCGCGATGCTGGATGCCGCCGCGCCCCACGCGATCCGCTGGCACTGGGTGAAGGGCCACGCCGGCCACCCGGAAAACGAACGCGTCGATACCCTCGCCAGCGATCAGGCGATCTTGGCCGGCACGTCCTGAAGGTTCGGAAAGTCGCAGCAACCGTCAGGCGACGGTCGTGTCGACGATCTCGGCCTTGGGTCCGTTCTTGAGGATGGATTCGATGGCATTGCGGGCGCTGGCCTTCGACGAATAGCCTTCGGTCCAGAACATCGTTTCGGCGTTGTAGCAGAAGTAGGCGGCGTACTCGCCCTTCTTGTTCTTCCGGATTTCGAAGCGATGCGCCATGGCAATCTCCTCCCGTCGGTCTTTGGCCTAGCTGTCTTCTGAGGGACGCAAACTAACCGACAGGCCCGGTCATGCAACCCCCTGCCGCACGAAGCGCGTCGGCGCATAGACCGCCGGATCGATGCCCGCAGGAATGTCGCCGTGCGACTCGAGCAGCAGCGAAGCCGCTAGCGCCGCCGCCGCGGGCGCCGTCTGGATGCCGAAACCGCCCTGCCCGGCGCACCAGAAGAAGCTTGGCAGCACCGGGTCGAAGCCGTAGACCGGCAACCGGTCCGGCGCGAAACTGCGCAAGCCAGCCCACTTGCGCTCCACAGCCTCGATCTCCCATTCGACGACTTGCTGGAACCGGTCGATCGCAATGGCGACATCCAGTTCCTCGGGCGCAGCGTCGCACGGATCGGTCGGCGTCTCGTCGTGCGGGCTGACCCAGACGCGGCCGCTCTCGGGCTTGAAATAGAACCGTTCGTTGATGTCGATCACCAATGGCAGCGTGGGCGGAGCCGCAGGGGCGGTGCGCAGCTGCGCGACGGTGCGGCGCAGCGGCCGGATGCCAAGGGGCCGCGCCCCCGCCATCGCCGCGACCGAATCGGCCCAGGCCCCGGCGGCATCGACCAGCACGTCGCAGCGCAGCCCGGTGCCGTCGGCCAGCGTCAGCCGCCAGCCCTGCGCATCGCGCATCGCCGCCGCCAACCGCGCCCGCGTCTTCACCACCGCGCCCGCGCGCGCCGCGGTGGCCAGATAATGCGCGTGCAAACGCCCGACATCGATATCGGCGCAGGCCGGCCCCCAGCTGCCACACGTCCAATCTTCGCGCAGGCCCGGTATCCGCTGCTCCAGCCCGGCACGGTCGAGCAGCTCGATCCCAGCGCCGATTGCGGCGAAGCGGGCTACCAGCGCCTCGACTTTCGCGCGGTCCGCCTCTTGCCCGATATTGAGCCCGCCGCGCGAGGTCAGGAACCCGCCATCGCTCAGGAACGGGCCGGACGCGGCGGTCAGCGGAAAGACGCCGGGACCGCCGTAAGTCTCCTCCCAGAAGGCTGCAGACCGCCCCGTCGCGTGGTAGCCGGGGTGATCCTCCGCCTCCAGCACCGCAACCGTGGCGCGCGTCCCGATGGCGGCGGCAAGGCTGGCTCCCGCCATCCCTGCGCCGACGATCACCACGTCGAAGCGTTGGGCGTTCATCGCGGTGCCCTCTGGTCGAGGAAACCGCGTATGGCGGCCAGCGCGCGGTCGCGAACCGGATCGACCTCGCGCAGGATCTCGTGCCGCGCCTCCGCGCCGAACTCGACCAGTTGGGCATCGGGCAGAAGCCTCGCCGCCCGCCGGATGGCCTTGGGCGAGACCAGCCGGTCGTGCCGCGCCGAAAGGATGAGGACCGGCACCTTCACCCGCGCCAGCGCCTCCCTGTCGGCGGTCTTCGCCATCGAGATCACCGCTTGCTCGAGCCAACCCCAGCTGGCCGGCCCCATCGCCAGTTCGGGCCGTACTTCGCGCCAGTATTCCTCGTCGGCATAGCGACCCGCGTCGTGGGTAAGCAGGTCGATCCGGTCTGCCGGGAACTCGCCCGGCTTCTCGCTCCATTTCCAGGCCGGGCGGCGCGGGTCGCCCATGCGGCGGCGCAGCGCGGCAAAGACCCGCATCAGGGGAAACGGCACCGGCACCCCGGCAAAGCCCAGCATTGGCGCGATCAGCACCGCGGCGGCCGGATCGATCGCCCCCTCCGCCATCGCGCGCAGCAAGAGATGCCCGCCCATCGAATGGCCGACGGCGATTCGCGGCCCCGGCGCGGCAAGGGCCCAGTCGCGCCAGAATGCGGCAAGGTCGGCGATCCAGGTGGCGAAATCGTCGACATGGCCGGTCAGCGCATCCGCGCCCAGCCGCCCCGAACCCGCCTGTCCGCGCCAGTCGAGCGCGGTGACGCGCCAGCCCTCGCGATACCAGCCGTCGAGCGTCTCCAAGTATTTCTCGTAGTTGTCCCCCCGCCCGGCGAGAAACAGCAGCGATCCGCGCGGAGTGCCCGCCCCGGGCCAGTCGATCCGCCGGACCGGATGCCCGTCGGGCGCGCGCCAGACGCTCTCGCGCGCAGCCGCCGGGATCGCGCGGCGCGGCGTGGCGGCGATCGTCTCGTCTGGCATGGCAGAATGCGGGGTGGCGGAAGGCGGGGTGGCGTCGATCGGTCCGTCCTCAGGCACGGCGACTTGGTGCGGCGGTTCGGCATGAACCCGATGTCGCGGTGGTTACTGTTTGGTAAGTCATCACGCCTAGACCGGGCCCATCAAGGTAAATTTTTCCAACCGGCGGGCCCGCGAAGACCGGCCTGCCGGAAGGGACCACGAAGGGCCCGAGATGAACGCAGGACTGGTCACTTACGGTTTGCTCGCCGGCTTGGCAATCGCGGTGCTCTACGGCGCCGTCAGCGATGTCCGCTCGCGCAAGATCACGAATCGCCTGACGCTGACGGTGGCCCTGTTCGCCCCCGCGTTCTGGTGGGCATCGGGCCTTTCGCTGTGGCCGGGCGTGGTGATGCAACTGGCACTGGCGGTCGGCATGTTCTTCTTCGGCGCGCTGATGTTCCGCCTGCGCCAGATGGGCGGCGGCGACGTCAAGCTGCTGACGGCCATCGCGCTGTGGCTGCCGCCGACCGTGTTCGGCGTGCTGATGCTGATGATCTGCCTCGCCAACGGGGTGCTGACGGTGTGGATGGTGACCCGCCACCGCCGCCTGAAGCGCGCCGGGCTGGAGGCGAAGCAGCTGCAGGTTCCCTACGGCGTTTCGGTGGCCGCCTGCATGCTGCTCCTGCTGGCCGGCACCTACGGCCCAGGACTGCAACAGGGGCTGCAGCAGACGCTGATGTTCAATTCGACGCTGTCTTGACCCGATCTTAACCATTGCCGGCCAATCTGCCGGATATCGCAGTGGCCCACAGACTCGAAAAGCGGCCGGCTGCAGACATGACGAAGGGGCGACTTGAGCCATGGACAAGAAGAAGCTGATACTGCTGGTGGTGGCGCTGGTCGTCGCGGTGGGAACCGCGCTGATGGCCCGCTCGATGTTCGCCGGCAATGCGACTCCGACCGTTGAGGCCGCCACTGCGGAGCCGAAGGGCCCCCGCGTTCTGGTCGCCACGCGCAAGCTGCCCATCGGCACGATCATCACCGCCGACGCGCTGCAGTTCAAGCTGTGGCCCGAAGAGATGGTGCAGGACGCCTACTTCGTCGAAGGCCAGGCCGACATGAACCAGCTGCTCGGCACCGTCGCCCGCTTCCCGATCACCGCCGGCCAGCCGGTCACGCAGGGCGCGCTGGTCAAGCCCGGCGACCGCGGCTTCCTTGCCGCCGCTCTCGGGCCCGGCATGCGCGCCGTCACCATCCCCGTCTCCGCCAAGACCGGCGTCGCGGGCTTCATCTTCCCGGGCGACCGTGTCGACCTGCTGCTGACGCAGAAGATCGCGGGCGAAGAAGGCGAAGAAGGATTCAACGCCACCGAAACCGTGCTGCGCAACCTGCGCATCCTCGCCACCGACCAGCGGACCGACAGCGAGGTCGTCGACGGCAAGACCGTCGTCACCAAGGTCAGCCTCGTCACCATCGAGGCCACGCCGCGTATCGCCGAAAAGGTCGCCGTCGCCGAAAAGCTGGGTTCGCTCAGCCTCGCGCTGCGCCCCTTGGCCGATACCCGCGCCGAGCTCGACCGCGCCATCGCCAAGGGCGAAGTCGTCGTCCCCGATGGCGCCAGCGCAGAGGAGGAAGAGGAAATCCTGCAGCTCGCCCTGAACAAGCCGCAGGAAGGCCGTTCGACCTTCCAGACCGGCGGCGACGTCTCGCGCTTCTCGCCCCGCACAAGTGGCCCCAGGCGCAGCAGCAACCCGTCGATGGCCCCGATGATGATGGGCAGCGCGCCGGTCGCCGCCGCGCCCGCCGCCCCCGCCGTGCCGACCGGCCCGGTCGTCCGGGTGACCCGCGGCACCAATACCTCGGCCGTTCCGGTGGCCCGCTGAGGCCCCGACGCACAAGGACGGACCTGACATGACCACGCTCAATCTTTCCCAGGGGGGAACCAAGATGAAACGCATGCTCGCGAGCGTTGCCTTCGCCGCCACCGCACTGGCGCCGATCGGCTTCGCCGGCCTGTCCGGCACCGCAGCCGCGCAGACCCTGCCCAAGCCGACCAACGAAGTCGTCGTCTCGGTCGGCACCGGTCAGCTGGTCCAGGTCAACGGCCGGATGGCGGACATCTTCATCGCCGACGAATCGATCGCCGACGTCCAGGTGAAGTCCGCCAACCAGGTCTTCGTGCTCGGCAAGAAGGCGGGCGAGACCACGCTCTACGCCAGCGACGGGGCGGGCCGGGTGATCTGGTCATCGGTCATCCGCGTCGGCAACAACCTGTCGTCGATCGACCAGATGCTCGACCTCGCCATGCCCGAGGCCCGCATCCAGACCGCGACGATGAACAACACGGTGCTGCTGACCGGCACCGTCGCCGCGCCCGAAGACGCCGCAGAGGCCGAACGCCTCGTCTCGGCCTTCGTCGGCGGCGAGACCAACGTCATCAGCCGCCTGCGCCTTGCCACTCCGCTGCAGGTGAACCTGCGCGTCCGCTTCGCCGAGGTCAGCCGCTCGCTGGTCCGCGTGCTGGGTGCCAGCGTCAATACCGTGGACACGACCGGCGGCTTCAAGTTCGGTATCGGTCAGGGTCGGTCAGGCTTCGTCCCGCAATTCTCGCCTGGATCCAGCACCGGTCTTGGCGTCGGTCTTACCTCTGGCCCCGCTGGAGCGACGGTGATCACCCAGAACAACCCGGCCACCACGCTGGGCGGTATCGGCAAGTTTCTCGGCCTCGACCTTGCCGCCGCGCTCGACGTGGGCGAGACCTCGGGCCTCGTCACGACGCTGTCGGAACCGAACCTGACCGCGCTGTCGGGCGAAACCGCCGATTTCCTCGCGGGCGGCGAATACCCGATCCCGACCAGCTCGGGCCTCGGCTCGACCTCGATCGAATACAAGAAGTACGGCGTCAGCCTTTCCTACACCCCGACGGTGCTGGCCAACGGCCGCATCTCGATCCGTGTCCGCCCGGAAGTGTCGGAACTCTCGACCCAGGGCGCGGTGGTCGTTGCCGGCTTCTCGATCCCGTCGCTGACCGTGCGCCGCGCGGAAACGACGATCGAACTCGGCTCGGGGCAGAGCTTCATGATCGCGGGCCTGCTTCAGAACGGCTACAGCAGCGCGATCGACAAGACGCCGGGCGTCGCCGACATCCCGATCCTCGGCAACCTGTTCCGCTCGAACAACTTCCGCAAGGGCGAGACCGAGCTGGTCATCGTGGTGACCCCGTACCTGGTGCAGCCGGTCGACGACAAGGACATCGTCCTGCCGACCGACGGCCTGCGCGCCGTCGGCGAGTTCGAGCGCCTGTTGCTCAACAAGCATTCCGACGGGGTGAGCGGCGGCAGCCGCCCGATGCCGAGCGCGACGAGGGATGTCGTCGCGCCGGGCATCAGCGACGCCACGCCCACGGCCGCCCAGCCCGCCACGTCGGCGAAGCCCGCGACCCGCAGTGCCGATGCCTCGGGCTCGGCACCCGGCTTCTCGTTCTGATCGCACGAAGGACAATGGTGATGACGATGAACACTGCCAACCGGTTCACCCGCTCCCTGCGCCCGCTGGCCTTCGCGATGCTGGCCACGGCCGGCCTGTCGGCCTGCGCCGGCGGCGTGGCGACCAACCGCACGCTCTATTCCGACAACCAGCCGGTGGTCAGCCGCACGAACTACGTGTTTGACGTGCAGACCGGCCCCGGCGGCATCCCGTCGAGCGAGCAGCGCCGCCTGACCGACTGGTTCGACGCGCTCGAACTCGGCTACGGCGACAAGGTCTCGGTCGATGCGACGACCCTCAGCCCGGCGGCGCGCGACGACCTAGTCGAACTGGCCGATTCGCGCGGCTTTCTGCTCGGCATGACCGCCCCGGTGACCGAGGGCATGGCCCCCGGCGGATCGGCGCGTGTCGTGGTGACGCGGGCGGTCGCCAGCGTGCCCAATTGCCCGAACTGGAGCGCCAATTCGGACTCGAACCCCAACAATTCCACCAGCCCCGGCTACGGCTGCTCGGTCAACGGCAACCTCGCCGCGATGATCGCAGATCCCGAAGACCTGCTGCGCGGCCAGCGCGGTTCGGGCGAGACGGTGGTCATGAGCTCGACCAAGGCGATCGAGGCCTACCGCGAAGCCAAGCCCACCGGCGACGGCAACAAAGTCACCGAAGTCGCGTCAGACAGCAAGTAAGAAGGGATAGATCGATGAATGCTCCCTGGTCCCCCGGCGCCGGTTTGGCCGCACACGGCGATCGCGACAGCTTTGCCGCGTACCTCTGCGATGAAGCGACGACCGATGTCGTGCGCAACGCCGCGTCGGAACTTGGCCTGCCGCACGAGAAGTGCAACAAGGGCGGCCTGCGCAACGCGGTCCAGTCGCTTTCGGTCGCGGCGAGCCCGTCGATCCTTCTCGTCGACCTGTCCGAATGCGGCGATCCGCTGAGCGACATCAACGCACTGGCCGAAGTCTGCGAGCCCGGCACGGTGGTGATCGCCATCGGTCAGGTCAACGACGTGCGCCTCTACCGCGACCTCACCGCCAGCGGCATCCAGGACTACCTGCTGAAGCCGGTGACCGAGGATGTCGTGCGCGACGCGCTGATCCAGGCGCAGACCAGCTTCAACGCCCCCCGCCATCACAGCGGCGGCGACAGCGCGGCCCGCGACCACGTGCTGACCGCGGTGGTCGGTACGCGCGGCGGTGTCGGCGCATCGACGCTGGCCACCTCGATCGCGTGGCTGTTCAGCACCGAGCACAAGCTGCCGACGGCGCTGCTCGACCTCGACGTCCACTTCGGCACCGGCGCGCTGACGATGGATCTCGAACCGGGCCGCGGCCTGACCGATGCGATCGACAACCCCAGCCGCATCGACGGCCTGTTCATCGAACGCGCCATGGTTCGCGCCAACGACCATCTCTCGGTGCTGTCGGCCGAAGCGCCGATCCACACCCCGCTGATGACCGACGGTTCGGCTTTCGTGCAGTTGGAGGACGAGTTCCGCCAAGCCTTCGACATGACCGTCGTCGACCTGCCGCGCAACATGCTCATCAACTTCCCGCACATCCTGAACGGCGCCGATGTCTTCGTGCTGGCGACCGAGCTGACCCTCGCCTCGGCGCGCGATGCGATCCGCATCCTGTCGTGGGTGTCGAGCCATGCCGACCACATGAAGACGATCATCGTCGCCAATCGCGTCGGCCAGGGTGCCGGCGAGATCAGCCGCGCCGACTTCGAAGCGTCGATCGAGCGCAAGATCGACTACGTCATCCCCGCCGACATGAAGGCCGCGATCCACGCCGCAAAGCTGGGCCAGGTCTTCGTTGAGGCCAGCCGCGGGTCGAAGGCTTCGGTGGCGATGCGCGACATCAGCCGCGCGATCGTCAGCAGCGGCGGCGATGCCGCTTCGATGCCCGCCAAGGGCAAGGGCAAGGACAAGGCGGCCGGCAAGGGCGGTTCGCTGATGGACAAGTTCGACCTGCGCTCGATGCTGGGCTCGAAGCAGAAGGCCTGACCGCCCTGCGACGAGAGGGCCTCGGCCCGACTGGCTGACGAGACCGGACACGGAAGGACGCGAAGACGATGGAAATGGCGCAATTAGGCTTGATAGCCATCGGCATGGTCGCGATCATGTTCATCGCCTATGTCGCGATCTACGGCTCGTCGGCGCAGCGCGCGCAGACCAAGCGCCTGCAGCAGATCCGCTTCCGCCATTCCGAGAACGGCGAGGCCAAGGTCGAGGCGCAGTTCAAGAAGGCCGTCGCCGCTCGCCGCATCAAGCCGCACCGCGTCGCCGGCGCCGATTCCAGGGCCGCGGCCCTGTCGCTCCGCCTCGAACGCACCGGCAAGGACATCACTGTCCAGCAGTACATGTACAGCTCGATCGGGCTGGGCGTGCTGACCGCGCTGCCCGTCATGCTCCTCTTCGGCAAGCCGCTATTCGGCATCGCCCTCGGCGCAATGATCGGCGCGGGGGTTCCGCACCTTGCGGTCAAGTACCTGATCGCCAAGCGCACCAAGGCGTTCAACTCGCGCTTTCCCGACGGTATCGAGCTGCTGGTTCGCGGCCTGCGCGCCGGTCTGCCCGTCACCGAGACGATGGGCGTGGTCGCGGGCGAGATCCCCGGCCCCGTGGGCGAGGAGTTCCGCAACGTCGTCGACCGGGTGAAGGTCGGCAAGTCGCTGGACGATTCACTGCAGGAAACCGCCGACAAGCTGGACCTTCCCGAATTCAAGTTCTTCTGCATCAGCCTCGCCATCCAGCGCGAGACCGGCGGTAACCTCGCCGAGACGCTGTCGAACCTCGCCAAGGTGCTGCGCGACCGCATGCAGATGAAGCTCAAGATCAGGGCGATGAGCTCGGAAGCCAAGGCTTCGGCCTACATCGTCGGTGCCCTGCCCTTCGTGGTCTTCGGCATGGTCTACATGCTCAACCCGAAATACCTCGGCGGCTTCTTCACCGACGACCGCCTGATCGTCGCGGGCCTGGGCGGGCTGGTGTGGATGAGCCTGGGCGGGTTCATCATGTACAAGATGGTCAGTTTCGAGGTCTGAGGGAAAGGCAAGCATCATGGTCAACAACCCCACAGGCCCCACGCTCCTCGGCTTCGACGTCGTCATGGTCGGCACCCTGCTGGCCGGCGTCGCCGCCCTTGCCGCGATGATGGCCGTCTACGCCGCCGTCACCGTCCGCGATCCGATGGCCAAGCGCGTCAAGTCGCTCAACGCCCGGCGCGAAGACCTGAAGGCCGGTCTGATGGGCACGGTCAATGTGCGCCGTTCGATCCGCCGCCGGACCGACGTGACCAACAAGGTCCGCGACGTCCTCGGCTCGCTGAAGATGCTGCAGGATTCGCAGATCGCCACGATCGAGCAGAAGCTGATGCAGGCCGGTATCCGCCGCAAGGAACTGGCCTACGTCGTCGTCGCCGCGCGGCCGGTGCTGATGATCGTCTTCGGCCTGCTCGCCGCGACGGTGGTCTACTGGACCGACATGTATCCCGACTGGGGCTCGGTGCGGCGGTTCAACACTTTCGCCGGCATCCTGATCATGGGCTACAAGGGCCCGGACATCTACCTCAAGAACATCATCGACAAGCGCACCACCGCGATCCGCAAGGGTCTGCCCGACGCACTCGACCTGCTGGTGATCTGCGCCGAAGCGGGCCTGACCGTCGACGCCGCCTTCGGCCGCGTGTCGAAGGAACTGGGCCGCGCCTATCCCGAACTGGCCGACGAATTCGCGCTGACCTCGATCGAGCTGTCGTTCCTTGCCGAGCGCAAGATGGCGTTCGACAACCTGGCCTACCGCGTCAACCTGGAGGCGGTGAAGGGTGTGACGACCACGATGGTGCAGACCGAACGCTACGGTACGCCGCTCGCGAGCGCGCTGCGCGTGCTGTCGGCCGAGTTCCGGAACGAACGCATGATGCGAGCCGAGGAAAAGGCTGCGCGTCTGCCCGCGATCATGACCGTGCCGCTGATCCTTTTCATCCTGCCGGTGCTGTTCATCGTGATCCTCGGTCCGGCGGCCTGCGCCATCTCCGACACGTTCCTCAACCGGGCGGACTGATCGCAAGGATCATGACCAAGCGAACACGGGCGGCGGGGACAGGGTTCTCCGCCGCCCTTTTTTCGTGGCGATGCGGGCATGTGCCGAGCGCGGCGCGAGCGCCGCACGGTCCGGATCAGGAGTTGTCGGTCGCCCGAACTTGCGCGAACAGCTTGTCGAGGATGCGGCGCAGGGTGCGCTGCTCGGCCGCGGTCAGGCATTCGAGCAGCCGCGTCTCGAGGCTGAGTGCCAGCGGCATGATCTGCCCGTGCATCTCGCGGCCCGAATCGGTCAGCTCGAGCAGGTGCGAGCGTCCGTCGCTGTCGTTGGGGCTGCGCTCGACCAGTCCGCGATCGGCCAGGACCTTGCACGCGCGGTTGACGGCGACCTTGTCCATGAAGGTCGCGCCGACCAGCTGACGCTGCGTCAGCGCGCCGATATCGCCCAGCACCGCCATGACCCGCCATTCCGGCACGTTCACGCCGAACCGCGTCTTGTAGTCGGCGGCGATGCGGTTGCTCACCGCGTTCGACGTGACTGAAAGACGATAGGGCAGGAAATCCGCAAGGCGAGGTTTCACGGGCGACATATGGGCCTGATACCCAAACGTGCGCCACTCGCCAATATAAAGTAACATTTGAAATGCATTGTTGTCATAAAGACACATTTCGTTTCACACACATCAGTTACCACAGCAACCTTATCAAGCACCCATATCCGAGGAAACCGGTTTGCGTGTCTGATCTAGGGCCGGACGATGCGGAAAAGTGCCTAACTTGCCGCATAGCTTGACTTTTTTTCATTTTGCACAACGGCAGGCCTTCGCTTCGAGCGTCATCGCGGTGTCATTGATCGCGTGCGATACGGCCCGGTCGCGTTCTGTGATCATTGCGCAACACCCGCGCTCAAATCTTCTCAATTGAGACTATCTGGTTTTGCATTCGCCCACCCGATGGGGGATGCCTCCCTTAATTCTCCGCGCGTCCGCGATGCGCCGGGAAGTCATTTCGGCGTTCGGGAAAAGCGCCGGGATCAAAATGCAAAGGGACTGCATCACATGACACTCACCACCATTCGCAAGCGTGCGCTTGAGGCGAGCTCCGCCCTCAACGCGCTCGCTTTGGTCGGCATCGGCGCCGCTGCGTCGATCGCTCTGCCGACCGTGGCCGCTGCGCAGGACTACACGAACATCAACGCGACCGGCCGTGTCGTGTCGACTTCGGGCGCCCCGATCTCGGGCGCGACCGTGACCATCACTTCGGATGACGAAGGCTTCTCGCGCACCGCGACCACCGACGCTTCGGGCGCCTATCGCTTCGCCGCGCTGCCGACCGGCAACTACACCTTCACCGTCGATGCCTCGGGCTTCGATAGCTACACCGAATCGGGCGTCGCGCTCACCGCCGGTCAGGCTTCGAACCAGTTCTCGCTGCTTCCCGCCGGCGGCGGCGGCAACGAAATCGTCGTCACCGCAGGCCGCGTGAAGATCGCCGACTTCGATCGCACCACCACCGGCGCCGTCGTCAACATCGCCGAGCTGGCCCAGCAGATTCCGGTCGCGCGCGACCTGACTTCGGTCATTGCCCTTTCGCCGGGCACCGCGCAGGGCGATAGCGCGTTCGGCAACCTCGCCTCGATCTCGGGCGCGTCGGTTTCCGAAAACGCCTATTACGTCAACGGCCTCAACGTCACCGACTTCCGCAAGGGTCTCGGCTCGGCGACTGTGCCGTTCGAATTCTATGAAACGGTCGAAGTCAAGAACGGCGGCTACCAGGCGGAATTCGGTCGCGCGACCGGCGGCTTCGTCAATGCCGTCACCAAGTCGGGTTCGAACGACTTCCACGGTTCGCTGATGTTCAACTGGGAACCGGACGATCTGCGCAGCGATGCGCCGGACACCCGCAACCCGCGCAACAACAACGTTCTCTACGTCGACAACAGCATGGATTCGTACGACCGCAAGGACGTCGTCGCCCAGTTGTCGGGTCCGATCTGGAAGGACCACCTGTTCTTCTACGGCATCTACAACCACCGCGACATCAAGTCGTCGAACGCGCCGGCCAACACGCCGCGCCTCGACAAGACTTCCACCGACGATCCGTTCTGGGGCGGCAAGATCGACTTCGTGCCGTTCGACGGCCACCGCTTCGAAGCGACCTATTTCAACTCGGAAGGCGTGCAGCGCACCGACTCGTTCGACTACACGCCGGAAACCGATGAAGTGGGCGCGTTCCAGTCGTCGGAATACCTCGAATACGGTTCGGAGAACTACGTCGGCCGTTACACCGGCAACTTCACCGACTGGTTCGTGTTCTCGGCCGCCTACGGCAAGTCGAAGCTGCGCGAAAACACCCTGCCGGCAGACACGGATCGTCCGTTCGTCAACGACAGCCGCTCCGGCGCTCCGATCAGCATCGGCAACCCGTCGAACATCATCGAAATCGCTCAGGACGAACGCGAGTTCTATCGCTTCGACGCCGACCTCTACGTCAATTTCCTCGGCTCGCATCACTTCCGTGCCGGCTACGATAACGAGACGCTGACCTCGGACAATCGTTCGCTTTACACCGGCGGAGTAGCGTATACCTACTTCACAGCCGGCGCGGGCGACATCTATGCTCCCGCAGGTACGCAGTACGCCGCCGGGCGCACGTTCATCGGCGGCGGCGTGTTCGAGACGGTCAACAAGGCGTTCTACATCCAGGACAACTGGTCGCTCCTCGACAACCGCCTGCAGCTGCAGCTCGGCATTCGTAACGACAAGTTCGTCAACAAGAATGCCGACGGTCAGACCTTCTACGAGTCCGGCAGCCAGTGGGGTCCGCGTCTGGGCTTCACGTTCGACGTCTTCGACGACGGTCGTGCCAAGCTCTACGGTTCGTTCGGGCGTTATTTCCTCCCCATCCCGTCGAACACCAACATCCGTCTGGCCGGCGCGGAATACGATCTCACCCGCTACAACGTCCTCACCGGCGTGAACGCGGACGGATCGCCGATCCTCGGCGCGCCGCTGATCGGTTTCGAAGGGTCCAACCCCTGTTACGACACCGGCGTCGACAACTGCGAGAACATCTCTGACGGCACCGCGGTCGACACCCGCGCCGCCGCCGCTCAGAACCTGAAGCCGCAGGCCGTGGACGAATATATCCTCGGTGGCGAAACCCGCATCGGCGATCGCTGGAAGGTCGGTCTTTACGGTACCTACCGCAAGCTGCTTCGTTCGCTCGAAGACGTTGCGATCGACGCTGCCGTCAACAAGTACTGCGACGACAACAACCTTGACTGTACCACGCCGAGCGGATCGGACATCTGGTCGGGCTTCCACCAGTACGTTCTCGTCAACCCCGGCGCGCCGTCGACGATCACCCTTTCGGATCCGATCAACGGCGAAACCGACCTTCGCACGATCGAGTTTTCGGCAGAGGATCTCGGCTATCCGAAGGCCAAGCGTACCTACAAGGCGATCACCTTCACCTTCGAGCGCGAGTTCGACGGCAAGTGGACGCTGCAGGGTTCGTACACCTACTCGAAGAACAAGGGTAACATCGAAGGCGGCGTGAAGTCCGACAACGGTCAGGATGACTCGGGCATCACGACCGACTTCGACCAGCCCGGTCTGACGCTGGGTTCGTACGGCTATCTGCCGAACCACCGCGCCCACAACTTCAAGATCTTCGGTGCGGCCCAGGTCACGCCGTGGCTCCTGCTGGGGGGCAATGCGTCCGTCAGCTCGCCGCGCAAGTTCGGTTGTATCGGGCGCGTCCCGGCCGCAGCCGATCCCTATGCGGCGCTGTATGGTGCGGCCGGTTGGTTCTGTAACGTCGACAGCAACGGTGAAGTGATTGCTTCGGGCACCGTTCCGAACGTCCAGAATTCGCTCACCCTGACGCCGCGCGGCAGCCAGTTCGACTCGCACTGGCAGAAGCGCATCGACCTGAGCGCGGTGCTCAGCCTGCCCGTCGACTTCGACGCCAAGCTGCGCTTCGACGTGTTCAACGTCTTCAACTGGTCGGCCCGTACCGACTACGAAGAACGCGGCACGCTCAGCAACGGTCAGCCCCGCAACACCTACGGCCTTGCAACGTCGTACCAGGCTCCGCGCTCGGTTCGCATGCAGCTGCAGGTCGGTTTCTGATCCGACCGATCGAAACCTGAACAGGAAAGAGGCCCCGGGAGCGATCCCGGGGCCTTTTTTCATGCCCGTTAGTGTCGAAGGTGGCGCCGCCAGGCGGCGCGCGGCACGCTAGCGATCGTAGGCGGCGAAGAAGTCTTCCATGTAAGGCGCATAGGCGCGCGACTTGCCGATCGCCCCGGTCGAGATCGGTTGCCGCACCTGGTGCACGCTGGCGGTCCGCACCGTCCGTTCGGTCTGGTGCGAGGCGAACATCGCCGGTTCGAGCGAAAGCCCGGCATGGGTCGCCATCTTGCCGATCCATTGCGGCGGATCGGCCACCAGTGACTCATAGGGCACCACCAGGATGCGATCGCCGAATACCTGTGTCCAATGACCGAACAGGCGATCTTCGGCTGCGAAGAAGCGGCCGATGTCGCCGAACGACCAGCTCCACGGAATGTCCGAGGTGAAGAAGGTGCGATAGCACGACAGCGCCACGTCCTCGGGATTGCGCCGCATCCAGATCACCCGCGCGTCGGGCAGGACATGCAGCAGCAGGCCCATGAGCCGCGATTGCAGGAGCGACTTGTCGACCACGCGAAGGTGCCCCGGAAAGCGTTCGTCCAGCAGCCGCGCGTAAGTCTTCGCCACCCGGCCCCACGGGTCGGGGCCGCCCGCGCCGCCCTGCTGGTAGGCCAGTGCGCCCGGCATGTCGCCGCTCGCCGAAGAGGTCAGCGCCGCGCGGAACAGGTTGAGTTCGCCGCCATGCGACACCGCGCCGTGGCTGACGAGGATCTGTTCGGCCAGCGTCGTGCCCGAACGCGGCAGACCGTTGACGAAGATCGCCGGCCAGTCGGCACAGCCCGAAGGCTGCAATTGCCGCATCGCATCGGGCGTGAACTGCGCGATCAGCGCCTCGGTCGCCGCATCGTTGCGGTCCGCGTCGAAGCCCGCGCCGGCGCGCTTGATCGCCGCGCCCTTGCGATAATCGCCCATCGCCCGTTCCACGTCGCCACAATCGTGCCACGCCTTGCCCAGCCCGTAGTGCAGCGCCGCCACGGCATTGCCGTCGCCGCTCCCCTCGATCCGCGACATCACCCGCTGCATCGCGGGGAGGTCAGGGTCGTCTGGCGCGAACGTCTTGATCATCGCCAGCGCGAACCATGACTGCGGCACGTTCTCGTTGACCGCGATCGCCCGGCGAAACGCTTCCTCCGCGGCTGCAAAATCGCCCTGCTGCGACGCGATCGTGCCCATCATGTGGAGGACCGCCGGATGCGCGCGCGCTTGCGCGGGTAGGCGGGCGACTTCCGCCTCGATCTCGGCGAACACGTCGTACTTGGCCAGCTTGCCCCAATAGAACAGCAGCCGGTCCAGCGTCAGCGGCTGCGTCGCGGCAAAGCGGCGGGCGGCCTCCTTCTCGATCGCGATCTCGCCGATGTTCTCGGCCAGCCGCGAGACCGAGCGCCAGCGCTCCCCGTCTGGCGGGCCGTCGCGCAGTTCCTCGCGCAAAAGTGTGACCGCGCCCTCGCGGTCGTGCGCTTCCAGCGCCTTGATCGCGCGGATGATGCGCGGTTCTTGGGTTACGGTCATCGCCCGCTTGTGCAGCCACGCTGGGGCGGGCGCAAGCACCCTCCCCCGCTGTCGCCCAGGATCACGCGATGGTGAACACCAGCCCCCCGTCGCCATCGGCGATGTGCACCGTGCTGCCATCGGGGATCTCGCCGCCGAGCAGCTTTTCGGCCAGCGGATCCTGCAGATAGCGCTGCACCGCCCGTTTGAGCGGACGCGCGCCATAGACGGGATCGTAGCCGACGCGGCCCAGCCACGTCTTCGCCCCGTCGGTCAGGTCGAGCACGATCTTGCGATCCTTGAGCAGCTTCTGCACCCGGCCCACCTGGATCTCGACGATCGGCGCCATGTGTTCGGCGCCCAGGCGGTGGAACAGGATGATCTCGTCCAGCCGGTTGAGGAACTCGGGCCGGAAATGCGCGCGCACGACCTCCATCACCTGCGGCTCGACATCCTCGACCTTCTGCCCGTCGTCGAGATTGGCAAGGTACTGGCTGCCGAGGTTCGAGGTGAGGATGATCAGCGTGTTCGAGAAATCGACCACGCGGCCTTGCCCGTCGGTCAGGCGACCGTCGTCGAGCACCTGCAGCAGCACGTTGAACACGTCCTGGTGCGCCTTCTCGACCTCGTCGAACAGCACGACCTGATAGGGCCGGCGCCGCACCGCCTCGGTCAAGACGCCGCCTTCCTCGTAACCGACATAGCCTGGAGGCGCGCCAATCAGGCGGGCGACGGCGTGCTTCTCCATGAACTCGCTCATGTCGATGCGCACCATCGCGCTGTCGTCGTCGAACAGGAACTCCGCCAAGGCCTTCGTCAGCTCGGTCTTGCCGACACCCGTGGGGCCGAGGAACAGGAAGCTGCCGAGCGGCCGGTTCGGGTCCTGCAGGCCCGCCCGCGCGCGGCGCACCGCCTTGGACACGGCGACGACCGCCTGTTCCTGCCCGATGACGCGCGCGCCGATCGCCTGCTCCATCTTCAGCAGCTTCTCACGCTCGCCCGCCATCATCCGGTCGGCCGGGATGCCGGTCCACTTCGAGACCACGCCGGCGATGTCGTCCTCGGTCACTTCCTCGCGCAGCATGGCGTTCTCGGCCTGCCCCTGCGCCTCCGCCAGCTGGCGTTCCAGTTGCGGGATCCTGCCGTAGGAAAGCTCGCCCGCCTTGGCGAGATCGCCCGTCCGCTGGGCCTGGTCGAGCTCGATGCGCGCGGCGTCCAGCTCTTCCTTGATCTTGCCTTCGGCGGCGATCTTGTCGCGCTCGTTCTGCCAGCGGGTGGTCAGTTCGCTCGACTGCTGTTCAAGATTGCCGAGCTCGTCGCGCAAGGACGCCAGCCGGTCCGCCGACGCGGTGTCGGTCTCCTTGGCGAGCGCCATCTCCTCGATCTTCAGCTGGATGATCCGGCGGTCGAGGTTCTCGATCTCCTCGGGCTTGCTCTCCACCTCCATGCGGATGCGCGACGCCGCCTCGTCCATCAGGTCGATGGCCTTGTCGGGC
>CAYRLC010000037.1:0-1368 GCA_964424995.1 uncultured Croceicoccus sp.
ATGGGTATATGTTAGGGGAAACTGAGAGGCCCTATTCCCCCCGCATCGCCGGAACCGCACGGGCGGCGTCTTCGGGCGTCAGGCCCGGTGCGGGGGCCGCGCTGATGGTTTCCAGCCGCCGCATCACCCGGCCTGCGCGCTGGATCGCGCGGACCAGCCGGGGATAGACCCCGCAGCGGCACAAGTTCGGCACGGCAGCGGCAATGTCTTCCGGCGTGGGATCCGCATTGCGCGCCAGCAGCGCGGCGGCCGAGATGGCGATGCCGGGGGTGCAGAACCCACACTGGATCGCCTGTTCGGCCACCAGCGCCTGCTGCACCGGATGCGAGCGGTCGGGCGACAGCCCTTCGATCGTGGTGACGACCCGGCCTTCGGCCTCACCCAGCGTGATCAGGCAGCTGCGCAGCGCGGCGCCGTCGACCAGCACCATGCACGCGCCGCAATCGCCCGATCCGCAGCCATACTTGGTCCCGGTCAGGTTCGCAGCGCTGCGCAGGCCCCACAGCAGCGGGGTCTGCGGGTCCATCCGGAATTCAACCGGACGGTCGTTGACGGTCAGGCGGGTCATTGACGGTTACGATCTGGCCAGATCAGTCGCGCCAGCTGCGGTCGATCTTGTCGATCCGGCGGGTCCAGGCTTCGAAATCGCCCTGCCCCGGCAGCTTGCCCGGCACCTGACCTTGCGCCAGATCGCGCTGGTGCACGGCGACAACCTCGTCCGATACCCGCAGCGGCTGGCCCATTGCCAGCGTCGCCATCTGGATCTCGCAGGCGCGTTGCAGCGACCAGTGCTGGATGAAGATTTCCGGGATCGAGCGGCCCAGAATGACCGGGCCGTGGTTCTTCAGCATCAGGATGCGCTTGTCGCCCAGGTTGGCCAGCAGGCGCTCCCCTTCCTCGGCGCGCACGGTGATGCCTTCGAAGTCGTGATAGGCCAGCTTGCCGATGAAGTTGCAGGCATAGAAGTTCACCGGTTGCAGCCCGCCTTCCAGGCTGCACACCGCCATCGTCGCGGTGGTGTGGGTGTGGACGATGGCATGGGCCCACGGCACGTGGCGGTGGAAATAGCTGTGCTGCACAAACCCGGCCTTGTTCACCGGATAAGGGCTGCCATCCAGCGTATTGCCGTCGATGTCGATCTTGACCAGGTTCGAGGCGCAGACTTCGGAATAGAGCAGGCCGAACGGATTGATCAGGAACGCGTTGTCCTCACCCGGCACCCGCACCGAGATGTGGTTATAGATCGATTCCGCCCAGCCCATGTAATCGAAGATGCGATAGCACGCGGCCAGTTCCTGCCGGGCCTGCCATTCTTCTTCGCTGCATTCGATGTTGCGCGCGTGCGCGTTCAACTGGGTGGCCATCGGC
>CAYRLC010000037.1:1468-16536 GCA_964424995.1 uncultured Croceicoccus sp.
TCAGCGCCCGATGGAAACGCTCAATCCGGCCCAGACCGTGCGCGGCGTGCCGAGGTCGATCGAGCCGCCCTGATTGCGGGTGACGATGGTTTCGTCGGTGAGGTTCTCACCCCGCAGCACCACCGTAAAGCGCGGGCTGAGTGGCACGCGCACCACGGCATCCAGCGTGGTCGCGGCAGGCTGGAGGTCGGTTTGCAGGTCGTCCTCATACTGCGCGCCGATGCGGCGCAGCGTGGCCGACAGCAGCCAGCCATCGCGCGGCAGCCACGCGACAGTCGCGCTCGCGGCCAGCTTGGCAACTTGCGCGGGGCGCTTGCCATCCAGCGCCAGCGATGCGCCGCTGGCCTGCACTTCGGCATCGGTCAGCGCCAGCGCACCATCGAACCGCACGGTGCCCAGCGTGGCGGACGCCGCCAGTTCCACCCCGCGCGAATGCACCGCATCGACATTGCGGCGCTCACGCAGGTTCGTGCCGATGGTGACGTTGGCGATGGCGTTCTTCACCTTGTTGTCGAACGCGGTCAGATTCAGCGTCACGCCGTCAACCGGGGCGAAGTCCACGCCCGCTTCGAACCCCAGCAGTTCCTCGTTGCGCAACGCCGCATTGGCGCGGGTGGTGACGGGAAACACGGTGAAGGGGCGGTACAGCTCGTTCAGGGTCGGCTGGCGCAGGCTGGTATAGGCCGCTGCCCGCAGCGCCACACCCACCGCCGCCTGCACCCGCGCGCCACCGCGCCAGCTGACATCCCAGCCCGCGCGGTTTGCATAAGCGTTGTTCACCGTGGTCGTCCCGGCAGCATTCGCTTCGGTGAAATAGCCCTCTCGGATCGTCCAGCGATCAGCCCGGACGCCGCCGGTCAGCGTCAGCGCGTCCAGCGTCCAGCTGTCCTCCAGATAGAGCCCCAGATCGGTATTCCGCCCGCCCGCGCGGCGGCGCGCGGTGACGAGGCCGGTGACGCCGCTATAGGCCTCTTCCTGCGTCCGCCCGGTCATGCTGCGCCAGTCCGCGCCCAGCCGCACTTCATGTCCGCCGCCCACGGGCGGGCGCAGTTCCAGCTTGCCGCCAATCCCGGTGGCGGGGGTGCGGCGCTGGTGCAGCGTCTTGCGAAAACTGGTGGAGCTGATCACGATGTTGGAGAAATCGCGCGCCTGCACATAGGCCAGCGCATCGAACTGCCACGCGCCCCGGCCGACCAGCCGCACGCTGGCATCCTGCCCGCGCGTGGCGCTGTCGGCCCCGGCAAAGCGCAAGGTGCGCTGATCGTCATAGGCGAGGCCCCGGACCTGCAATTCGACCGTGTCGGTCAGCGGCGCGACCGCGCGCAGACCCGCCGACCAGCTGTCATACCGCGCTCGCGTGCTGGCGGCGACGCGCTGTGCCACGGGCGTGGTCCAGAACCCCTGCCCCCGGTCCCAACGCCCGCTGAGCACGGCAAAGCCCTGCCCCAGTTCGGGCGCGAGCGTGGCCGACAGCTCGCTTTCGCCCCGGTCGTTGACCAGCGCACTGGCGTTCAGCAAGTCCAGCTCATCCGCGCCCGCACTGACCATTTCGATGGTCCCGGCCACCGCGCCCGCGCCAAACGCGCCGGACCCGCCCCCGCGCGTCACCAGCACGCGCGACAGGCGTTCGGGCGCGATGCCGGAAAACGGGATATAGCCAAAGAACGGGTCGGCCTGCGGCACGCCGTCGAGCAGGATCAGCGTGCGGCTGGAGGCGTTGCCCCCCAACCCGCGAAACGTCACCCCTTGCGCCGAAGGATTGGCCGAGCGGCTGTCTGACCGGCGGAATTGCTGGAACCCCGCGGCGGAGGCCAGCACATCCTCCAGCCGCCCCGATGCCGCGCCCGCGATCCGGTCGCGCGCGATCACCTGCACGCCATAGATGTCGTCTTCGGCAGTGCGTTCCAGCCCCTGCCCGGTAACGACGATAGTCTGGTCCTCCGCCGTTTCAGCGTGGGCGGTAACCGGCAGGGCCAGCAGGGCGGCGGGGATCAGGACATGACGCATAATGCCATGCCCTTTGCCCCAACCGCCGTGCTTTTCAATGCCGATTTAGGCCAGTTCCATCGAATAGCCAGCGGCACGCACCGTGCGGATCAGGCTTTCCTCATCCGCACGGTCGATCGCCTGACGCAGGCGGCGGACGTGGACGTCGACCGTGCGCTCATCAATCTCGCGGTCCATGCCCCAGACGGCGTCGATCAACTGCTGGCGCGAATGGACCCGGCCCGGCCGTTCCATGAAGTGGCGCAGCAGGCGAAACTCGGTCGGCCCCAGCTTCAGCGTTTCACCCGCCCGGCGCACGCGGTGGGCGACCGGGTCCAGTTCCAGATCGGCGACTTTCAGCACATCGCCTTCCAGCGCCGGGCGGCTGCGGCGTAGCAGCGCCTCGACCCGCGCCAGCAACTCGCGCGGGGAAAACGGCTTGGTCACGTAATCATCCGCGCCGGTTTTCAGGCCGCGAATGCGGTCTTCCTCTTCGCCGCGCGCGGTCAGCATCAGAATCGGCACGCGGGCGCTGTCCTTGTGGCGGCGCAGCTGGCGGCAGACCTCGATGCCGGACAGGTTCTCGATCATCCAGTCGAGGATGATCGCGTCGGGCACGCTTTCGCGGACCATGACCAGCGCTTCCTCGCCGTCGGGGGTGACGCGCACATCATACCCTTCGGCCTTGAGGTTCCATTCGAGCAGCTCGGACAGCGCCGCATCGTCCTCGACGATGAGGATCGAGGCCGCCATCAGTCGGCCTGCTCGTCCCCGGCGGGCAGTTCACGCGAGGCGTGATAGATGCCGGTCGCCGCGAAATAGACCATTTCCGCCACATTGGTGGCATGGTCACCGATCCGTTCCAGGTTACGCGCCACGAACAGCAGCTGCGCCGCGCTGGAAATCGTCGCCGGGTTTTCCATCATGTGGGCCACCAGGTTGCGGAAGATGCTGTCATAGAAGTTGTCGAGCTTTTCATCGCGCGCGATCACTTCCAGCGCCAGTTCGGCATCGCGCGAACCATAGGCGTTGAGCACATCGCGGACCATGCCTTGCGCGATTTCGGCCATCGCCGGAACCAGGATCAGCGGTTCGAACTTCTTCAGCCGCTCGATTTGGCCGACGCGCTTGGCGATGTTCTTGGCATAATCGCCAATCCGTTCGACCACACCGGAAATCTTGAGCGCGGCGATCACATCGCGCAAGTCGTCCGCCATCGGCGCGCGCAGGGCGATGACGCGCACGGCCAGCCGGTCCACTTCGGCCTCCAGCGCGTCCAGCTTGGCGTCGGCCTGGACGACAGTGTGGGCCAGCGCTTCATCGCGCTGCACCAGCGCTTCCACCGCATCGCGGATGGCCACTTCGGCTAGCCCGCCCATTTCGGCGACCAGCCCGCGCAGCTGCGAGATTTCGTTATCGAATGCCTTGACGGTATGTTCGGCCATTATCGTTTCCTCAGCCGTAGCGGCCCGTGATGTAATCCTTGGTGCGCTCTTCCCGCGGATTGGTAAAGATGTCCTCGGTCAGGCCATATTCGACCACGGTGCCAAGGTGGAAGAACGCGGTGCGCTGCGACACGCGCGCGGCCTGCTGCATCGAGTGGGTGACGATAACGATCGCATAGCGTTCCTTCAGATCGTCGATCAGTTCCTCGATGCGCGCGGTGGCGATCGGGTCCAGCGCGGAGCACGGCTCGTCCATCAGGATCACTTCCGGGCTGACCGCAATCGCGCGGGCAATGCACAGGCGCTGCTGCTGGCCGCCGGACAGGGCGGTGCCGGATTCGGCCAGCCGGTCCTTGACTTCGTCCCACAGGCCCGCACGGCGCAGCGATTTTTCGACGATGGCGTCCATGTCGGCCTTGCTTCCGGCCAGGCCGTGGATGCGCGGGCCATAGGCGACGTTTTCATAGATCGACTTGGGGAACGGGTTGGGCTTTTGAAACACCATGCCGACCCGCGCGCGCAGTTCGACCACGTCCATGCCGCTGGCATAGATGTCTTTCCCGTCCAGCTCGATCTGCCCGTCCACCCGGCATCCCGCGATGGTGTCGTTCATCCGGTTGAGCGTGCGCAGGAACGTGGACTTGCCGCAGCCCGACGGGCCGATGAACGCCGTCACCACCCCGGTCGAAATGTCGATCGAGACATCGTTGATGGCCTGCTTCGCGCCGTAGAACACGTTCACGTTGCGGGCCGCGATCTTGAGTTTCTGTTCTGTCATGGGGTTACCAGCGGGTCTCGAACTTGTTGCGCAGATAGATGGCCAGGCCGTTCATCGCCATCAGCAGCACCAGCAGCACGATGATCGCGGCAGAGGTGTTCTGGACAAAGGCCTGGTCGATTTCGTCCGACCACAGGAAGATCTGCATCGGCATGACGCTGGCCGGATCGGTAATCCCGCCCGGCGGGGTGGCGACAAAGGCGCGCATCCCGATCATCAGCAGCGGCGCGGTTTCACCCAGCGCGCGGGCCATGCCGATGATCGTGCCGGTAAGGATGCCGGGCAGGGCGAGCGGCAGGACGTGGTGGAACACCACCTGCACCGGCGACGCCCCGATGGCCAGAGCACCGTCGCGGATCGAGGGCGGCACCGACTTGATCGCGTTGCGGCCCGAAATGACGATGACCGGCATCGTCATCAGCGCCAGCGTCATGCCGCCGATCAGCGGGGCCGAACGGTAATTGGGGAAGATCGCGAGGAAGACGGCAAGTCCGAGGAGGCCGAAGATGATCGAGGGCACGGCGGCGAGGTTGTTGATCGACACCTCGATGATGTCGGTCCACTTGTTCCGCGGTGCATATTCCTCGAGATAGACGGCCGCCAGCACGCCGATGGGGAAGGCGAGCACCAGCGTGACCAGCATCGTCAGCAGCGAACCCTTGAGCGCGCCCCAGATGCCCGCTTCCTGCGGATCTGTCGCGTCGGCGCGTTCGAGGAACCCGGTGTCGAAGGCGCGGACCAGCACGCCCTTCGCCTTCAGGTCGGTGGCGATCGCGCGCAGGGCCGCGTCGCCATCGCCGCGATAGGCGGCGGCGAGATCGTCGTTAACCGGGACCGACACGGTCTGCTGCCCGGACAGCAGTTCGGGGTTCCTGACGATCTGACGGGCCAGATCGCGCCATGCGCTGGCGCCGACCTGTTCGGCGACCTCGGGGCCATAAGCCTCGCTGGTGGCGAACTGCAGCACGTCGGGCAGTCCCGCCTGTTCCAGCGCACCCTCGGCGCCGGGCTGGGCCAGGCGGTCGGGCGTGATGGTGAGACCGGCGCCGCCGAAATCGACCGGCACCTTTAGCTCGGCTCGCGTGAAGCCGCCGATGCCATTGGCGGTCATCGTGAACAGCAGGAAGGCGAGAACGATCGCAGAGAACGCGACGGCGGCAAAGGCCAGCGCCTTGAACCGGCGTTCCGCCGCGTAGCGCTCCTTCAGCCGATCGGCGATTCGTTGCTTGTGCGCGGCGCGGATCTGCGCCTCGTCGGGGGAGTAGGTCTGGCTCATCGGATTACTCGTAAGCCTCGCGGTAGCGTTTCACGACGCGTAGCGCGATGAAGTTCAGCGCCAGCGTCACGATGAAGAGAACCATGCCCAGCGCAAAGGCGGAGAGCGTGGCCGGATGGTCGAAGCTCCCTTCGCCGGTGAGCATGGCGACGATCTGATATGTCACCGTGGTCATTGATTCAAAGGGGTTGGCGGTGAGGTTCGCCGAAGCGCCCGCGGCCATGACGACGATCATCGTCTCGCCGATGGCGCGGCTGACCGCCAGCATGATGCCCGCGACGATACCGGGCAGGGCGGCGGGGACCAGCACCTTGCGGATGGTTTCCGATTTCGTCGCGCCCATCGCCAGGCTGCCGTCGCGCATCGCGGCGGGGACGGCGGCGATCGAATCGTCGGCCATCGAGGAGACGAAGGGGATGATCATCACCCCCATGACGAGGCCCGCGGCAATCGCGCTTTCGCTGCTGGCGCTGGCGATGCCGATGGATTTGGCGACGTCGCGAATAAACGGTGCGACCGTGAGCGCCGCGAAATAGCCGTAGACCACGGTCGGCACGCCGGCGAGAATCTCCAGCAGCGGCTTCATCCACTTGCGCACCGAGGGCGCGGCATATTGCGTCAGGTAGATCGCGCTCATCAGGCCGAGCGGGATGGCGACGATCATGGCGATGATCGCGCCGATGTAGATCGTGCCCCAGAACAGCGGAAGGGCGCCGTAATCCTCGCCTCTCGTCAAGTCCACGTCGCCCATCGGGTTGGGCGACCAGTGGGTGCCGAACAGGAAGTCGATCGGGTTGACCATGCCGAAGAAGCGGATCGTCTCGAACAGCAGCGAGGCGACGATCCCGAAAGTCGTCAGGATCGCCACCAGCGAGGCCAGCAGCAGCGCCAGCATGACCGCACGCTCGACCCGGGTGCGGGCGGTGAAATCGGGGCGCAGGCGCAGGAAGGCGAAGACGCCGCCGGCAAAACCGACCAGCACGGTGATGACCGCGCCGATGATGTTCAGCCGCTGCATCGCCGCGCGCGCCGGTTCCACCAGCGGGGTGGCCATCGGGTTGAACACGCCCTGCGCGCTGCCGCGGGCAACGGCGAGGGCTTCGGAAATGACGGTGTCGCGGGTGATGCCGAACGTGGGCAGCTTGGCGGCCGCCGGATCGGACAGCACCGCCTGCAGAACCAGCTGCGGGCTGATCGCGTTCCAGATCATCACGAAGACGATCGCGGGCACGAAGGCCCAGAGTGCGACGTACCAGCCGTGATAGGAGGGAAGCGAGTGCAGACGCACGCGACCCTCACCACTCGAAGTGGCGAGGGCCCATGCGCGGGAACGAGCGGCCAGCCATCCGACCAGACCGAGGCCGAAGGCGAGGAGGACGAAGATGGCTGGCGACATAGTTCCTGCGTCTAGTGGCGGCTTATTTCAGAACCGAGGCATCGAGTACGGTCATGTTCTTGACGACGTCCGCGTTGGTCGCCGCGACCGCATCGGTCGAGGCGATCATGCCCTTGGACGTGAACAGGCCGCCCTTGCCCCAATTGCTCACCCAAGTCGAGATGTACTCGCGCAGGCCCGGAACCGCGTCGAGGTGCGCCTTCTTGACATAGATGTAGAGCGAACGGGCACCCGGATAGGTGTTGTTGGCGATGTTGTCGTAGTTCGCCGCGACGTTGTCGAGCTTCAGGCCGCGCAGCTTGTCGGCGTTTTCCTCCAGGAAGGAGTAGCCGAACACGCCGATCGCGGCGGGGTTCGAGGCGAGCTTCTGGACGATCAGGTTGTCGTTCTCGCCCTGCTCGACATAGGGGCCGTCGGTCCGCACTTCGGTGCAGATCGCGTCGTACTTGTCCTCGTCGCTGTCCTTCAGCGCCTTGGTCGCCGCATCGGTCTTGCAACCGGCGGTCATGATCAGTTCCTCGAACGCGTCGCGCGTACCCGAAGTGGCCGGCGGGCCATAGATCAGGATGGGCTCGTTCGGCAGCGAGGGATCGATGTCGTTCCAGTTCTTGGCGGTATTGGGCTTGCCATAGGGGTTCTTGGCGACCGCTTCGTAGACTTGCGCTACGGTCAGGCCGAATTCGGGACCTTCCTTCGATTCGGCGATGGCGATGCCGTCCTTGCCGACTTCGATCTCGACGATTTCGTTGACGCCGTTCTTCGCGCAATCCTCGAACTCGCTCTTCTTCAGGCGGCGCGAGGCGTTGACGATGTCGGGGTGCTGCGTGCCGACGCCCGCGCAGAACAGCTTCACGCCGCCGCCGGTGCCGGTCGATTCGATGATCGGCGACTTGTACTGGCCCGAGAACGAGCGGGCGAATTCCTCTGCCGCCGCCTTGGCGAAGGGATAGACGGTCGACGAGCCGACGGCCTTGATCTGATCGCGCGAGGCCGAGGCGGTCCCTCCGCCACAGGCGGACAGCGCGGCGCTGGCGAGCGCGGCGACGATGATGATCTTGGTAAAGCGCATGGAAAGTGTCCTTCGTTGGGTATCGCCGGGCGCTTTATGAGCCTGTCATGACAAGCATATGACAGTCCCGGCGCGCCCGGTCAAAAAGGGAAACTCGTTTTGAATCAGTACCTTGCAATAACCGCTTGGTTTCGGCTGAAAGAATCGCCCGGTCAGAAATCGATCTGGGCGCGGGCGCCAAAGGCATCGACTCCGTAGCTGCGGTCGCCGCCGGGCAGTGCTGCGGCGTCGGTGTAGTTCATCCGGCCGTAGTTGACGATGAAGCGGGTGTAGTCGGTGGGGGTCCAGATCAGCGACGCCTCGTACCCATCCTGCTTGCCGCCGACGATGCCGGCATCGTTGAGGTCGAGGTAGTCGTAGCGCAAGTTCACCTGGATTGCGCCGATGCCGCCCTTGTCGACGGCGTTGGCCGGCTTGATCCGGTCGAACGTGCCGCTCTTGTAGCCGCGGGTGTCGCCCTTGGTGAGGAAAATGCCGACCTCGGCATAGCCGCCGAAGAAGGTCGGATCGTCGAAGCCGACGCGCGATGCCTTCTGCCAGTGGGTTTCGCCGGCGACGTGGAACGGCCCGCTGATGTAGCCGGCCTCCAGCCCGTAGCCGAGTTCCTTGTTCACGGACATGTCGCCGGTCGCGATGAAGCGCACGTCGGGCGTGTGGATGAACGGCCGCACGCGGTAGTTGCTGTTCTTGGCGGTGTTGACGTCGCGCAGGTTCACGTTCGCGCCAAGGTGCAGTTGCCCGCCGCCCAGCTTGGGCGCGAAGACGAGGCGCCCGCTGTAGAGAAGCTCGTTGTTGCCGTCGTTCGACAGGTCGGAAATGCTGTCGGTAAACACGCCGCCCTGGGCGAGCAGGTCGCCGCTGGTGATCGCGGCGGACAGACCGACCTTGCGTTCGAAACCGAAGGCGGTGTTGATGGCGGCGCGTTCGGTGAACGAGGGGAAGAGATCGCTGGTCAGCTCCTCCAGACCCCAGAACGGCTTGTGCTGGCCGAGCGTCAGCTTGACCGACTTGCTGGCGTCGTAAGTGAGGTAGAGGTCGGTGACCTCCAGCGTCTGGTCGGCCACGTTGATCTCGGCGCGATAGCCGAAGCCGCCGGGCATGGTGCCTTCAAAGCCGAGATAGGCACGGCGCAGTTCGCTGCCGAAACCTTCGCCGTCGTTCACGTAGGCGTCGGGTGCACCGAGGTAGCCGATGTCGTACTGGATCCGGCCGCGCGGCTTGAAGGTGAAGCCCTTGCTTTCGATGACCGGCGCGCCCTTCCAGCTGACCTTGAGGTCGCTCTTGGCGGCCTCTGCCGCGGCGAGCGCGGTGGTGGAGGTCTCGGTCGCGGTCTCGGCTTTGGCCGTCGCGGTGGCGAGCTGCGATTCGAGCGAATCGATCTTCGCCGCCATCGCCTGCATCTGGGCGCGCATTTCCTGCAGCTGCGCCTGCATGTCGGCGGCATCCTGCGCATGCGCCGGGGTGGCGATGCCGGCGGCGGCCATCAGGGCGATCGCCGAAACGTGGGTGGTCCTCATCGTCAGTCGAAACCTCTGTTACAGTTCTCTATCCGAACGACGACGCCAGTATGACGGCGAGGTGACAGTTTTGTTACACACGCGCCGCGTCCCCCGCTTTCCTTGTGGATAGCGGCGAACGAGTGCCGGGATTGTGACAAAACGTCCCTCGCGGTCAGGCCGCGGCCTTGTCTTCCACGTGACGGGGCAGGCGCACGGTAACGACCGTGCCCTGGCCCAGCTGGCTTACGATCTCCAGCCGTCCACGATGGCGCTCGACGATGTGCTTGACGATGGCGAGCCCGAGGCCGGTGCCGCCGACCGCGCGGCTGCGGCCGGGATCGGTGCGGTAGAATCGCCGCGTCAGGTGCGGCAGATGTTCAGGCGCGATGCCTTCGCCGGTGTCGGCGACGCGAAACTCGAAAATGTCGCCATTGCGCTGCAACGAGACCCGGACTGGCTTGTCGGACGCCCCGTACTTCAGCGCATTCTCGATCAGGTTGCGGGCGAGCTGGTGGACCTGCTGCTCGTCACCGCGAATCGGCATCGGCACCTGCGCCCTTTCGATGACGATGCGATCCTTGCCGTGCAGCGACTGCATCGCCGAAATCACCCCGTCGAGGCTGGTCCCGAGGTCGAGAACGAGGGCGGGGAGGTCGTGTTTCTCCGCCTCGATCCTTGACAGGCTCATCAGGTCCTCGACCAGCGCCTGCAACCGCTTGCCTTCGCGCGCGATGGTCTCGAGGAAACGGAGCCGCGTCTCCTCCTTCATCGGCGGGGCCTGCGTGTCGGTCTCCGCGTCGATCAGCGTTTCGACATAGCCGATGATCGAGGCGAGCGGCGTGCGCAGTTCGTGGCTGGCGTTGGCGACGAAATCGGTGTGGGCGCGGCTGATGTCCGCTTCTGCCGTACGGTTGACCAGTTCGATCATCGTCTTGGCATTGTCGATCCGGCGCAGCGCCATGTCCCACACGCTGCGCTGCCCGGTCAGGCCGCGAATCACGGCCTGGCCTTCATCCCCGCTGTCCATCAGGCGCACGGCATCGGGATGGCGCAGCGCGACGCGCGCGTCCTGGCCCACGACATGCGCGCCCAGCACCTCGCGGGCGGCGCGGTTGGCGATGGTGATCCGGCGGTTCTCCATCACCAGATAGGGGAGGCCCAGCGGCTCGATCAGTTCGCGCATGCGGTGTTCGGCGATGTGCCGGCCATCGTCGCGGGGGCGGGCATTGTCGGGCGCCGGGCGCGACAGGTAGAGCGAGCCGGCCCAGACCACGAGGATGCCGATCGAGAGCAGGAACTGCCCCGTCGTCACCAGCAGGACGATCGCCCCCGCCACCGCCATGGCGAGCCCGGCATAGGGCACCGAGTTACGCACCGCACACCATCCGCATGGCGGTGGGGCGGGTGCGCGGGGTGCGATGAATCAGGTCGGTCCGTGTCACGACGAGGGGGCATAAGGCGGTCAAAGTCGGCGCGCCAGTGTCATATATCTGTCATGTGATGAGGATGGTGACCCCTACGGGAATCGAACCCGTGTTTCAGCCGTGAGAGGGCCGCGTCCTGACCGCTAGACGAAGGGGCCGTCGCCGATGGAGGGCGAATACTGCACCGTGGTGACCCCTACGGGAATCGAACCCGTGTTTCAGCCGTGAAAGGGCCGCGTCCTAACCGCTAGACGAAGGGGCCACGCGGTGCAGGCCGGCCATCTACGAGCGACTTCGCAGGTGGTCAAGGCCGGAATTCACCTTTCATGACAAAACCGTGCAGGTCGCCCGGATCAGTCGGCGAAGGCAGCATCCTCGATATGCAGTTCGGCAGCCGGAACCTGTCCCCAATCGTCGACCTTGGCACGCCCGGCCAGCCAGAGGCGGCGCCCATGTGACGCGTGCAGCAGGGCCTGACCCAGATCGCTATCGGCGGCGCGAAAGGCGATTCCCTTGAACCGTGCACCGTCGTTGCCGCTGGCGATGATGCGGACGTGACCGGTGCCGACGATGTCGGCCTTGACCAGCCGGACCGGACCCACCGCCACCCGCGGGGCGGGCCAGCCCACGCCATAGGGCCCTGCGGCATCGAGATCGGACACCAGATCGGGGTGGAGACCGCGCGGCGCGACCGATACGTCGATCAGCGTCGATTGCCCTTCGCGCGCGCGTTCGACATCGCGCGACAGGCGATCGTCCAGCCAATCGGCAAAGGCATCGATGCGATCGTGCGCGATGGTCAGCCCGGCCGCCATCGGGTGCCCGCCGCCCCGCACCAGCAGGTCGGCTTCGCGCGCGGCGATCACGGCCGCGCCGAGGTCCACGCCCGAAAGGGAGCGCCCCGAACCCTTGCCTTCGCCCTGATCGTCCACCGCGATGACGATGGCGGGCTTGCCGGTCTTTTCCTTGATGCGCCCGGCGACGATGCCGATGACCCCCGGATGCCAGCCGCGCCCCGACAGGACGAGGACCGAACGGTTGTGCTGGCCCGCGATCTGCTCCTCGGCGGCGGCCTGCACCTCGGCCTCGATCGCCCGGCGTTCCTCGTTCAGCACATCGAGCCGGGCGGCGATGTCGCGCACCTCTTCGTCGATGCCGCCGGTCAGCAACCTCACGCCCAGCGTCGATTCGCCCACGCGCCCGCCGGCATTGATCCGCGGTCCGAGCGCGAAGCCGAGATCACTGCACTGCGGTGCGCGCTTGAGCCTGCTGACATCGATCAGCGCATTGAGGCCGATGTTGCGCCGGTGCGCCATCACCTTCAGCCCCTGCGCCACGAAGGCACGGTTGAGCCCGTGAAGCGCGGCGACATCGGCGACAGTGCCCAGCGCGACAAGGTCGAGCAGGCCCATGAGGTCCGGCTCGGTCCGGGTTGCGAAATAGCCCTGCGCGCGAAGCTGGCGCACGAGCGCGATCGCGAGCAGGAAAGCGACACCCACCGCGGCAAGGTGGCCATAGGATGCCGCCTCGTCGCTTGAATCGAGGCGGTTGGGATTGACCAGCGCAGCGGCCACCGGATTTTCGGATGCGCACTTGTGATGGTCGACGACGATCACGTCGATCCCGGCATCGCGCGCCATCTGCAGCGCCTCGTGCGCCATGGCGCCACAGTCGACCGTGACGATCAGGCTGCTGCCCTGCTGGCCCAGCCGCACCAGCGCCTCTCCCGACGGGCCGTAGCCTTCGAGCAGGCGGTCCGGGATGTAGTGGTCGGGGTCGGCACCCAGATCGCGCAACAAACGGATCAACAGCGCACTGCTGGTCGCGCCATCGACGTCGTAATCGCCGTAGATCGTGACCCGCTCGTTCGCCAGGACCGCGCCGGCAAGACGCTCGGCCGCCTTGTCCATGTCGTGGAAGATCGACGGATCGGGCAGAAACGCGCGCAAGGTGGGATTGCGATGCCGCTCGATATCGTCTGCCGCAACGCCCCGCGCGGTCAGCAGCTGGGTCACCAGGTCGCCGCCCGCGCCGCCTGCGCCCAACGCCATGTTGCCGCCGCGCCAGCGCCACGCCTTGCCCGAAAGGGAGCGGGATACGCCGCAGGCCAGCCCTTCGATTTCACTGTGCTGCCATGCCGATGCCATCCGGCCAGCCTACAACCGCGCTTTGCCGGGTAAAACCCGCGACGCTTCCGGGGCGAGAGCTTTTCCCCCGCTTAGCGTTGTGATTTAACGTTCATTCCATGACGAGGAGTGCCCCCTTGCTGATCGTCTGGCATTCGCGAACGGGCGGTGCGAGTGCTATGGCCGCATGCGCTAAGGACGGTGCGGGCGACGAGGGGCGCATCCTGCGCTGCGAGGATGCCGGGCCCGAAGACTTGCTGGCGGCAAGGGGCTACCTCTTCGTATGTCCGGAAAACCTCGCGACAATGTCGGGGGCGATGAAGGAGTTTTTCGACCGCTGCTACTATCCGGTGCTGGGGCGCATCGAGGGGCGGGCCTACGCGACGGCGATCGCGGCGGGATCGGACGGGGAGGGCGCGACACGCCAGATCGACCGCATCGCAACGGGTTGGCGCCTGCGCCGCGTGGCCGATCCGCTGATCGTCGATTTCGCGGCGCAGACACCTGAAGAAGTGTTGCGTGCCAAAACGTTACGCTCCGACGCAGCGCGAGAATGCCTCGAACTGGGGCAGGGTATGGGGCAGGGATTGGCAATGGGCGTATTCTGAACCTTATTCGGCAGGACTGCCTTGTTGGCCTGGTTCTGCCGATTATCGAATAGTGTGCGAGAGGGCTTTTGCGACAAAGTATCGCAGCCGTTTCGGATTTAGTTCGTCTGCTGGGGACTCGACCAATGAACGGGGGTTTGCAACAATTCGCGGAAACGGGACAGGACTACGGGATCATGTCTGGCAATGGCCCCATCAATATCGGCGTCGAAGGCACTGACGATCTTGTCGCCACTCTCTGGTTTACAGATTCTGGCGATAAATACCGCAATTTGGCGGATGCCGTTTCTAACGCTGGATTGACTGTCCTGCGTAACGGCTCTCTCGCCGACACGGTCATCGGGTCGGATGGCGTGCGTTTCACCATCGAATTCAAGGAGATTGATCATCTTCCGGCCATGCGGTTCGACGCGGCCGATGCCGTCTTTGCCGGTTCCTCTGCCTTGCGGATCG
This sequence comes from uncultured Croceicoccus sp., assembly GCA_964424995.1. Taxonomy (GTDB): domain Bacteria; phylum Pseudomonadota; class Alphaproteobacteria; order Sphingomonadales; family Sphingomonadaceae; genus Croceicoccus. Next base: position 15,529 of record CAYRLC010000037.1, read on the forward strand.
TTCCGGCCCTCACGGGAGGGGGGGAAGGGTCTGCCATCGCGGTGACGAAGGCGGCCGTGCGCGCCGCTCTGGCCCTTTGCGAGACACGCGGTTGCGTCGCCGTCGGCTGGCAGCCTGCCGATAGCGCGATGAGCGTGTCCTATTTCCGCAAGGTGGCGGCCCACTGGCTGGCGGGCGGTCCGTTCCCGGCTCTTGGGCTGACATCGCTTTCGCCGGATGCCGACGGCGCGATCGTCAGTCGCGGACTTCGACCCTTGATCGGCCAGGAATTGCGGATCCTGCCGGCCGCGGAGCTGCCGGGGGCAGACCGTGCGCGGGTCGCGATCAGGGTCATCGACCACCTCGTCATGCACGGTCCGGTCACCCATGCGGAACAGGTGGAGGTGGACGGTTACGGTCTTTTCGAACTGCAGCCTCTTGGTGAAATCGTTAACCTCGAATTTTTACCTATTGCTTAGGCATGCTGTCTGATGACCTCGGTCCTTAAGGGGACGAGGGCATGTCGCAGAATGCCCCCCACCACCGGGGGAACCGCCGTTTTTCGGCAGTAAACAGACCGGGAAGCCATGGCTTCCGCAAAGGCTGGCAGAAGCACCATCTGCTTCCGCGGCAATTGATGTCGCGTCGGTGTCTGGCCACCATGTTCTCGTCGATCGGTACCGACGAACTTTGGCTGGACGATTTCGATCGCAATGGCGTGCTGCTTCCCGGCAGCGAAGTCATCGCGATGGAAGTGGGCCTGCCGATGCACCGCGGGCCGCACCATCTCTACAACGAGCTTGTCTTCGAAAGGGTCGGCGCCGTCGAAATGGAATGGTCGCGAAATTGCAGCCGGGATGCGGTTGGGACCAGGAACGTGGCGCTGGCGCGTATCAAGCTGGTGCAGCGGGGGCTTGCCCGTCGGCTGAAAGGGGAAGGGCGCACGCGGATGACGCTCAGTCGGCGTGACCCCATTGGCCGCGACGTCGATTTCGCCACGCTGGATGCGATGGCCGATCAGCTCTGGGC
>CAYRLC010000037.1:16636-21149 GCA_964424995.1 uncultured Croceicoccus sp.
TGTTCGGAATAGTCCAGCACTTCGAGCGACATGCCGAACGCTTCCGACAGGGTGGCGACGACGGAGGAGATCAGCCCGTTACCCCGGCCCGAAACGGTGCGTTCGCGCCCGCCTTCGGTGATCGTGCCGGTGAAAACGCGGGTGCCGTCCTTGGCGCGCTGTTCCTCGTAATCGACGAGTTGGAAGTGCTGCGGGCGAGAGACGTGGTATTCGTGCTGGAACGCGTCCCAGATGTCGGCCGCATTCAGTTCGCGCCCCGTCTCGTCCGCCATCCGCTGCACGGCCTTGGAGAAGTGCGCCTGCATGCGCTTGGGAAGCTTCAGGCCCTTGTCCTGTTCCAGCACCCAGGCGAAGCCGCCCTTGCCGGACTGCGAGTTGACGCGGATCACCGCCTCGTAATTGCGGCCGAGGTCAGCCGGGTCGATCGGCAGGTAGGGAACGCGCCAGTACTCGTCGTTCTGCTGCTCGTGCGCCTCGAACCCCTTCTTGATCGCGTCCTGGTGGCTGCCGGAAAACGCGGTGAAGACCAGTTCGCCGCCATAGGGATGGCGCTGGTGCACGGGGATCTGGTTGCAGTATTCGACCGTCTCGATCACCTCGTCGATGTTCGAGAAGTCGAGGCCCGGGTTCACGCCTTGCGTGTACATGTTCAGCGCAACGGTCACGAGGCAGCAATTGCCCGTCCGCTCGCCATTCCCGAACAGGCAGCCTTCGACCCGGTCCGCGCCCGCCATGATGCCCAGCTCCGCCGCCGCGACGCCGGTGCCGCGGTCGTTATGGGTGTGGAGCGAGACCACCGCGCTGTCCCGGTTGGGCAGGTTGCGGCAGAAATACTCGATCTGGTCGGCGTAGACGTTGGGCGTCGCGCATTCGACCGTGGCGGGCAGGTTCAGGATGATCGGCCGATCGGGCGTCGGCTGCAGGATGTCCATCACCGCCTCGCAGCATTCGAGGCTGAAGTCCAATTCGGCGGTGCTGAAGGTTTCCGGGCTGTATTCGAAGTGCCACTCGGTATCCGGATACTTCGCGGCCTGGTCGCGGATGACCTTGGCGCCCGCCTCGGCAATGCCGCGCACTTCGTCCTTGCTCATCTTGAAGACGATGTCGCGCCAGGCGGGGCTGACCGCGTTGTAGACGTGGACGATCGCCTGCTTCGCGCCGATCAGGCTTTCGAAGCTGCGCGCAATAAGGTCTTCGCGGCTCTGCGTCAGCACCTGCACCAGCACGTCGTCGGGGATGCGGCCCGAATGGACGAGGCCCTGAATGAAATCGAATTCGGTCGCGCCCGCGGCGGGAAAACCGACCTCGATTTCCTTCAGGCCCACCTTGACCAGCTGGTCGAAGAAGCGGGTCTTCTTCACGCTGTCCATCGGGTCGATCAGCGACTGGTTGCCGTCGCGCATGTCGGTCGACAGCCAGCGCGGCGGCTTGGTGATCGTCTTCGACGGCCAGGTGCGATCGGGCAGGTCGATGGGCGGGAAGGGGCGGTATTTGACCGACGGGTCGGTCAGCATGGTGCGGGGCGTGGTGGCCATGACGGTTACTTCTATTCAGCTGTTTCAGGTGGTGCGGCGATCGTTCCCCCAGGCCGCCCCGGCGCCAGTCAGCCGACCAGCACAACGGTCACGCCCAGGGGCGTGTAAGTCGAAGCAGCAGGCCGAAGCCGGAACGGTTGCGCATCACGGTCATGTGCGACGGGCTATGATCGACATCGCCGGGGTTGTCCATACCCGAAATGGCCGGAAATGCGCCGAATTCGCCCCGTCCGTAGGGTCAGGTGGCCAGCCGTTCCAGCGCTTCGGCACGGCGCAGGTCCTTGTCGCGCCCGAAGCTGCGCAGCATGGCAACAAGCTCTGCGCGGGATGGGACGAAGAGCGCGCGGCCCATGATCGCCACGCTCTCCCGCGAGACCGGTTCGACCGGATGCCAGGTGCAGTCCCGGCAAAGGCGGAAGCCGGCCATGAATTCGATGGGCCGCGTGCCGTGATGCCAGGTGGCGAAAATGTCGGACCGGAAAAGCGCGCTTTCGCCCTTGGCCCGGACCTGCGCCCCGGTGCGGGCGAGCACGCCCGTCATGTCGCGCGGATCGACCACCACGTCGATATCGCCGATCGGCCCGGCGTCGCCGCCATGCAGCGCCACCGCAACGCTGCCGATCAGCCACCACGGATGTGCCGCCCCGCCATCGCGTCGGACAGGGCCGCCAGCGCTTCGGTAAGGTCGGGGGCAAGGCCGGGCGCAAGCTCGGGCCCACGCTCAGGCATGGTCAGAGGAGCTGGCCCATCGAGATGACCTCGTCCGTCGCGAAACCGAGCGCGCGGTAGAACCCGGCGACCGCCTCGTTCCCGGTGCGGATCTGCAGGTTCACCTTGATACAGCCCATGTCGCGCAGGGCGTCCTGCGCGGTGCGGACCAGCCGCTCGCCCACTCCCTGCCGCCGGTGCGAGGGGGCGACCGCCACCGAATAGAGCCAGCCGCGATGGCCGTCATATCCCGCCATCGTGGTGCCCACGATGCGCCCACCGTCTTCGGCCACGAAGAACAGTTCGGGCTGCTGTGCCAGCTTCTTCGGGATCGAGATCCGCGCGCGGTTGCGTTCCGGATCGTTGGGGAAGACCGCCATCCACAGCGCATCGACCCCGGCGAAGTCGTCGCTCGTGTAAAGGCGGATCGTCGGGCTGGTCATAGGTTCATGTGCAGGTATTGGCTGAATTCGTTGGGCGCGTAGTCGGAGAATGGCCCGCCATCGGTGAAGCCGCGCTTGCGGTACATCGCCAGTGCCGGTTCGAACGGGCCGCCACGCCCGGTCTCCAGGCTGAGGCGGGTGACGCCGCGTTCGCGCGCGGTGTCGATCACCTTCTCGAGGATCGCGCCCGCCGCACCCTTGCGCAAGTAGTCGGGGTGAGTGCGCATCGACTTCACTTCTGCCGTGCCGTCGCCCAGCATCTTGAGCGCGCCGATGGAGGCGATCTCCATCTGCCCGTAACCGACCGTCTGCCATGCCGACCACACCGTCACTTCGGGCGCCTGCAGCCCGCTGAGATCGAGCGCGAAGACCGCTTCGGGCGGCGAGCTCTCGTGCATCCCCGACAGGTGATAGGCGAGCAGTTCGCGGGTCTGCCGGTGGGTCAGGTCGTCTTCACGGATGATGAACATGCAGCGTCTCAGTAACAATCGACCGCGGTGATCACCCCGGCATCATCGACCATGATGTTGAGCCGCCCCTGCCGCAGGTCCTCGGTAACGGGCTGGCCGGGCGCGATAACCCGTACCCCGCCCGTGGCCGAGCCCTGCACCGTCGCCATGATCCGGTCGCTCATCGGCTGGCCGACGAAAGTGACGGCGCGGTCGGCGCCGCAGCTTTTCGGAAAGATGCCATAGCAGTTGGAACCGGTCGGCCGGTCCGGGTTGCCGGGGCAGCTTGTCGGCGCGGTCCAGCTCGCACTGGCGACGGGGGCAGGGCTGGTCGGTTCGGGCGGCGTGTCGGTTGCCGCATCGCCCCCGCCCGCTGGCGCGCAGGCCGACAGCAGGAGCGCAGCGGCAAGGGCGAGTTTCACGAGGTCTTCTCGAACGCGGCGGTGATGTCGAGCTCCACCTCGTCGCTCACCAGCGGGATGGCCATGTCGATGCCGAAGGTGCTGCGCTTCAGCACGGCACGGCCTTCGAAGCCGATCGTTTCGGTGCCGCTCATCGGGGCAGGTCCGGCGCCGGTGAACGTCGCTGCGATGGCGACCGGTGCCGTCTTGCCGTTCAGCGTCAGGTTGCCGACGATCATCGCGCTGGCCGGGCCGGTCTGCGTGACCTGTGTCGATACGAAGCGCGCGGCGGCGGGGTCTGCACCGAAGAAGTCGGGCTTGCCGCCGTCCTTGCCCGCGCGCAGCAGGTGTTCGGTGAGCGCGGTGCTGGCCGTCGTGACGCTGGCGACCGGGATCGTCACGTCGAGCCTGGCGGCGGCAAGGTTCGCGGTATCGAGTTCCAGCGTACCCGTCACGTTGCCGAAGATCCCGAAATAGTCGTTGAAGCCGAGATGGTTGACCCGCCAGCCGACCAGCGTGTGGTTGGGATCGGCAATATAGCTGCCGGACTTTACGAGCGAGGGATCGGGGCGCCCCAGTTCCATCGGCGGTGCGCCCTGAGCCAGCACGGCGGCGGCGGGCAGGGCAAGCGTGGTGGCGGCGAGCATGGCAAGAACAGTGCGGCGCATCGTGTGAAATCCCCCGGTTGGTCAGCGGCGCAACGCTAACGAAAAAGGCCCGCGCATCAAGGTCGATGCGCGGGCCCCGTTCATTCGGTCAGGCAAGAACGATCAGTTCTTGGCCTTGTCCACCAGCGCGTTCGCCTTGATCCAGGGCATCATGGCGCGCAGCTTGGCGCCGGTTTCCTCGATCGGGTGACGCAGGGCAGCCTTGCGGGCGGCCTTCAGCTCGGGCTGGCCGGCGCGATTGTCCATGACGAAGGCCTTCACGAAGCGGCCCGACTGGATGTCGGCCAGAACGCGCTTCATTTCCTTCTT